>CAVRNM010000290.1:0-3418 GCA_963722225.1 uncultured Verrucomicrobiae bacterium
TTGGCATAGGGGTCGAGCAGGATGCACTTCGCCTGCCGGCGAATCAGTCCGCGGAACAACTGCCGCAGCCTGGCGTCCTCCTTCGCCAGCGGCAGGTACACGCGCGTCTGCGCGGTCGAGTCGCGCAGCCACATCGCGGGGATGTCACCGGTGATAACGAACGTGTCCGCCCCCTCGAGTCCGTCCTGGAAGGTCACCGTCGTGTCGAGTGTATTGGGGTAACAATTCTCGAACAACCAGGCCAGTTCTGCGTTGCCGACCCGGCTGCGCACGGCGGCAATCCGCGCCTCGACCGCCGGACTGACAAAGGTGCGCCCGGCCGGCGGAGGGCGGCATGACGGCCGGATGGAATCGGAGGCGGAGGCAGGCATTGGGGGCAAAGGTGAGGAGGGGGCTCGATCAGTGGCCAGGGTGCGCCGGGCCGCCGGGACCAGCGCGCCAAAGGCGATCAGCCCGCACTTTCCCAGGAAGTGGCGGCGGTGCATTCTCGATCATGGCCCGATCCGGCCTCCCGGATAAAGCCCGAAATGGCCGCCAATGATTCTGGGACGAGCCCGGCGGAATCAACGCCCGCCCGATTCCGATCGGACGGGCCGCCGTTGATTGTAGGGCGGGGTCGCCGAACCCCGCCCCACAACCTCGCGGAGCTGCCGACGCGAATCACCCCGACACCATGAGGTCCGCTTCACCCATTCCGCCCGAACAGCAGCCGCAGGCTGTTCAGGCAAACCACGACCGTGCTGCCTTCGTGGGCGAAGACGCCGACCGTCAACGGGACTACGCCGAGTCCCGCCGCCAGAACCATGATCACCACCACGCCGAGCGCGACGGCGAGATTCTGCCGGATGATCCGGCGGGCGCGGCGGCTGAGGTGCTCGGCCGCGAGGAAATTATCGATCCGGTCGTTCATCAGGATGACCTCGCTTTGTTCGAGCGCCGCATCGCTGCCCCGCGCCCCCATCGCCACCGAGACATGGGCGGCGGCGAGGCTCGGCGCGTCGTTCACCCCATCGCCGACCATCGCCACCTTGTAGCCTTGCGCGCGGAACGCCTGAATCGCCGCCACCTTGCCCTCGGGCGAAAGTCCGGCCCTGACCTCGTCCAGTCCGAGTTCCCGGGCCACGGCCTCCGCCGCGTGGCTGCGATCGCCGGTGAGCATCACCGTCCTAATACCGCTGGCGCGCAACCGGGCCAGGACGTCGCGCGACTGCGTGCGAATTTCATCCTGCAGCAGCACCCGGCCGATGAGACCATGCGCCAGCACCCACACTTCCGTCAGCTCCGCCGAGGCGGGAGGCAGACTCCTGGCCCAGCCCGCGAGCGGCCCCTCTTCCAACAACTCGCGGCGGCCCAGCATCACCGAGGCGCCATCGTGCCGTCCGCGCAAGCCCTGCCCTGTGATGGAGGCAAACTCCTCCACCTGCAATTCGCGCACGCCGTGCTTCCGGCCATGCCGCGTCACGGCCCGGGCGATGGGGTGCTGCGAATTCATCTCCAGCGCATACGCCAGCTCCAGGATCTCCTGCTCCCGGCCGGCCGGGAAACTCTCGACGCCGACCACCGTGAGCTCTCCGGTGGTCAGCGTGCCGGTCTTGTCCAGCGCCACCAGGTCCACCTCCGCCAGTTTCTCGATGGCCGCGCCCCCGCGAAACAGGATGCCGTTGCGGGCGCCCCACGCAATGGCGGCGAGGATGGCAGAGGGAATCGACAGCACCAGCGCGCAGGGACTGGCGACGACCAACAGCGTCATCGCGCGATAAAAGGCGGAGGTGTGCTCCGCAGTGTTGTCAAAGGGCGGCAGACGAAACCCCAGCCACCAGACGAAAAACATGACGGCCGTCAGCCCCAGGACAAGAAACGTGTATCCGGCGCCGAACTTGTCCGTGAACCGCTCGCTGGGCGCCTTGAGTTTCTGCGCGGTCTGGATGAGCCGGATGATCTTCTGCAAGGTGCTCTCGCCGGGCAGGCGCCGCACGACCACCTCGACCGCGCCCCACAGATTGAGCGTGCCGCTGAACACCGGTTCCCCGGGGTTCTTCTCCACCGGCTGCGCTTCGCCGGTGAGCGTCGACTCGTCACTCGCCGTCTTGCCTTTGACGACATCGCCGTCCGCCGGGAACATCTCGCCCGGCTTCACGAACACGTGGTCGCCGACGCCGATCTGCTCAGTCGGGACCTCGTGCTGGCTGCCGTCCGGCCGCACAAGCGTCGCATTTTTCGGCGAAGCCTTGAGCAACGCGCTTACTTCGCGATGCGTCCGGTCGAGCGCGAACTCCTCCATCGCACCCGAGGCGGAAAACAGAAAAAGCAGCAGCGTCGCCTCGCCCCAGGCCCCGATGGCCATGGCTCCCGCCGCCACCGCGAGCATGAGGAAGTGAATGTCCAGCTTCAGGCTGCTCAGCTTCTCCCAGGTGTCTTTGGCGGCGTCCCACCCGCCGGTCAGAATCGCCACCAGATAAAGCCCTCGCGTCAGCGCCATGGGTGCACCCCAGAAATGGTCCCCGACAAACGCGACGATCCCCAGTCCGCCGCAGGTCGTGGCCAGGGACGCGAGTTGCCTCCACTCCGGCGCCTGGGATTCCGCGGCCCGCGCCAGGTCGGGCCAGGAGTACTCGCGCCACAGCCAGAGCCTTTCCGCCGTTGAGCAACTGGCCCGGGCCACCTCCGTCGCCGCGCCCGTCTGTCGGAACACATAGCCCGGCGGCACCGCGCCGCCGGCGCGCCGGGCGCCGTCCCTCAGCCGCGCTTCGATCGCCGCGATCGTCGCCGCCACGCTGGCATGCACCGCCGCCGGGTCGATGTCGCCCAGAGTGGCCACGGACAGTTTTTTCCCCGTCGGATCCACGCGCACGGCACGGATATCCGGCTGGGCCCGAAGAAAGGTCACCAACTCCTCAATCCAGGGGACCGGTTGTGCCTCAGTAGACATGCGGCGATTGACCAGATTTTTCTTAACAGAGAAGATTGGTGGCGCGCGTTGGCCTCAACGCGCCTCGAGCGTCTTGAGAACAAGCCGCTCCACGCAGGTTTGCCCCTGGATTGTGCAAATAGGACTAGATTTTGCCGTCGCCTTGAAAGCGCAAATCCAATTGCTCTGCGCCACGCACAATTCATTGCTGGTCGGTCTCAATCTCAATTATGATCGGACTCCGCGACGACCCTGGATCCCCCCCGCCTCCGCCCAGCCAGATGCCGGGCCTGGTCGCACAGGCGTTCGCGGAGGGCGGCTGGCTCCAGCAAGCGCTCGAACTCGAGCACCGTCCGCAGCAGGAGCAGATGGCCCGGGCTGTGGCTGGGGCAATGTCCGGCGATGAAGTCCTGCTGTTCGAAGCCGGCACCGGCGTGGGCAAGAGCCTGGCCTATCTCATGCCGGGCCTCCTCCACGCGATTGACCAGTCGCGGCAGATGATTGTCTCCA
>CAVRNM010000291.1:0-8133 GCA_963722225.1 uncultured Verrucomicrobiae bacterium
TGCGGGAGACGAACGCGTCGGCCGCAGCCAGGTAAAGCGGCGCCTCGTGCTGAGGCACCAAGCCGGTGAATACCGTCCGCGCCGTTGCAGAGGGCTCTTGCCGGATGATCTCCTCGCACTGTGGCCGGGTCTTGCCGTCGCCGACAAACGCGAAACGTACTTTGTTACGGCGCATCCAATCCGCGTCGCGGGAGAGCAGGGCCGCGGCGCGGGCGAACACCTCTGCACCATGCCAGACGCCGAATGTGCCTAAGAAAAGAAAAACGAAATCACCCGGTTCCGCCCGGAGATCGCCCCGGGCCCTTGTTCGATCCCCGTCAGCGACCACGGCCGGATCATAAACCGTCGCGTCAACGCAGTTTGGATACCAGGCGACACGCGATCGCTCCACTCCGCGGGCCAGCAGCTCATCGCACAATAGTCGTGAGACCGTAAAGACCAGATCCGCCCGCTTAAACATGGCTTTCTCTGCCGCGGCCAGCCCAGTTGTCACGCCACCTTTTCTTCCCCAATTCTGCGCGATCCAAAGTTCCGAACCGTTGTACTCGACCACCAACGGTACGTTCAGCGCATCAGCGACCTCGACACCGCTCCAGTCACCGAGCGACAATCGTTGGTAGACAACGGTAGGATTGAATTCCCGGGCCGTTTTCAAAGCGGTGCTCACCGCATAACCATGCAAGCGGAACCAGTTCACCATCGGCGGAACCGCAAAATGACTGAACACTGGCACCACCCGGGTCTGCACCGCCGGAGAGAGGCATCTAGGCGATTCCGGTGAGACAAAACGGACTGAGTGACCCAGCTCCACGAAGGCATTGATAACGCCAGATACGTGGCCAACACTACCCCCGGCCCGCAACCCGAACCAGAGGTTGTTCTTCATGTAGAGGACGCGCTGCATCCCCTCGGTCACAGCCAATCGTGGTCGCGGCTTCCGCAGATATTCGCGCGCACTGCGATTGCAACGAAAACGCGCCCACGCGCCATGCAGGGACGCAAGGACGAGTCCGCCAAACCCGGTTGCAATATCGTAGTAGTTAATCCGCCGAAAATTACCTTCCGGGTCACAAACCTCCACCCGCGGGAATTTATGTGCCACTGCCAACAGCTGCACAGCGGAAAGAACGCTGACAGCTTCAAGCACTTCGTACGGAACAATAACCCGGCGCCAATGGCTGCCCAGCAAATGGCGGAGAAGGTTGCGTACGCCACCGTGGCGCAAATCCGATACCAACCGGTAGGAAAGCCCGGGCCCGAGCCGCCCTTCCAGCAGCGATCGATAGCCCGCCGAAAGCGGGTAAAGCGTGAGCACGAGAATGTCAGTGTCCGCGGCCATCAAAAATCTGCCCCACCGGCCGACAAAGCCGGCGGTGTTGGTATTTCAGCCCAATCCTGTCGGTGAATCCACCAGCCCAGCGAACTGCACGCCAGCATCACCACTGCCCCGGCGCTGTAGGCCCAGCCGCATCCGACCACCGAACCGGTCGCCCACAGGCCGATACTGACCGCCATGACACCGACGATTGGAGAGGCGACAGCGGCCCAGGGATAACCATTGGCGCTGAGGGCATTCTGCATCACGCTGCACACACCGAGGGCGATGACGCCCGGGAGCATGCCGAAGAGAACTGGCATGCTCGCCGCGTACGCCCGGCCATAAACCAGCGGCAGCAAGACCGGCCCAAGCAAAGCTGCGGCGGCGGCGGCCAAGAGCATCAGGCCGGTCGTAATCCCCGCAAGCCGCAAGGTTGAGCGGATCCGCGTGCTTGCTTCCCGGGTGGATGCGAGGTTGGGGAACAAAACGGTCCCGAGCGCGATGGGAATCACAAGCATCGTGTCGGCGATGCTCAACGCCTGGGAATAATATGCCAGACCGTCGAGTCCGCCGCGCGATTCCACCGCATACAACGGCAGACGACTGAGCACAAACGAGGCGATACAGGCCACATAGGCGCGCCCTCCAACCTGTAATTGCCGCCGCCAAAGCCGCCCGTCCCACTCCGGCAAAACGAGCCGAATTTCCGCCGCGTGAAAACCCCAGCCGGTCGCCACGACTGTGAAGACCGTGATAACACCGGCAAACCGGACGGCGGTTGTGCCGCCGAGCGGCCACAACAGCAGCATGCCGACAATCATCCCCAGCCGGGCAACCATCTCCACCCCATTGCTCGAGTTGAAGCGAAACTGTCCAACGAGAAGATTTTGCACGAGAAGCTGGGCCAGTCCGGCAATCGCCACGAGCCAGACCATGAGACCGGCTGCGCCCGAAAGTGATGACCAGGCGTGGATCAGGTGAAGTCCCGCGGCACAAAACAGCGCCAGCAGCACGGCAATGGTGAGAAAAGCTCGGACCGTGTTCCCGACCAGCGCGGCCAACAAGTGCGGGTGCCGGGCCACCAGGTAAGTGTTGGCCACGGGCAAACCGAGATTGCCGAACTGCACGGCGAGGGTCGACACTGCAATCAACAACCCGAGTTTCCCCCGTTCGGCCAGAGGTAGCGCCCGCGCCACAACGATCGAGCTGGCGAACGATACGCCGATCAGGGCGAAACGGGTCAGGGCGACCGAGGCTCCCTGGGCCATGATCCGGCGAAGTCCGATCGGGTTGGTCATGATCAACGCCCGGCGATGTACCGGGCCCACCATTCGGCCAGGTTGTACAGATACCACGCGTCCGTGCCGCGCCCGGCCCGGAGCACCGCATCGACCGCCGCGGCGTCGAGCAGCTCCGTTTCGCGGACGAAGCGGTTCACGCTGGCCCGAATCTGCGGGCCCAGCCGGGCGGCGAACCATTCGTGCACCGGCACGCCAAATCCTTGCTTGGGCCGGTCGATGATCGTGTCGGGAATCAGGCCGCGCACCGCCCGCTTCAGAATGTGCTTCGACTCGCCGCCCGAGAGCTTCATCGCCGTCGGAATGCCCATTGCATACTCGACGAACCGGTGGTCAAGGAATGGCACGCGGCCTTCCAGGCTCACGCCCATGCTCATCTTGTCCACGCGCATCAACAGAAGCTCCGGCAGGCGCAGTGAGAGGTCGGCGTAGGTCATCCAGTTCAGGTGCGACTGCTCCACCCCCGAACGCCCGAACCGCTCCCACAGCGGCCGAACCGCCTCCCACGAGGAGCAGCCGCGCAGTTCGTTCCGCAGGGCGGGTCCGAGCAGCGTCTGTTTCTCCGCCTCGCGAAACGCCTCCGCCCCCGACCAGAAAACCGGCTCGCCCGCCGCACCGCGGCGCAGCAGTTCATAGTGCGGGCTCAATCCCTTGCCGAGGGCTCGCGCGCAGCCGAGGCCGAGCCGTTTCACCGCCGCCGGGAGCGGCAGGTCGTTCAACCGCGCCAACCGCAGGTAGATTCGCCAGCTGTCGTATCCGCAGAATAGCTCGTCGCTCCCCTCGCCCACCTGCGCCACCACAACGCCGTTGTCGCGGGCCAGCTTGGAGACGTAATAAACGGGCACGCACACCGGATCGGCGATCGGCTCGTCCTGCAGCTCGATCATCCGCGGGATGAACCCGATCAAATCATCGACGGTCAGAAGGAGTTCGTGGTGCTCGGCCCCCACCCGCTCGGCCATCATGCGGGCATAGCCGGTTTCGTTGGTATAGGTATCGCTGCCCTGGTATCCGATGCAGAAGGTCTTGACGCGGCTGGATTCGCCCGCGGCAAACAGCGCGGCGTTCGTGCTGGAATCGATGCCGCCGGATAGAAACACCCCCACCGGCACATCGCTCACCTTGCGCAGCTTCACCGCCTCGCGCAGCTCCGACAGCAGGCGTTTCGCGACCTCTTCCTCAGTCTGCTCCCGCACGGGCCGGATCTGGTCGAGCAAATCGTACCACAGGCGCTCTTCCACCCGGCCGTCCGCCGTCACGCGCACCAATCCGCCCGCCGGAAGCTTGCGGATGCCCCGGAAAAGCGTCTGCGGCGCCGGCGTCGTGAGAAAGGAAAGGTAATGGTAGAGCGCCTGGTGATCGATCTCCCGCGGCTGCCCGGGAACCTGCAGAAGCGCCTTGATCTCGCTCGCAAACGTCAGGCGGCCGCCGTGGATCCCCCAATAGACGGGTTTCACGCCCCGGCGGTCACGCACCAGCCACAGCTCACGGGTGCGCCCGTCCCACAGGCCAAACCCGAACATCCCGCGGAAACGGTCGAGGCAGGCGATGCCCCAATGCAGATACGACCGCAACAACACCTCGGTGTCGCTGTGGTCCGTCCGCCAGCCGGTGACGCCTTCGGCGATCAGCTCCCGGCGAATCTCGGCGTGGTTGTAGATCTCGCCGTTGAAGACCAGCTGCACCAGGCCGTCGTTCGAGCCCATGGGCTGGTCCGCGGCCGCGGCCAGGTCAATGATCGACAACCGGCGATGAGCCAGGCCCACGCCCCCGTCCGGCGAAAGCCAGAGCCCCGCGCCATCGGGACCGCGATGGGCCATCGTGTCGCGCATGCGCACGAGCACCTCGCGTTCAAGCCGCGCCTGAGGAGAAAAAGAAAGGAAGCCTGTTATGCCGCACATAGGGACAAATCACATCGCAAGGTAGGATGCCGCCTCAGCCGAGACCATGCAGTTCAACCGCAGATTGCTGGCGCGGCTCCGGACTTCTCACACAAAGGCCGCAATGGCCGCGAAGGCTCAGATGGATTGGAGTCCTGATGATCGCCCGTATTGTCCTTGGCGAACTTTGCGTGGGGAATCCGAATCGAGCTTTGGCCACAGAAAGCACAGGGCGCACAAAAAGAAACCCTCATGACGCCGCATCCGGGTCCCGCCGCATCAGCCGGCGCTCGGCCTCCAGGGTGATTCGGGAGACCGCCAGCTGCCCTTCGAGAAAGCTCGCGGGCATGCCGTCCCGGATCATCCCCGCCAGCGCGGCCAGCTCGGCCTCCTGTCCCTTGTCCTGCGTAATGCCGCGCCAGCCCTTCGCCTTGGCGCCGAGCACCTTGACCGACTTGTAATCCTCGAGGACGACAACCTTGCCCTCGCTGAACACCTGCAGCTGCTCCTTGGGGTGGGCCTTGGAGCCCATCGCCGTGTAAAGGAGCGAACAAACCGAGCCGTCGGCGAACGTCAGCGTGGCCGAGAAATTGTCGTTGCGCGCCCACTGCCGTCCCTGGGCCGGAATGCCCGCCATCTGGATATCCGTGCAGGGCGCGCCGACGAGGGCGGAGAACAGGTCGTAGATGTGACAGGCTTCGCCGACGTTGCGCCCGCCGCCTTCCGGCCCGTGCACCCAACGGTCGAGCGGGATGTAACCGGCGTTCATCGTGTAATGCGCCACCAGCGGCGCCGTCCGGTCCTTGAGCGCCGCGCGGACGGCCTGAAACGCCGGCGACCACCGGCGGTTGAAACCCACCATGAGCACTGGTTTGGGGCCGGTCGCGGAGGCAAAGAACTGCTCGATCTCGTCGATCTCCCCGTCCGTCAGGGCCAGCGGCTTTTCGCAAAGCACGTGCTTGCCGGCCCGCAGCGCCGCGAGCGCCAGGCGCGCGTGCAGGTCGTGGCGCGTGCAGATGAGGACCAGATCGATGTTCGGGTCGTTCACCACGTCGCCAAAGTCGGAGGTCGCCGTGGCGGCCCCAAACTGTTTGGCCGCCGCCAGCGCATTCGATCCGGTGCGGCTGCAGATCGTGCCAACCTCAAACTGGTCGCGCTGTTTCAGCAGATTTGGAAGATGCATTGTTTGCGCGAAGCCGCCGGCGCCGACACAGGCCACGCGGATGCGGCCTTCCTGGCGCGTGGCGGATCCCCCGGCCAGCGCGATCGTTTTTGCCGGCCCGGGTCCGTCCACGGGATAGGCCAGCACGACCATCATGGGCTTCCGGCCCGGATCGCGCAGCGCCCCGTAGGCCTCCGGCGCGCGCTCCAGGGGGAACGCCCGGGCCGGAGCGGACGCAGGTCCACGCGACCGTCGGCCAGCAGCCGCAAATACTCCTCCATGTTGCGATTCTCGGTCCAGCGCACGTAGGCCGGCGGGTAGTCCTGCCCTTCTTCTTCGTACGCCGGATCGTACCGTCCCGGCCCATAGGAACACGAGATCAGCACATCGAGTTCCTTGGCGTAGAACTCCTGCCGCTGCAGGTCCAGGCCGACGTCGCCCACGATCACCACCCGCCCCTTCCGGCGGCAGCAGCGCATCGCCGTCGCGATGATCTCGCTGTTGCCGGCCGCCGCCGCGGTGATGATCGCACCATCCGCGCCCTGACCGCCGGTCAACTGGCGCACGCGGCCGGCGACATCCGGCTCGGAGCCGTCGATCCCGAAAGCCAGGCCGAGGGAGCGGCCGAGCTCGACGCGGTCGGCGGCGAGATCCGTGCCGATCACCCGGCAACCGTTGGCCCGCAGGAGCTGGTGGGTGATCTGCCCGAGGAGCCCGAGGCCGAAAACGACAAAGGTCTCGCCCAGTGTCGGCGTCGCCCGCCGCACGCCCTGCATCGCGATTGCGCCCAGCGTCACGGTGCTCGCGTCCGCCGTGCCCAGCCCCTCCGGCAGGCGCACCGCCAGGTTCACCGGCACGTCGATGAGTTCGGCGTGGTTCGCCACGCCCGCGCCGGCGCAGGCCACCCGGTCGCCCACCGCAAAACCCGTCACCAGGTCGCCCGCCGCCACGACGCACCCGGCGGCGGAATACCCGAGCGGCATGCCCGCATCAAGCATGCCGGAGATCCGGTTGAAAACCCGGCGGACTCCCTGGTCGCGCATCAGTTGCAGCACCCGTTTCGCATGCTGCGGCTGCTTCAGCGCCCGCCGCCAGAGCGGCAGGGCCGATGACTGGATGCCCGACAGTTCCGTCCCGACGGAAACACACGAGTGATGGACGCGCACCAGGATGTTTCGCGCGCCCACGCATGGCGCCGGCACATCTCCAACCACCACCTCCCCTTTCCGGTTCAAGAGTTGTTTCATGATAAAGTTTTCCGCTGATCAGTCCGAGTGGAGCCCCAGCTGCAAAAGAGCACCTGGAGCACAAAGGCCGATCTTTGAGCTTTCTGCCTGCCAGCCATAGCTCCGGCGATGGCTGATGATCCTTCGTGGTGACGAATTTAACCAGAGGCTGTCCGAAAAAGTCGGTTGATCCTCAATTCTGCGGCGCAATCATAACAGGGGCGCGAACTTGTCGCGCCCGTCGAGAATGGGCGCAGTCCCTCGACCGGCTCGGGACCCTGAGCTCGTCGAATGGGTAAGCCTGCGCCCCAACGGTTCTTGCCGGACTTTTCGGACAGCCTCTACCAATGGCCCGGACAGAACCTTCCGGATCCGCGTAATCCATGTTCCATAGCTTCCGCATCGTTCCGGCTCAGCGCGGATTTCGGGCGGCCAGACCATCCTTGATCCGCTTGATATGACCACGGCCCATGCCCTTGACCTCGCAGCCCAACTCCAGGTAGCGGCGGATCCGGTCGTCGTCGAGGATGCAGAAACAGTCGACGAGGGCGAACGGCCGGCCGACATGCTTGACGACGGCGTCGGGATCCAGCTTCAAATAGGGCTCGTGGCGCACCGCGAGGACGATCACGTCGACGCCTTCCATCGCCGACCACAGGTCCTTCTCGAGGCGAAGGTCCTTGAGCGGCCCTGCCGGTGGAAGAAGCGCGCAGCGCTGTAACCCGGGTGCGGATAGGTGTCCTGCGCCTCGAGTTCCCACCAGTGGTCCAGGTACGGATCGTGCACCCGGACGTTGGCGCCCATCTCCGTGAGCTTGCGCACCATGATCTCCGATCCGCTGTAGCGCGTGTCACCCACGTCCTCCCGATAGGCGGCGCCGAGGAGCAGAATCTCAGAGGCGGCGAGGGGCTTGCCCATGTTGCGCAGGGCGTCGCGCACCAGCTGCGGCGCATGCAGCGACCGGGTGTCGTTGATGTCGATCGCCAGCGGGGTGATCTTGAAGATCTGGTCCTCCCAGCCGAAGATGTGCTTGTAGGCCCAGACCCCCAGCCCGCCGTCCTTGGGCAGACAATACCCGCCGATGCCCGGACCGGGAAAAGCATGTTCGAGTGCGTCGGACGCACCTTGATCGCCTCGATGACCTTCTTCAGGTCGATGCCATTGCGCTCGGCGAAGAGCGACCACTCGTCCATGAAGGCCAGGATCGCGAGCAACACGTAGTCGCTAAAGTACAAGACACATAAACAGC
>CAVRNM010000292.1:0-12104 GCA_963722225.1 uncultured Verrucomicrobiae bacterium
CTGCGGGCCAAACCCCCGCTCGAGGACCCCGGGCAGCTCAAGGGCGTCTACACCTCCCCGGAGGCGCTGGAGCTCTGTCGGCAGGAAGGGCCGAAATACCAGTACGGCACCGGCTGTCTCTCCGACCAGCTGCTGGGCGAGTTTGAGGCCCAGGTCTGCGGCCTGGGCGGCCTCGTCGATGCGTCCAAGGTCCGCACAGCCCTCGGGTCCGTCTATCAGCACAACTTCAAGGCCGACCTGTCGGACCACGTCAACACCCAGCGGCCAACGTACGCCTGCGGCCGCGAAGGTGGCCTGATCCTGTGTTCCTGGCCGGACGGGGACAAGCGGTCGCTGCCGTTCCCCTACAGCGATGAGGTCTGGACGGGCATCGAGTACCAGGTCGCGTGCGGCCTCGTCTTCGCCGGCCTGGTGCCGGAAGGCCTGGCGGTCGTCCGCGCGCTCCGGGCCCGCTACGACGGGCGGGACCGGAATCCATTCGACGAATACGAATGCGGCCACTGGTACGCCCGGGCGCTGGCCTCCTTCGCCCTGCTCCAGGCCCTCGGCGGCGCGCGCTACGACGCGGTCGACCGCGTGCTGCACCTGCAGCCGGCCCTCCCGGGCGATGGCCGCAGCTTCCTCGCCACCGCGACGGGCTACGGCACCGTCGGCGTCAAGGATGGCCGGCCCTTCGTCCGGGTCGTCAGCGGCACCATCGACATCCGGGACATCCATTACATCCCTCACCCCTGAACGCAGCTGCTGCTCCTCCGTTTCCCTCCCATGAAAACCCAACTCTTGCTCCCGCTGGCCGCGGTTCTTCTGGCCTCCACGCTTCTGCCCGCCCAGGAACCGGCGGGTGAATTCGTCGGACTCGCCCAGATCCGCCCCGGCCTCAAGTCCCGGCGCGTCAGCAGCTACGATCGCACCGGCGGCAACGCCGACAACATCAGCAACATCGCCGACGGCGCGAAATTGAACATCATGGACGTGAAAGGCGCCGGCATCATCACCCACATCTGGCTCACGCTGGCGCCCGGGGCGGACACGTTGAACCGCAACGACGTCATCATCCGGATGTACTGGGACGGAAAACCGTTCCCCTCGGTCGAGGCGCCGATCGGGGCGTTCTTTGGCAATGGCTGGGGCGAGGCCTATAATTTTGTGAGCGCGCCCCTGGCCGTCACCCCGGGCTGGGGAAAGTCCTACGTGAGTTACTTTGCCATGCCCTTTGCCGAAGGGGCGAGGATCGAGATCGAGAATCAGAGCGGGCGCGCAATCGACGCCCTCTACTTCAACATCGATTACGAGGAGGTTTTCCGGCTTCCCCCGGATCTCGGCCGGTTCCACGCCTGGTACAACCACCGGATCACCGAGGCCCTCCCCGGCGGGGAGAACGAGTGGGGGCTGCTGGGCCCGTCCGGCAAGAACCTGGACGGCAAACGCAATTACGTCTTCGCCGACATCAAGGGCCGGGGTCACCTCGTCGGCGTCAACTACTACGTCAATTGCCCCAGCACCATGTGGTACGGCGAGGGCGACGAGATGATCTTCATCGACGGCGACACGCTGCCCACCTTGAACGGCACCGGGACGGAGGACTACTTCAACACCTCGTGGTCGCCCAAGGAGCTGTTCCAGCATCCGTATTTCGGATACGCCAGGGTGAACAACGAGACCGGCTGGCTGGGGCGCACCCATCTGTACCGCTTCCACATCGCCGACCCGATCTACTTCGAGAAATCCTGCCGCTATACGATCGAGCACGGCGACAACGACAACCTGACGCTCGATCTGGCCTCGGTCGCCTACTGGTACCAGGACACCGCCAGCCCCCTGCCCCGGTCCTTCACGAAGCAGGAGCGCCAGCCGATGCCGGCCATCACCCCCTCCGACATTCATCTCTGGCGGGACGCCTGGCGCAAGGCGCACGGCAGCAGCCCGACCCTCTGGGGCAACGAACGCCAACCCTAGCAGCCTGTCGGGCTTCGAGCCCTTCAGGCTGCTCATAGGAGGCTGGCCGGATGGAAGTCCGATAGCCTCCTAAAGGGGTGGAGTTGAACCGCAGCTGAATTCTGCGAACGATCTTCCGCTGTTAAACCTTACGGGAGGAAATGACGATGGTGGTGCGCGTTGTCCCCAACGCGCCCAACGCGTTTTGCGGACAGACCGCGCCACTTCGCCCCGTCACTTCTTTGAGCAAGCCACCGGTGAAAGTTGCCTGCCCCTCGAAAGATGTCTCGGGGCCCTGACCCAATCGCCTCCGCTCAGGGTCATCCTGAGCCGGTCGAACGAATGAGCTGGTCAAACGCGCAAGCAGGCTTCCTACATCGATCACCTGATGGCGTCATTCTCCACGAGTGAGATCGGAATTTATTGAATCGATACCGCTCAAGCCGGCGCCGCCGGCTGGCAAAGGAGGAGTTCGCCGCCCGGCGCGCCGGGGGAAAAGCTCAGCCCCTCGCCGGCGGCCGCGATAAAACAGCTGTCGCCGAAATTCAAGGCGACCTGTTCGTCGCCGACGGCAACGACGCCCGAACCGCGCGTGACAATTGCGAGCGCACATCGTCCGTCGTTGGCCCACCCGCCCTCGCGATCCGCCCGGATTCGGCAGATCTCAAAACAGCTTGTGCGATCGCAGCCGACCAGGCGGTCGACGGTCCAGCCCGGTTCGTGCAACAGGCGCGTGGGAGTCAGGCACGACCGCCGGCGGACTTCCGCGGCCGAGTATTCCCCGTAGTCGAAAACATCGAGGCAGAAATCCAGGCCGCGCCCCATGAACCGGCCTTCGGGCGGAACGATCACCCCCTCCCGCTCGAACTCGCAGCGCACGACCAGGTCGCTCGGCTCCATCACCTCCACCAAGAGGACACCTCCTCCGATCGCATGCGGCAGGCCGCCCGGCACCATCCATGTCTCGCCGGGTTGCACCGGGATGCGGTCGAAACAGGCATCCATGGCGGCGATATTCTGCTCCTTGATGATGCGCTTCCATCGGTCGCGTTCGGGCGAGCGTTGGAAGCCCAATCGGATATGGCCCGCGACACTGTCGCGAACCGCGAGCACGTAGTAGACCTCGAGCTTGCCGAAGGGCGCGCCCAGATGCTCCCGGGCGAAGGCGGAAGTCGGATGGACCTGCACGTGCAGACGCGTTGCCGAATCGAGCAGTTTCGCCAGGAAGCCCAGCTGCGCTCCCACGGCCCCGACCTGCCGGGCGCCGAGGTAAAAAGCCGGCGCGCGGGCGATGAGCGCGGCCAGGGTCGCTTCGGTGCCATCGGCCAGCTTGAGGCGCGTGAGCCCCTCCGCGACCTGGGGCGGCAGCCCGGGGTTGGCGGCCTCGATCGTGGACGCGATCCAGCTTTCGGGTCGATCGGAGTCGGCCGCCGCGGCACTTCCTTCCAGGCGATCGAGCAGCATGCCACCGCGGTAGCTGCGACGAACGCGGGTCGGAAGCACGGCCACGAGCCGGGGGAGGGCTGGATCGCGAAGGGAAAGATTGGCCATGGCGAAAACCGAACGAATGATCAGTCCCTTGACGTGGTGTTGGTTTTGGCGAGCTCTGGCAAGCTTGCCTTGCCCGGGATTTGTTCCTTTTCGTGGACCATGGCTTCCTGCCAATCCCCCGGCGTCTCGCAGCTCGTCCGGGCCCCGGTCTTGTGTCTGTTAACACTTCTCCCGTCCATGTCCGACCGATTGAGCGCGGAGCAATCTCCGCCGGCGTTGGTGAACCTGGCCTACCAGCGCGCGGCGTACCAATCCAGTGCCATCGATGACAACCAGACCGCCCATCTCGCGACCGACGGGAGCGAACGGACATATTGGGAGAGTCTTCCGGAGGCCGGCCAGTGGATCGCCATCGATCTCGGACGACCGGCAACGATGCAACGGGTGCGGTTGCACTGGGGCGAAGGTTATCCGACGGCCTTCCGCCTGGAGGTTTCGGATGACCCGGTGCCGGCATCCCATTGGCGGACCATCCATCAGACGGCCCGGGGCACGGGCGGCACGGAGGAGATCGCGCTCGACGGCGTGACGGCACGGCAGGTGCGGCTTGTCGCCACACGATACGCCAACGACCGCGGCTGCGTGTTACGGGAGTTTGAGGTTCTGGGTCCGGCGGGTCTGCCGTCCCCGTCACCCCCGCCCTTTCGCGCCCGCGAGGACGGCGCGCTGGTCATGTCCGGAGGTTCCTGGAAACTCCAGAACGCCATGTTCGTGGATGCCGCCCCCGAGGCAATCTCCCGTCCGGGCTTCGCCGACGCGACCTGGCTGCCAGCCGTCGTGCCGGGCACGGTTCTGACCAGCTACCTCCGCCACGGGGCGATTCCCGATCCGCGCTTCGGGAACCAGCAGACCCAGATTTCGGAGTCATTCTTCACGGACAGTGATTTCTGGTATCGCACCACTTTCCAGGTGCCGGCGGTGGATCGCGGGCGGAGGCTCTGGCTCGCCTTCGACGGCATCAACTGGCAGGCCGAGATCTACTGCAACGGCGTTTCCATCGGCCGGATCGACCGCGCGTTCCTGCGGGGCCGTTTCGACGTCAGCACGGTGGTCCGCCCCGGGAAAACGAACGGTCTCGCGGTGCTCGTGCGGCGCGTAGCGCACCCGGGCGCGCCAACCCACAAACTCCTGGACCACCGCTACCAGAACGGCGGCATCCTGGGCCTCGACAGCCCCACGTTCGTTTCCAGCATCGGCTGGAACTGGCTGCCCACCATCCGCGGCCGCAATGTCGGAATCTGGGACGAAGTGCGCCTGGAAGCCACGGGCGAGGTGTCACTCGTCGATCCATGGGTGACTTCGGCCCTGCCGCTTCCGGATACCACCCGCGCCGATCTCACCGTGCGCACCGAGGTGGTCAACCACACGGACCGGCCGCAACAAATCGAAATCGTCGGGCGGATTGGCGAGATTTCTTTCCGGCATTCCATCAGCCTTGCGCCAGCGGAGACCAGGCTGGTTGTGCTGGATCCTGCGGTCGTGCCGGAACTCGTGTTGCAACATCCGCGGCTTTGGTGGCCCAACGGCTACGGCGCGCAACCGCTTTACCGTCTCCAGTTGGCCGTCGAACAGGCTGGAGTCGTGAGCGACGCCCGCCAGGTGGCCTTCGGGATCCGCCAGATCGAGCACGAGATTGTCGACGGGGTTCTTTTCCTCAAGATCAACGGCTGCCGCATCCTCTGCCGCGGCGGCAATTGGGGCATGGAGGAGGGCATGCTTGACTGCGATGCCGCCGGCTACGACCTGCGCGTCCGCCTCCACCGGGACATGCACCTCGTTATGATCCGCAACTGGGTGGGCATGGTCGGACGCCAGGCCTTCTACGACGCCTGCGATCGCTACGGCCTCCTGGTCTGGGATGATTTTTGGCTGGCCAATCCGGTGGATGGACCGCCGCCGGCCGACCCCGCCCTGTTTCTGAAATGCGTGCGCGACAAGATCCGGCGCGTCCGGAGCCACGCCTCGCTGGCGTTTTACTGTGGCCGCAACGAGGGTTTGCCGCCACCCGAGCTCGACGCCGGCATGAGCGCCGCGACCGCGGAGCTCGACGGCACGCGCCTTTATCTCCCGCAGTCCGCCGAAGGCCCCGTCACCGGCCACGGCCCCTACGAAGTCTGTGATCCCGAGTGGTATTTTGCCAACCGCGGCCGGACGTTCCACAGCGAGCTGGGCATCGTGTGCGTGCCGCCCGTGGAGAGCATGCGCGCCATGCTGCCGGCCGACCGCCTCTGGCCGATCAACGACCTGTGGGCGGTGCATGATTACCAGACCCCGCGGATGCCGCTTTACACGCGCCGGATCGAGGAACGCTACGGACCGCCCACCGGCATCGAGGATTATTGCCGCAAGGCCCAGCTGGTGAATTACGAATCGGCCAAAGCCATGGGCGAATCGCTGCAATCCCACCAAGGAGGCGGCCTGCTGCTGTGGATGACCCAGCCTGCCTGGCCCTCGCTGATCTGCCAGCTCTACGATTACTATTTCGAACCGACGGCAGCCTATTTCGGAACCATGATCGCCTGCCGGCCCGTGCATATTTTCTGGGACAGCGCCGCCGGCCGGGTGAAGGTCGCAAACGACACGCCCGCGCCGCTCGAGGGCCTCACGGCCTCGCTCCGGGTTTATGATCTCACGGGGCATTTGCTCCGCTATGAGGAGACCGCCATCGCAGCCGCAGCCACCTCGGCCGTGGAGGCCCTGGCGCTGCCCCCGCGTCCCGCCGGCGCCGGCACCGCGTTCATCAAACTGCGATTGCAACAGGGCGACCGCCTGCTGGACGACAATTTCTACTGGAGCAACGGCCCCGGCGCCTCCTGCCGCGATCTGGAGACTCTGCCGATGGTCGCGCTAGCGGCGGACGCCACGCTGGCGACCGACGGCGACACCACCAAAATCAACGCGACCCTGGCCAATCCCACTGCTTCCGTGGCCCTCATGACGCGCCTCAAGGTGTCGCGCCGGACCTCGGGAGCGCGCGTGCTGCCGGTGTTCTACGAGGACAATTACCTCAGCCTGCTTCCGGGCGAAAAGCGCTCGGTCAGCCTCACCTTTGCCACCTCCGATCTCGCGGGTGAAGCCCCCCGCCTGGCAATCGAAGGCTGGAACGTCGTGCCGACCGAGGTAAGCCTGCGTCCGAACTGATCGCCACCAGGCCGGCGCGCCGGGCTGGATCCATGCAGCCTCATTCGCACGATGGGGATTGCGCGGGCCGGAGAGAAGCTATCCTTCCGGTCCCGACCCCACGCGCAGGAGCAGGACGCCGTGGGCCAGGATGGACGTCGAGTGGCCGTCCGCCGCCGGCGTCAGATCGCAGTGCCGCCAGAGGTCGCGCAGCGCCTTCGGCCGGGCCGACAGGCCGATCTCCTGCCAGGTGAACCGCACGGCTTGCTCCGTGTCGTTGCGGTTGAACACACCGATCGCGCGGCTGCCATCGTGCAGCGGCTTGGCCCAGATCTCGATGCCGTCCTGGCTTGCGAGGCGCTCACCCTGCCGCCCCAGGACATCCTGGTCGAGGGCGATCACCTCGCGGTTGACCAGGATTTCGCGCGTTTCGGCCGACATGGTGCGCAGGTCGTTGCCGGCCATCAGCGGCGCCGAAAGCAGACACCACAGGCTGAAGTGCGTCCGGTATTCCGTGACGGACATGCCGCCGTTGCCGATTTCGAGCATGTCCGGATCGTTCCAGTGGCCGGGGGCCGCATAGGGTGCGAGGCGGCCCTGGTTGAAGCCGATTTCCGACATCGATTTCCAATCATCCTGAATGTCGCCGGTGGTGCGCCAGAGATTGGCGCCGACTTGCGGGCCCCATTTCCAGACGTCGCCCATGCCATACTCGCACAGGCTGTAGACGATCGGACGACCGCACTGGGCGAGGGCACGACCCATCTTCTGGTAGCCCGCCTGGAGGCTTGAATCGGCATAGACGCGGCCAGCGCTGCACCAGTCGTACTTGAGGTAATCGATGCCCCAGGCCGCGTAGGACTTCGCATCCTGCTCCTCGTGGCCGTAGCTGCCCTCATAACCGCCGCAGGTCCGCGGACCGGGCGAGGAATAAATGCCCAGCTTGAGTCCGCGCTGATGGATATAATCCGCGAGCGCCTTCATGTCGGGGAATTTGGTGTTCGGGACGATATTGCCCTGGGCATCGCGGCTGCCTTCCCAGCAATCGTCGATGTTGACAAAAACGTAGCCGGCGGCGGCCATGCCGCTGCTCACCATGGCCGCGGCGGCTTCACGAACGGTCTGGTCGTCGACCTTGTCGCCGAAATGATTCCAGCTGTTCCAGCCCATCGGCGGGGTCCGGGCCAGACCATTCGCCGGAACCGGATCAATCGCCGGCAACGGAATGACGGCCGGCGGAAGCGTCTCGGCTTCCGATGCGCGGATCGCCGTGGCTTCCTCCGAGTCATGGCCGCCATACGTGAGCGTAACCCGCACGTGGTCGCCCTCGGCGTGAAGGCGGTAGTCGGTGTTCCAATCGTTGCTGAAAACCCAGTCGGACCCCTCGAGATGCGGTTTGCGCAGGGGCAGATCGACGCAGTTGTTGATGACGACTTTGCCGTCGAGCTCCGTGCCGTGCTGGCGGAGCACGAGATAGGTTCGCAGGGTGACGCCGCCACGGCGGGCGAGGTCCATGCGCCACGTGCCGGTGAGATCGGCCGCGTGGCCAACGGTGCATAAGAGCGCGAACAGCAAGCCGGCAATGCATTGTGGCTTCATCGGATATCTGGTCCAAGGTTGGAGTTCGGAAAACAGGGACGGTACCCCGGGAGCAGAACTCCGGGCCGCATTTCATGCAACCCCGTTCCCACGGGACCCGGCTGTTTTCCGATTGTCGCAAACATCGCCAAGATCAAACTGCTCGCGTGAATCTACCCCAGACTCTCCGGATCACCGGGCTCGCCTGGTCGGTCGTTTTGCTCGCCCACGTGCCGATCGGGGCGAAGGAAACTTGGCTGCACATCGAGAGCAACGATGTCACAATGCTGACGGACGCCTCGCAGAAGAACGCAGTTGAGTTCCTCGTCGGCTATTCGGCGTTCCGGCAGGTGTTCAACGAATGGCTGGCTCCGTCCGGGCGCCGGCCGCCGCCGGCGCAGATCATGCTGTTTGGCGACCAAGCGACTTTCACCAAGTATTGCGGCGAAAGTTCGGAGCAGAATGTAAAGAATGTCGCCGTTACGCTCGACTTGGACAGCACGGCCCTGCTGGCATTATCCCTCGACGGAGACCGAAGGGAGGCGCTGCGGGCCACGTATCTTTTCGATACCATCTGGAGCCTGAATCGGATCGGTTGTTTTTTGCCGTTGTGGGCCGCCCAAGGTGCGGGCGAGGTGATGTCGACCCTGCGGGTGAAAAAAGGCCAATGCACGGTGGGGGAGGAACCCGACGACTACGCGCTGGTCCTGCACCGGGAGAACTGGCTCCCATGGCGGGAATTCTCGGAGACGACCACGGGTTCCCCGGCCTACCGGAGAATGGAACGCCACGCCCTTTTCTATGCCCAGGCCTGGGCGGCGATGCACTTCGCGCTGCTGGACCAGCCCACGGGGGCGCGCGAACGGCTCGCGGCGCTGGCCGCGCAGACGCCTGAGGCCCTTCAGGCCGATGCAGCGCTTGCCGGCGTGCTGCAACGGGATCGCCGCACGATCGAAAAGGAAGTCGAGCGGCACCTGGGGCGGCACCAATCCGTCAAGATCCCCTTTGATGAACCCGCCGTTCGGGCGAAACTGCGGGTTTCGCCGGCGGCAGAATTCGAGACCGCGGTCTGGCTGGCCGACCTTTTTCGCGGCATCGGCAACACCCTGGACGCGGATCGGGAACTGCAGCGCGCCCAGTCGCTAGCGTCCGCTTCGCCGCTGGTGAAGGAAGCCCTCGCCAGGAAGGAACTCGCCGCGAACAATCGCGACGCGGCGATTGATCTCTACCGGGAAGCCATCGCCGCCTCATCGAACAACCCCCGCGCCTACCTCATGTCAGCGACCGCGCGGCTCGACGCGGTCCGCAGCGGCAACCGCGACTACGAGGGCGAGGGAGGCCTCCCGGCGGAGACTGCGCTGGCCGAGATTCGGCGCGCCATTGCGCTGAACCCCGGATTTGGCGATGCCTACGCTCTGCTCGGCCGGGCGTTCTATGTGGCCAAGCAAGTCAATGGGTCCGAGGTCGATGAAGTTACCCCGGGCATTGCCGCGCCCGGACAGGGCCCCTGGGTGCGGCTTTACCGGGCGTTGCTCCTGCAGAGGCTGGGCCGGAAGGACGATGCCCTCGCTGATTTCAAGGCGCTCATGGAGGCTCCAGCAACTACCGCCGAACTCCGGGACACCGCGCGAACGGCACTCGAACACATCCTTTACAACGACGCTTGCACGACGGTGGGAAAATTCTTGAAAAATCGAGATTTCGCCGGAGCGGTCCATGCACTCGACGAGGCCGCGCAATCACCGGCCGGCCGGCTGTCGACCCGCCAAGACCAAGCCCTGCGGAAGCAGATCGACGAGCAGGCGGCGCTGGCCCGGTTGAACGACCTCTTCGCCCAAGGCCACTCGGCGGAATTCCAGAAGGCGGCGCGGGAGTTTCTTCAACAGTTTCCCGGGAGTTCCGCAGCCGCGAAGGTCAGAAAGTCCATTTCGGCTGACCAGCCCCGGTCCACCGACGCCAAGCCGGGCGCGGCCAGCCCAGGTCAATGATGAAGGCCTTCGCAACGGCGAAGGCTCACGCGGCCGCGGTTTTGTGAATCCGCTCCCGGTAGGTGGTGGGCGCCTCGCCCGCCACCTTGCGAAAAACGCGGTTGAACTGCGAGAGGGATTGGAAGCCCGCCGCAAAGGCCACCTCGCTGATCCGTTTGTGCGGGTCGAGCAACATGTTCTTCACCTTCTCCACCCGGATCCGGGCCAGGTAATCCGTGAAGGTCAGGCCGGTCGCCTGCTTGAACATCTTGCAAAAATAGAACGCGCTCATGTTGACCGCCTTCGCCACCTCGTTCAGCGACAGATCCTCCTCCTGATGCTCGGTGATGAAAACCCGGGCCCGCACGATCTGCGGCGACTCCGATTTCTCTTCCTGCACGATCAGCTGGTTGCTCAGCGCCGCCAGATGCTGCGCGAAAATGCTGAGAAGGCGAAGGATGGAACCGTACTGGGATTTGGTCAGCACGCGCGTCTGGAAATACGCCTCCTCCACCCGCTTCAGGTCCGCCTCCACGCCCCATTTGACCAACTGCCGCGCGACGCGGGAAAACTCCCGCCGCGAGGGCCGGTGCAATAGAATCTGCCCGGTCTGCAAGAAGGCGATCAGATCCTCCCCGACCCGAATCGGCACCGCGGAGTCGCACAGGCCGGCAAAACACTTGAGCGTCCGGGGCTCCAAGCCGGCGGACTCCTCGACCTTCCGCTGCAATTGCAGGCAGGCGGCGCAACTCTGGTTGGTCGTCGCCATCAGCGCGCAAAACGGATTCTCATTCGGTTCTCCCTGGTGCGCCAGATCGAATGCTTCCACCGGCCGCAGGTTCAACGGCAGGCCCGTGGCATCCTGGAACGCACGCTCGTAATCGCGGTAAACTTCCGACCGCGCCAATTGGCCGACAATCACGCGGCTGCGTCTGGAGGGATTTTCAGCGGGTTCCGACATGGCGTTTCATAGTGAACTCCACCCACCGGCGCCGCGCAACGTCCAATCACGTTTTTGGCTCGAAGATTGCCCGCGACCCGGCCAAAATCCGCACAGTCTTGCGCAAAGGGTGCGCAGACGATTGCGCTGCAGCGCGTTAACTTGCCTTAGATTTTGTTAACCGGACGCGGTAAATGGCTAATAAAAACCCGGACCCTGAATCGCCGGCCCGGCGCGTGGTCACAAAACGCCGCCCGCCGTCCGGATCGGCGCGCTGCGCCCGCGCTGCCGCTGCTCCCGCGACGGCGGCTCCGGCCAGTTTCAATCCGCTGGCCTTGTTCCCGCCCGCCCCGCCACCAACTGATGACGCATCCCTGCTCGAGCCGCGCGAAGTGTTGTTTGGCGGACATCCGCATATCATCCGGCTCCTCGGGCCAACCGATGAAGGCCGGCTGATCTCCTTTTTCAATTCCCACACGGGTGAAACCATCCGCCAGCGCTATGGGTACCGGATCTCGGAAATGACGCACGAACGGGCGCAGCGCCTGGTGAGCGTGGACCAGTCGCGCGATGTGGCGCTCGGGGTGTTTGAGCGGGCCGCCGACGGGGAGGAAGTGCTGCACGCGGTCGGTCGTTATCTGCTCGATGCCACCGGTCATTCAGCCGAGATGGCGTTCGTGGTCCGCGAAACCAAGCGGGGGCTGGGCATCTGCACCGCGCTGGTGCGCCGGCTCCTGCAAATCGCGCGGGCCCGCGGGATGAGCTACCTCTTCGCGCAGGTCCAGGCCGACAACGCCCCCATGCTCGCGGTGTTCCGGCGCCACGGCGGCCGGATGCGGCCGATTCCCGGCGCCGACGCCACGGAAGCCTTCGTGCCGACCAGCCTCCCGCCAAACTCGGGGTCCCCGGGGAGCACGTAGAAAAACGTCCGCAGCCGTTTCTCGGACCACTGAAAACTGTTGGACAACGCGGTTGCCCTGATTCTCTTATCGACATCATGGATCTGCCGGCGA
>CAVRNM010000293.1:0-3286 GCA_963722225.1 uncultured Verrucomicrobiae bacterium
GAAAAGAAAGACCTTCGGCTTGCGCACAATCGCCCGGCCCACCGCGACCCGCTGCCGCTGCCCGCCGGAAAGCGCCTTGGGCTTCCGCGCCAGATACGATTCGAGCCCCAGCAGCGCGGCCGCTTCCTGCACCCGCAGGTTGATCTCGGGTTTCGGAAGGCCCCGCAGCCTCAGTCCGAACGCCAGGTTGTCGTAGACCGACAGGTGCGGGTAGAGCGCGTAATTCTGAAAGACCATCGCGATGTCGCGATCCTTGGGCAGCACGTGGTTGACGACGCGGGCGTCGATGGTGATCGTGCCCCCGGTGATTTCCTCCAGTCCGGCGATCATTCGCAGGGTGGTGGACTTGCCGCAGCCGGAGGGCCCGACCAGGACCATGAATTCCCGGTCCTCGATCGTCAGGTTAATCTCGTTGACCGCGCGGGCGCCGGAGCCGCTCTTTTCGGGGAAGATCTTGAGCAGGTTTTCGAAGACGACTTTGGCCATGGGGGGCGACGGGTCGAATGCACGCCCGGAGGGGGTGAAGATCGGGCTTGCTAATGGTGAGTCAACCCCGAATCCCGCGCAGATTTTCGTTGCTCTTCGTGGGCAGGTGCGGCTGTTGTAGGGCCGCCCGCGAGATTCCCCCTCGCGAATTTACAACTTTTCTTCGCATGGCCTCCCATCGCCTTCTTGCTTCGACACCGCTGACGTTCGAAATCCCGAGCTGCTTGGTTGACCGGATCCACGACTGCCGTGGCCGGTTGGGCCTCAAGTCTGCCAGCGACGTGGTTCGCCGCGCCCTGGCTGGTTTCGATTTTGCGGGCTTCCAGGCTCCCGCGCGCGAACAGTGCCAGATTTCCGTCCGGCTGGCACCGGATCAAAAACGAATGTTGTTCAAGACCGCCCGGCAGAAGAAAGTGAGTGCGGGCGAACTGCTGCGCGCGGCGCTTGAGGCGTTTTCTGACGGGGCTGCCGTCGCCAGTCCCAAAGCCAAATTGCGTGCGCCGTCCGGGAAGGACGGCCACCGGCCGGTGAAAAATCCCGCAGGCAAGAAACCCGCGGCCCGCAAGAAATAGGGCCGGGGCAGGATCCGACGCGGCTGGCCGGTTCCGTTCCGGGTCCGTGGATGGTGGCTCTGGCCCGTTCCCGGTTCCCACCTCCCCAGCGGGTCGGCCGAATGCGAAATGAAGATCTACTTCATGGGTATTTGCGGGACGGCGATGGGCAACGCCGCGCTGCTCGCCCGTGCGGCCGGGCACGAGGTGCTCGGGTCCGATCTGGACGTTTATCCGCCGATGAGCACGGTGCTGGCCGAGGCGGGCATCGAGGTGCACGTGGGCTACGATCCGGTGCGGCTGGAGCGCCTGGCGCCCGACCTGGTGGTCATCGGCAATGCGATGTCCCGCGGGCATCCGGAAGTCGAGTGGCTGCTGGACACCCGGGCCTGCTCCTTCACCTCGCTGCCGGCGCTCCTGCATGAATCGGTGTTGCGGCACCGGCGGAACCTCGTCGTAGCCGGCACGCACGGCAAGACGACGACCACGGCGCTGGCGGCTTTCCTCCTGAGGGAGAACGGCTGCGACCCGGGTTACCTGATTGGCGGGGTGCCGCAGGACCCGCCGGGGGGCAGTCACCTCGGCTCGCCGGACGCGCCGTTTGTGATCGAAGGCGACGAGTATGACAGCGCGTTCTTCGACAAACGGAGCAAGTTCATCCATTATGCCCCGCACATCGCGGTGCTGAACAATCTGGAGTTTGATCACGCGGACATCTTTCGCGACCTGGCGGACGTGCAGCGGACCTTTGGTCATTTCACCCGGATCGTGCCCCGCAACGGCTTTGTCGTGATGAACGGCGACGATGCCAACCTGCGCGCGCTCGGCCCGATGCCATGGACCCGCGTTGTTTGCGTGGGTCTCGACCCGGAAAACGATCTGCGGATCACGGATTTCGCCGAGGGCGCCACGGGAGCGACCTTCGCACTGGCATGGCGCGGCAAACCGTGGGCGGGGGTTCGCTGGTCCCTGCCCGGTATCTACAACGCGCGGAATGCGGCCATGGCCGCCTGCGCCGCCGGCCTGGCCCTGGCGGGGCCTTCGCCGGGCGCGCAGCCGGATACGGCGAACTCCCACCCCGCTCGGGCGATGGCGATTGATCTGCGCGGAATCAAGCTCGACGCACTGGCCCGGTTTCGCGGAGTGAAGCGCCGACAGGAGGTGAGGGCAAGCACCGCGGCCGTGACCGTGATCGAGGACTTTGGCCACCATCCCACGGCGCTCACCGAAACCCTGACTTCGTTGCGCGCCCGGTTTTCCGGCGCCCGGCTGGTCGCCGTCTTCGAACCGCGCAGCAACACCGCGCGCACCAGGGTCCTGCAGGCGGGTTTCGCCCGCGCGCTGGCGCGGGCCGATGAGGTTTATCTGGGCGCGGTCAGCCGGGCGGAAAAGCTGGCCGCGGACGAGCGTTTCGATGTCGAGGGGGTGTCCCGGCAGCTTGAGACGCAGGGGGTGCATGCCCAGTGGTTCCAGACCAACGACGCGCTTTATGCCCGCCTGGTGCGCGACACGCTGCCCCCGGGACGGGCGCGCGTCGTGGTGTTCTTCAGCAACGGCAGCTTTGACGGGATTATTGACCGGTTTGTCGCGGCTGTGAGCGCCTGAACCGGCACGCTCGGCCTGGTCGGCGCGACGAGGTCTTGCAGACGGGCGGATCTTGCTAAAGGCTCCCAGGGTTGCCCCGCCTTCCAACTCCCGGGGCGCCCCAACCTCCACTGTTTCCCGATGAAATTCCCGACCGGTTCCCTTTTGATTTTTGGCGTCCTGGTTTGCACCGCGTCCCCCCGCGCACGTGCCTTGCCCGAAAGCGAAGCGGCCGCGGGCCGGCTGATCGCCCGGCGCTACGCCGAGGCCGTCGTAGGGGTGAAAGGCTCGGTGTTCATGAATTTCACCATCGGCCTTCAGACCCTCCCGCAGACCGAGCGGAAGTTTGACATCGGCGGCACCGTGATCGCGGCGTCGGGCCTGACCTTGACCTCCCTGGGCTCACTCGATCCTCGGGCGATCTTTGAAGCGATGCGCGCTCAAATGAAGTCCGGCGCCGATCCGATCGAACTCGGCAAGACGGAATACAAGAACCTGCGATTGCGGATGGCCGATGGCACGGAGCTTCCAGCGAAAATCCTCTGGAAGGACGTGGATCATGACCTGGTGCTGCTTGCTCCCGACGGCGCGGCGGCGGGCAACCGCACCTTCACTTTTGTCGATCTTAACCAAGCCGCGGTCGCCGCCTCGGTGCTCGGGGATCA
>CAVRNM010000294.1:0-11828 GCA_963722225.1 uncultured Verrucomicrobiae bacterium
AGACGAGGTCGGCTGCCTGGGCCGGCGGTGCCGGCACGTAGGCGTTGGCCGGCGTGGAGTCGAGGTAAAGGACCCCCTCGTAACGGCCGTCGCGCTCGTAACCGGTGCGCCCCGCCATGACATTGGTGTCGAGGTAGACTGGATACACTGGATCGGGCAGGGCGACCCGGGCGTCCGGGGCGAAGATCTCCTGGATGTTGCCGCAGTCGCACTTCGCCCCGTCCGAGACGAAGATCTCATCGGGTTCGATCCGGCAGCCCCGCGCCGCGTAATCGTGCTGCGCAATCGCCTCGCGGAGAAACGCGTAGCCCTGGTCGGGGCCGTAGCCCTTGAAGGTTTCGCGCCGGGCCATCTCGTCCGCGGCGGCGTGCAGGGCGGCGACGCACACGGGCGGGAGCGGCTCCGTGACGTCGCCGATCCCCAGGCGGATGATGGAGCGCGCCGGATTGGCCTGCTGGTAGTCGGCCACGCGGCGGGCGATGTCGGCAAACAAGTAGGACGCCTTGAGCTTGGTGTAGTGTTCGTTGATGCGGATCATCGCGATCGGGGAAACGGAGCGTTGGCCAAATGCGCGGTGGCCCCTGGCCGGACGGACCGAGCAAAGGACTTGATTAAAGTCGGTCGCGCCGGAATAGTTCAAGCCCGGTGTTCTTGAGGCGGCGCCCGGACCGGGTGTGACGCCTCCTTCCTGCCATGCAAGTGATCGCCTCCATATTTGACATGCAGTCCACCGCGGAAGATCTGCGGTCCAAGGACCGTCTGATCGGCCTCGTGCCCACGATGGGCGCCCTCCACGAGGGGCATCTGAGCCTCATCCGGCTGGCCAAGGAGCGCGCGGATACCGTTATCGTGTCGATCTTTGTCAATCCGACGCAGTTCGGCCCCAACGAGGACTATGCGAACTACCACCGCGACCTGCCGCACGACGTGGAGTTGTGCGAGAAGGCCGGCGCCGATCTGGTGTTCGCCCCAACGGCCGAGGAGATCTATCCCAAGGGCTATTCGACCTACGTGGCCGAGGAATCGATTTCGAAGACGCTCTGCGGCATCTCCCGTCCCTCCCATTTTCGGGGGGTCACCACCATTGTCGCCAAATTGTTCAATATTATCCGGCCCGACCTCGCGGTGTTTGGGCAGAAGGACGCCCAGCAGGTGGCGGTGGTCAAGAAGATGGTCAACGATCTCCACTTCTGCATCGACATCGTGGTCGCGCCGACGGTGCGGGAGCCCGACGGCCTGGCCATGAGTTCGCGCAACCGCAACCTGACCGCCAGCCAGCGGATCGAAGCGCTGGCGATTTCCCAGGCCTTGCACAAGGCGAAGGAGATGGTCGATGGGGGGGTGTTCAACGCCGACCGGTTGATCGCGGAGGCCACGCACCTTATGGGCACGCGGCGCCGCGTCCGGGTCATTTATGCGTCCATTGTCGACCGTTGCACGATGGATGCGGTCCGGGAAGTGCTTCCGGGAAAGGCCATGATGGCCATCGCCGCCTGGGTCGACGAGGTGCGGCTGATCGACAACATCCTGTTATGAACCAGCCCCGCGGAGGCGAGGGGAACGGGCAGCGCGGCGGCATTCGCCCATGAGCGCGGTGCCGGCTCCGGGTGCGGCGCTGCAGATTCGTTCAGCCGTCGCCGGCGACCTGCCGGCGGTTCAGGCGATCTATGCCCACCACGTCTGTCACGGGACCGCGTCCTTTGAGATCGAACCACCGCCGCTCGAGGAAATGCAGCAGCGGTATGCGAAGGTCGTCGGGGTGGGACTGCCCTTCCTGGTGGCCGAGGTACACGGAATCGTGGTCGGGTACGGCTACGCCGGATCCTACCGGCCCCGCCCGGCCTATCTTTTCACCGTGGAGGATTCGATCTACCTCCATCCCGAATGGTGCGGCCGCGGCCTCGGGCGCCAGTTGCTCGCCCGGTTGATCGGGACCTGCGAAGCGGCCGGCCGCCGGCAGATGATCGCGGTGATCGGAGACTCGGCCAATGTGGCGTCGGTGCGCCTGCACGCGGCGGCGGGCTTTCGCGAGGCCGGGGTGTTGCGGTCCGTCGGCTTCAAGTTCGGCCGCTGGCTCGACACTGTGTTGATGCAGAGGGCCCTCGGTTCCGGCGCGGAAACTCTGCCGGCGGAGAAGGCCTCTGGTTAATCCTTTTTCCTTCAAGATGACACTTACGCATGGCAAGGAGGCAAGGGGCAGCGCTCGGCCATGCGGTGCCCGTGCGTTAGGAACTACCGAGGCCCTGAACTACCGAGGCCCTGCACCGGCCGGCGCGAGCGGCCGATATTCTGGCAGGCGCCCCGCCCATCAGGTTCAACTTGAAAGTCAGCTGGAATAAGCCACGCATCATCCCATGACCCGAAACTTCGACGTGCTGGTTGTCGGCAGCGGCATCGCCGGGCTGAGCTTTGCGCGCAAAGTCGCCGCGCAGGGTCACCGCGTCGCCATCCTCACCAAGAAGACCAGCGCCGAGTCGAACACCAACCGGGCCCAGGGTGGCATCGCAGCGGTAATGTCAAACACCGACGATTTTGAGAGCCACGTGCGGGACACGCTGACGGCGGGCGACGGCTTGTGTGATGAGCAGGTGGTGCGGGAGATTGTGCGGGACGGGCCGGCGCGCGTGCAGGAATTGGTCGACATCGGCCTCAAATTCTCGCGGGACAAGAAAGGCAACTACGACCTGGGCCGGGAAGGCGGCCATTCGCGTCGCCGCATCCTGCACGTTAAGGACATGACCGGGAAGGCCATCGAGGAAGCGCTTTTGCGGGCGGTCGCGCGGGAATCCCGGATCACGCTCTTCGAACATTGCTTTGCCATCGATGTCGTGACCGCAGGGAAGCTCCGCCGGAAACCAGGCGACTGGGACGGCAATCGGGTCTGCGGCCTGTACGCGCTCGACGTCCGCAGCGGTCGCGTGAAGACCTTTGTGGCGCCGGTGGTCATGCTTTCGACCGGCGGGGCGGGGCAGGTTTACTTCTACACCACCAACCCGGACATTGCCACGGGCGATGGGATCGCGATGGCGTACCGGGCCGGGGTCGAGGTGCGGAACATGGAGTTCGTCCAGTTCCATCCGACCACGCTGTATTCGACGACCAACCTGCGTTTTCTGATCAGCGAGGCCGTGCGCGGCGAGGGCGCCGTGCTGCGCACGCTGCAAGGCCGGGCCTTCATGCGGCAGTACCATCCGATGGCCGACCTGGCGCCGCGCGACGTGGTGGCGCGGGCGATTGACCGCGAGATGAAACGGTCGGGAGCACCGCACGTGTGGCTTGATATCACCCATCGGTCGGCGGCGTTCCTGCGGGAGCGGTTTCCTCTCATCACCAAGACCTGCCGGCAGCTGGGCATCGACCTGGCCCGCGATATGATCCCGGTCGTGCCGGCGGCCCACTATACCTGTGGCGGGGTGGCGACGACGCTGGCGGCGCAGACCGCGCTCCCGGGGCTATACGCTTGCGGTGAGGTGGCCTGCACCGGCTTGCACGGAGCCAACCGTCTGGCGAGCAATTCGCTGCTCGAGGCCGTGGTCATGGCGCACCGCGGCGCCGAGGCGGTCGGCGCCTATCTGCAATCCGAGACGCCGTCCCGGGCGAAAATCCCCTCCTGGGTCGACCTTGGTGGCGGGACGGAGGACGAGCGGGTGGTGGTGGCGCACAATTGGGATGAGCTCCGCCGCACGATGGGCGACTATGTGGGCATCATGCGGACGACCAAACGCCTCGAGCGCGCCCGTACGCGCATCGCCAACCTGAAGAAAGAAATCCACGACTATTATTGGAACTTCTCAATCGAACCCCGCTTGCTGGAGCTGCGCAACCTCGTGCAGGTGGCGGAGCTGATCGTGGAGTGCGCCTTGCAGCGGCACGAAAGCCGCGGGCTGCATTGCACATTGGATTTTCCCCGCCGCCTCAAGTCCGCGCGGGATTCGGCTGTGAAAAAGCGCTGATTGCGCTCTGGAAACGGCCTCTGAGAAACCATGTGAATAACTTGTCAGCAACGGCTTGCCGGACGGCAGAAACAACAACGTTGGACGCCGATCGTTGGCGTTATTTCTGACTCGCCGCGCGCTGGCTGATCCGGTGCTGCTAGCGGCGAGGCGTCCGCTCGAAGGTTCCTGCAAGACCCCGGGCTATTCCGGAGAAATAAAGCCGGCTCTGGCGGGGGGCCGTGCCGGGTCAATGATTAACGGGAACCGATTGTCACTAGTTGTTCATAGTAAATGGCGTATGAGATATTCTAATGATTATGGCCGGCCTGAGAACGAGGGATCCTGGTGGCTCCCGGTCGACGCTTCTTCGCGCTTCCATGGGTGCAGAGCTTTTCGACGCCTCGGGACGGGCCGGGGTCCCCGCGCTCCCGGGTGGAAAACGGTGCAAAGATCACGTTGGCCAGCGCCCATCAGCCAGGTTACGATGATGTAAACGGGACTTGTGAAGAAGTATTGGATTCGCCATTACAACCGAAGTCCCCCGGATCGATTCCGTTCCCCATGACTCCTCGCGCGATGGTTCCCACGGTACTCCTCTGTTTTTCCGGCACACTCTCCGCCCAGCGGGCGTCAATTCCGTTGGATGCCGACTGGCGGTTTATCCGCCGCGATGTCGGTCCTGCTGCGGTCGTCGACTCGCAGTGGCAGGCTGTGACGCTGCCGCATACCTGGAACAACCTCGACGGTCAAAACGGCACCGCGGCCGATCCCGGCCTGCCCGATGGCTACTATCGCGGCGCCGGGTGGTACGAGCGGCAGTTTCAACTGCCCAGGGAGGGCGCCGGCCGGCGCGTGTTCGTGCGGTTTGAGGCGGTCTCGATTGTGTCCGACGTGTACGTCAACGACCAGCACGTCGGCCAGCACCGCGGCGCCTTCGGGGCGTTTTGCTACGAACTGACTCCGCTTTTGCGCCCCGCTGCCCCAAATGTGATCCGCGTCCGGGCCGACAATTCGCATTTCCAGGACGTAGCCCCGCTCTCCGGCGACTTCACCCTCTGTGGAGGAATCTATCGCCCGGCCTGCCTCTTGGTGACCGATGGCGTCTGCATCAGCCCGCTCGATCATGCTTCCAGCGGCGTCTATCTGACGATCAAGCAGCTGGCCGCCGATTCCGCCTCCATCGAGGTGAGAACCCTGGTCTCCAACGGGCTCGGCACCCTGGCCAACGTGCAGGTCGAGGCGGAAATCACCGATGCCGGCGGCCAGATTGTCGCGACGGAAAAGAGGGAGGTTCCGGTCGCGGCCGGTCAAACCGCGACGGTCGCCCAGCCGGTCCGCGTCGCCCATCCGCACCGCTGGCAGGGGCGCAAGGATCCGTATCTGTACGCGGCGACGGTCCGCCTGTATCGCGACGGGCGGGTGGTGGATTCCGTGACGCAGCCGCTCGGTTTGCGGACGATCGAGATCGCGCCGGACCGGGGCGTGTTGCTGAACGGCGAACCTTATCCGGTTCATGGGGTGAACCGTCACCAGGACCGCCTGAACCAGGGCTGGGCGTTGACGCCGCAGGATCACGAGGAGGACATCCGCCTGATTCTAGAGCTCGGCTGCACGGGCCTGCGCCTGGCGCACTACCAGCAAAGCAATGTGGTCCACGATCTGTGCGACCGCGGCGGGCTCCTGGTGTGGCAGGAGGTCCCGCTGGTCGAACGCATCTCCGGCCTGCCGGAATTCGCGGAAAACGCAAAGCAACAGCTCACCGAGATGATCCTGCAGGGCTTCAATCATCCCGCGCTGTGCTTCTGGGGCCTGTTCAATGAGCTCAACGCCACCTGGGTCGATCAACCCGGCCCCGCGCCGGACCGGCTGATCACCGAACTGCGCGAACTGGCGCACCAGCTGGACGGCAGCCGGCCCACGGTCGCAGCATCGTGGATGCGTGAGCCGTCCCCGCTCCATGAGCTTCCGGACCGGATCTCTTTCAATGTCTATCCGGGATGGTACTGGGGCACCCCGGACGATTTTGGGCATCTCTTCACCGATCTCGGCACGTTGATGGGCGGACGGCGGGTCGGGATCAGCGAGTACGGCGCGGGGGCCAGCATTCTGCACCACCAGGAGGGGCCGCTCGAGGCGCCGAGGAACACCAACACCCATTTTCACCCCGAGGAATGGCAGGCGGTCGTCCATGAGCGGGCCTGGGCCTGCGCGCAGGGCAATCCCCATCTCTGGGGCACGTTCGTTTGGGCCATGTTTGATTTCGCCTCGGACAAACGCGACGAGGGAGACACGCCCGGACGCAACGACAAGGGACTGGTCACCCGCGACCGCCAGGTGCGGAAGGATGCGTTCTATTTCTACCAGGCGAACTGGACCGAGGAGCCCATGGTCTATCTGGCCTCGCGCCGCCTGACGCCGCGCCACCTCGCGACTACCGAAGTCAAGGTCTACTCCAACTGCGCGGATGTTGAACTCGTCGTGAACGGGACGTCTCTGGGTATCGTTCATCCGGATCCGGTGAAGATTTGCCGGTGGCCCGCGGTCACGCTCACCCCGGGCCTCAACCGGATCGAGGCCATCGGGCGGCGCAACGGGAAGGAAATTCGGGACCAGTGCCGATGGGTCCTGGAGCCGGCGTCGGCCCAGACCGAATCCCGCCCGGCCCGGCTCAGCGTGGCACCCATGGCGGCTTACCCATTGCCCGATCCCCTGCAGTGTGCGGACGGCACGGTGGTGCGCGACCCGACCGTCTGGCGCGAGAAGCGGCGGTCGGAACTGCTGGGCCTGTTCTCGCGCGAGGTCTACGGGCGGGCGCCCGTCGGGCGGCCGGAGGGCATGCACTTCGAGCTCGTCAGCGTGGACCGCCGGGCACTCGAGGGGCGGGCGACGCGCAAGGAGGTCACAATCTGGCTGGCGCCGGGACGCACGGGGCCGGCGATCCACCTGCTGATCTACCAGCCGAACGCGGGCGGTGGCCCGCCTTGGCCGGCGTTTCTCGGGCTGAACTTCAACGGCAACCACACGATCGACAGCGATCCCGGTATCACGATCGCGGATGGCTGGATGAGCAGCGACGCCCCGGGAACGGAGAATCATCGCGCCACCGAGGCCGCCCGCGGATCCGATGCGACGAAATGGCAGGTGGAGTCGGCGATCGATCGTGGCTACGCGACGGCGACGGTCTATTGCGGCGACCTTTGTCCCGACCGCCCGGACGGGCTGAAGGAGGGCGTGAACGGCTGGCTGACAAAGACGGAAACATCCGACCGGGCTCCCGAGGCGTGGGGCGCGCTCGGCGTCTGGGCCTGGGGCCTGAGCCGGGCGCTCGATTACCTGGAGTCGGACGCGGACATCGATGCCCGGCGCGTGATTGTCCACGGGCATTCGCGGCTGGGCAAGGCCGCGCTGTGGGCGGGGGCGCAGGATGAACGCTTTGCCGCCGTGATTTCCAATGAGTCGGGGTGCGGTGGGGCGGCGCTGAGCAAGCGCATCCACGGCGAGACGGTGGCCCGCATCAACGCGACGTTTCCGCACTGGTTCGCCCGAAACTTCCGCCAGTACGACGACAAGGAAGCGGCGCTGCCGGTGGACCAGCACGAACTGCTCGCCCTGATTGCCCCGCGCCCGCTTTACGTCACCAGTGCGGAGGAGGACGATTGGGCCGGCCCGCGGCGGGAGTTTCTCGCCGTCAAGGCCGCGGAGCCGGTGTACCGCCTGTTTGGGAAGGCCGGGCTTGGCAGCGACGACGTGCCGCCGGTGAACCACCCGGTGGGCGCGGACCTGCGCTATCACGTCCGCACCGGCCGGCACGACCTGCTGGCCTACGACTGGGCGGGCTATCTCGACTTCGCCGACCAGTCCGTGCACCGGGCTGCCTTGAAGTAGCGCCGGGCTGCGACCGGCGAAACCATGAAAACCTACCGCGAGGAGCTCTGGTTCGAGGTGCCGTCGCGTCGCGCCTTCCTCAACATCACCCCCCGGGTCGAGGAGGCGCTGCGCGGGAGCGGCATCACCGAAGGTCTCGTGCTCGTCAATGCGATGCACATTTCCGCCTCGGTCTTCATCAACGACGACGAGTCGGGCCTGCACGCCGATTTCGAGCGCTGGCTCGAGCAGCTCGCGCCCGAGAAGCCGTATTCACAATATGCGCACAACCGGGGGGAGGACAACGCGGATGCCCATCTCAAGCGCACCATTATGGGGCGGGAGGTCGTCGTGGCGGTGACGGCGGGCCGGCTCGATTTCGGCCCGTGGGAGCAGATCTTCTACGGCGAATTCGACGGCCGGCGCCGGAAGCGCGTCCTGGTCAAGATCATCGGCGAATGACGCCGGAGGAAACCAAAGGAAGGAACGGGCGGGGATTTCACCGAAGACAATCGTTCGATCAATTCATTCCGCCCGGAGCGCCATCATTGGATCGATCCGCGCCGCGCGCCGCGCCGGCAGCCACGCCGCCAAGGCCGCGACGCACAAGAGCCCGACGATCGCGGTGGCGATCGTCGCCGGATCGTACGGCGAAACGCTGTACAGAGCCTTGCGAGAGGCGAGGCCCAGTCCGATGGCCAGCGGGAGGCCAACGGCAACTCCCCAAACGGCCGTGGCCAATGCCTCCCGCACGATCGCGCGCGCCACCTCGCCCGGCGGCGCGCCCAATGCCATGCGGACTCCGATCTCGGAGGTGCGACGGGTGACATTGTAACCGAGGAGGCCGTAGAGCCCGATGCACGACAGCAACACGGCCAGTCCGGCCAGCGAACCGCAGAGCGCTCCGACCAATCGTTCGAAGAACACCGAGCGCTCGAACAATGCCTCCTGGGTTGTGACTCCCGTCAGCGGAATCGACGGATCGATGGCCGCGACCGCCTTGCGGGAGACCGACACCAGCGACAGCGGCGGCAGCACCGTGCGTAGCGCGAAGGTCATGGTGGACGGCACGCTTTGACGCGTGGCGAAGTACATCGTGGACGGTTTCTCCGTCCGGACCTCGGCATAAAGGGTGGAGCCGCAAACGCCGATAATCCGGTAGTCGTGATCGAGATTGATGGTTCGACCGATCGGCTCCTCGTTCGGAAAATGTTCCCGCGCGAACCGGTCGTTGATGATGACAACGGGTTCGCTCGCCGCAACGTCGGTCGGTGAAAACTCGCGGCCGGCCACGACCGGGATCCGCATCGCACCAAAATACCCGTCACCGACGGTGAGGACATGGGATTCCCACGTTTCACCAGACCTTCGTTCTTTGCCGGGCAGCGAAAATCCGGTGGTACGCGTGGTTCCGCCGACCAGCCGCCCGTCTGAAAGCGCCACGGACGTTGTTCCAGGAATGCGCGCGACCGATGCGCGCACTGTGTCGAAGAAGTCGATACGCTGGCGGTCCGTGAAGCCGGCCTGATCGGAATGGAGATCAAAGAGGAGCAGATTTCCCCGGTCGAATCCCGGATCGACCGAGCGCAGTTTGGCCAGGCTGTGCGTGAACAGACCGGCTCCAGCCGCCAGAAACAACGAAAGCGCGATCTGGGTCGCCACGAGCACGCGGACCGTTCGATTTCGGGTCCAGCCGCCCGTCCGGCTACGCTGCAAATCAACCGACGGATCGACTCGCGAGGCCCGCCAAGCCGGCAATAGTCCGAACAGCGCTGCCGTCGCCAAAGCCACGACCAAGGCAAACAGCAACACTCGGCTGTCGGTGCTTGTGTCCAGATGCATTTCAAACCCGACATCCGGGATAAAACGCAGAAGGCCGGCTTTCATCCATTGGGCGCAGACGAGGCCCGCGGCGCCTCCGGCCAGCGCCAGTAACAGGCTCTCGAGCAGAGACCGGGAAATAAGCCGCATCCGCCCGGCGCCGAGCGCAACGCAAACCGCCATCTCCCGTCGCCGCGCTGCATGGCGGGCGAGCAAGAGCCCGGCGAGATTGGCACACGCGACCAGCAGAACAACCACGGCGACGCCCTGCAGCGCAACCAACGCCGGCACCACAACGGCGCGTCCTATAACCACGCCTCGTTTCCCGTCGGTCAGTTCGACTTCCGGCTGGTTCATGTGCGATTTGGTCTGTTCGAGCGAGTGGCGAAAGACCGTGCCGAGAACCGAACGGAGCTGTTCGTCGCTGGCGCCGGGCCCCAGCCGGGCCATCAATAGGACCCACCAGTGGTCGAAGGATGTCCGCGAACGATAGGGTTCGAGCTGAGGTTGCGCCGCCATGGGCACGTAGACGTCGGGAAAATCGCCCGTCATTGGGCTGGCGTAGTCGGGCGGCAGGACGCCCACGATCGTGAACGTGTGCCGGTTGATGTCGATCGACTGGCCGAGAGCGTTGGGATCAAGCGCAAAGCGTTGGTCCCAGAAACGGTGGGTGATAACGGCAACCGGATCGGCTCCCTCGCGATCGTCGTCGGCGGTCAGGACGCGACCAACGAGAGCCTTGCCGCCGTAGTCCTTGAAGTAGTTGCCTGAGACCATCAGACCCTGCGAAATTCCAACCTGGCTGTGCGTCCGAGTCGTGAGGTTGTAGAGCGGGAAGAACGCAAAGACGGCCACCTGGGGAGAGGCACACGATTGGAATTCCCGGAAGACGGCATAGGAGAATGCGGTGGAGGTTGTCCGGCCTTGTCGCATCTCCATGTTCCCGTTGAAATTGTTGAGCGACGGATCGCCGCCACTCCAGTTGAGTAAACGCAGCTCCTGCGGATTCGGCACGGGCAGCGACCGAAGAAGGATGGCCTTCACGACCGAAAAAACCGCGGTGTTCGCCCCGATGCCGAGGGCCAGCGAAAATACGGCCACGGCCGTGAACGCCGGACTCTTGCGCAGCGAGCGTGTCGCGAAGCGGACATCGCGCGCGAGGTTTTCCAGCCACGGCAACCCGCGCGAGTCGCGGTGCAATTCGCGGATCTGATCGACACCGCCGAGGGCGATCCGCGCCTGGCGCTGCGCCTCAGTCGGTGTCATGCCCGAGCGGATGTTGTCCGCAGTGGCCGCCTCGAGGTGCTGCGCCAGTTCCGCATTGAAGTCTGCGTCGAGGGCGGGCTTCGTGAAAACCGCCCGCAGGCGGGAAAGGATTCGAGACCAGGGCTTCACAGAACAGTTTGGTTTGAACAGAAGTTAACGAAGGAAACGGAGGAATACGGGGGATGGATTAAGGCGCTTCGTGCTCTTCGTTTCCTTTTGTAGACAGGTTTGACGTTTACTCTGCGCGCAACGCGATGATCGGATCGACCTTCGTCGCCCGCCGGGCCGGTAACCCTGCGGCGACGAGCGCGACGGCGAGCAACAGCACGGTGCCGGCGACAAAGGTCGTGGGATCGTGGGGCGCGATCCCATAGAGATGGCTCTCCACGACGCGGGCCAATGTCAGCGCGCAGGGGATTCCGATCGCGAGGCCGGCGCCGACCATCAGCAGCGCTTCGCGAATGATCGGCCAGACGATGTCGCGGTTCGTTGCACCGAGCGCCATGCGCACACCGAATTCGGCGGTTCGGCCTACGACGTTGTAGGCCGTCAAGCCGTAGAGGCCGATGCACGCGAGCAAAAGCGCGATCCCCGCAAGAGCGCTGACGAGCGTCGCGAACATCCACTCCTGGCTGATTCTCCGATCGCGCACGGCGGCCTGGGTCGTGATGTCGGACAGCGGCACGTTGGCGTCGATTGCGGCCACGGCTTTGCGGACCGCTGGCACCAGAGCGAGGGGCGGCAACGCCGTACGCACGGCGAAATAGGCGCTACTTGTGCCGCTCTGCCGGTAGGAGAAGTAGACGGTGGCCGGCACGTCGCCCCTCACATCGGTGTATTTCGCGTCGCCGCACACCCCGACGATCTGCCACTCGTCATGGTCCACCTTCAAAGTACGACCGACGGGGAGATCGTTCGGAAAGTAGTTGTGGACAAATGTCT
>CAVRNM010000295.1:0-14569 GCA_963722225.1 uncultured Verrucomicrobiae bacterium
GACCGATGCAGCGGGACATCGCCCGCCTCAATTTCGAAGGGAAGCTCCAGACCGCGGCCGAACCGCCGCGCTTCCCGAATGGCGACCAGGGCAAGCTCGTGCAAACACTGCCGTTCGGATCTTGGAACGCCCTGGTGTCCTTCGGAACGTTCCGCTGGGGTTCCGCCGCGGCGAATCCGCTGCCGAAGGGCCGCGCCCTGGTGGCCCGGCTGGCGGACAACCAGTTTCTGGTGGCCGGGTACTTTTGTCGCGTCGACTTCGGCCCGGCCGGCACGGAGCAGCAACGGAAAACCCAGCATATCGTGTTCGGTACCGGACAGACGCCCTCGGCCCTGATTGACGGCAAATGGATACACCGGCAGTTCCTGCGCGTCGAACAGGGCGTGTATGAGAACGGGATCTTCAAGTTCCTGCGCACCCAGAACGGAGACGCCACGGACTTCGGCCTCGTCTTCGGCGACGAGCCCGCGGTGCTGCGCGTATCTGTGGCCACCTATTAGCCTGAACGGCTCCTGGTGCGACGGATGCCCCAACCGCAAGTGGAGGGCGCTGCGCCGTCAGCGCCAAGGCCACGGCACGGCATGCTGTCAGCGCCGATCAGCCTCCAGGCGGTGACGGCGCACCGCCCTCCAGGACTATCTTCGCTTTCCCCAACGAACTGAACGGATAATCTCACCCGGAAAACATCATGCGAAATCACACGATCGGGGCACGCTCGATGCTTGCGTTGTTGTTGTTCTTCTTCGTGGCTATCAATGTCCAGGCGACGCCCACCGAGCGTCTGGAGGGAAGATATCTCAAGAGCCGCATCAAGCTGCGGATCGATGAAGACTGGAAAGTCCAGACCGGAAACATCCGTGGGGCGGAGGCCGCGGCCTTTGACGATTCCGCCTGGGACACGACGAGTGTTCCGCACGACATGAGCATCACCTTGGTCAGCACGAGCGACAGTGATCCCGGCGCCACGGGCTGGTACCGGAAACATTTCACGCTCCCCCCTGGTTTTGCCGGAAAAAAGGTCATCGTTCAGTTCGACGGCGTTTATCAGGACTCCAAGATCTACGTCAACGGCACCCAGGTCGGCAGCCAGCGGTTCGGCTACGTCAGCTTCTGTTGCGATCTGACACCCTACCTCAACGCCGCTGGGGATAACGTGCTGGCGGTGTTTGTAGACAACCAGACGAGCCGCCGCTCGCATTTTTATTCCGGCACAGGCATCTACCGCCACGTGTGGCTCATCGCGACCGACATGGTCCATATCAAGAATTGGGGAACCGCCGTGACTACGCCCAAGGTGGCGGTGGCGCAATCGGAGATCAATATCCTGACGGAGGTGGTGAACGAGCTCGCGACCCCGCAGACGCGCACGGTTGAGACTACGATCTTCGATGAGGGTGGCAACGCCCTGCAGGCGGTCTCCACCCCCATCACGGTCGAGGCCGGAGGTTCGGCGACCTGCGCGCAGACGCTGTCGCTGTCGGGCTGCAGACTCTGGTCGCCCTCGACCCCGGTGCGATACTACGCGTACTCGAGGATACTGGATAACATGACGCCAACCGATGACTACATCAGCCCGTTCGGCATCCGGGAGCTGAAGTATTCGGCGACGGAGGGATTCACCCTTAACGGCGTGCCGACCAAACTGAAGGGTGTCTGCATCCATCATACGCTGGTTCCGGCTGGGGCCGCCGTGCCCGATGCCATGTGGGAGCGGACCATTCGAGAGCTGCTGGCCTCCGGATGCACCTCCATCCGGACCTCGCATAATCCGCAGAGCCCGGAGTTCTACGATTATTGCGACCGATTGGGCATGATGGTCCTGAATGAATGGTGCGACAAATGGTCAAAAACCAATGCTGGTTCCTTCTATGCGGATTTCGACCAGGTCTGGCAAAAGGACCTCACCTCGTTCATCGAGCGGGATCGAAACCACCCCAGTATCGTGATGTGGAGCCTGGGCAATGAAGTCGCAGCTGCCGAGAAGGTGCCCGATTACATTCCAAATACCCTAAAAATGTTGGTTCCTTTTGCCAAGAAACTCGACGCCAGCCGCCCCTACACGCATGCGTGCGTCTCGGGCTGGAAAGACGCCCCTGGCATGGTCGCGCTCGCCGAGGTCGAGGATGTCGTCGGGGTCAATTACCAGGACTTCCTCTACGACGCCATGCACGCGATCAACCCGAACGCCGTGGTCGTCGGCACCGAGCAGGACCCGTATTCCGTCCCCGGCAGCAACATTCCGACTTGGTATTCCGTTCGCGGCCGGCCCTATATCGTGGGTCATCATCTGTGGACCGGGGTGGATTATCTGGGCGAGTCCAAAGACAAGCTTGGCGGTGAAAGCGGCTTTCTCGACAACTGCATCTTCCGCAAATCGTGGTTCTATTATCAGCAGAGCCAGTGGAGCGAATCACCCATGGTCCATATCACTGTCGGCAATGGCACAGGCAACGGGCGCGCCATGCCGGTGCTGGCCGAGAATTGGAACCAAACGGGACCGGTCGACGTCGTTACGTTTACCAATTGCGAGAGCGTCGATCTCTACGTGAATGACACGAAGGTAGGGACGCAAAAATCAATCGATTTCGCCAAAACCGGGGTCATGCAGTGGACGAAGGTCCCATGGCAGGCCGGCACCATTAAAGCGGTCGGCATGAACGGCGGCAAGGAGGTGGCCACGGATGCCGTCAAAACCGTCAACGCGCCCGCGAAACTCGTGCTCAAGCCCGATCGGACCAACCTCGATGCTGATGGCAACGATGTCTCCTGCATCGAAGTCGATGTCTGCGATGCGGACGACAACGCTATTATCACAGCCAGCAACCCAGTGCAGTTCAATCTTACCGGACCGGGCCGGAGCGTGGGCATCGCCAGCAGCGACTGGACGAGCAATGAGCCGTTCAAGGGAACCAGCCGGAAGGCGCACCAGGGGAAGGTACTGATCGTCATCCAGTCGACTTTGATTCCCGGAATGATCGGACTGAACGTGAACTCGCCGGGTTTGCTCCCAGCCTCATTGACTTTGAAGTCCAACCGTCCGCCTACTGCTATGGCTCCATGACGCGGTTGGCAATATCAGGTCATTCGCCGCGCTGTAATGGCAGGCACTCGGAATCGGCATCGGATGCGGGCTTGGTGTTGCGCTACAGAATTTGCCGATGGGGGTCGGTCTCGGGGTCGCCCTCGGATTGATGCTTGGCGGCATTTGCGGGAAGCAGAATAAGGGAAAGTGTGGATTCGCAGCCGAAAACGATCCGCGTGCGAAGCAATAGGCGCGGTGCCTCGCTGGCTGCAGAGTTGGCAACCAGGGCAGGATAGCCGGTCATGGGAGTGATAGCTACGGCGCTGTTGGCTTGGGCGGCAAACAGAGCCTGCCGCACAGGTGGAAAAACGGTGGCCGCCGAACACCGTTCACCCCTTCGGTCAGTTTTCGCTACCCACAGCGGGATTTGGAGCTTACCATTGTTCGTTGGAATGGCCGGGCGCAGCTGACGGTTTCCTTGGCCTCATTTTGCTGCGGCAAGATCCACTTCGGACGCCTGCGCTTTCAGGACTGGTTTGTTGCTGCCACAATAAGCATCGTCTGGCAGCCCGCCACAGTGTGCCGAGGAATGCTGCGGCGCTCTTGGCGATCGGCCAATCCCGGCGGGTCAGCGAACAGAACCCGCCACACAAGCGGAAAGACGGTCGCGGCCGAACACCGGTTAGCCCTACGGTCAGTTTTCGCTATCCACAGATCGGCTTCGGGACGATAGAATTCGAAGATATCGAGCGACGAGGAAACAATATAGCGAGAGAACAAGGCCAAGGCCACCTGTGACAAAAAAAGGGACCGATGGAAGGGCAACGGAACCCGCGCAATTGTCAGGCCTCCAATATGGGAACCACCCGGACAATTCCTGTCCTACGATGGGAGATTTTTCCGGATTCGACAAGAAACCGTCTTGCCGATTGCACTTGCGAGAAGAGAGCTGCGCTCAGGACGTATAACTTTTCATCCGCCGGACGGCGCAGTGAACGGCAGACCCAGCTGGTGGCGCGGATGCAAGCTCTGGTCGCGATCTGTCCAGACCCGTTTGTTAGCATCATATGTTTCTTTTAAGAAGAGCGCGGGCGTTCTCGCGTTTCTGTTCGGTCCAGGAAGCGCAGCTCCTTGTAGATTGGGACAGGTAATGTCCCATGGGTGGGGTTAAGGTGCCAAGTGTGAACACGTCCCTGAGGATCCAGGCGTTCTGTGCCGATTCGCTCTGCGTCCTCGGCGCTCCAATTTGTAGTGGGTTTCGTCACTTTAGGAGCAACTCACAGAATGAGGGGGCGAGGTCTCCTCCATCAACAGAACGCGGGTTGGCGTTCTATTGCCCTAAAAAGAAGAGGATTGTAAATCTGGTTGATCTGTGCAGCAATACCATTGCGTTAACCCCATAAAATTCGATTGGGCGTCCTCCTTTCAACCGCTTCTGTTCGAGCGGATTTTCAACCGAGTGTCCCTGAGAACTCTCTTTCGCTATGCCAACGCGCCTGATCGCTCATCGCATTCTTAAGAATCAGCACTCGCTAGAGACGCAGCCGTTTTTGCGGGAGCTTCTATTACCGGCAACAGGCGAACTCGCAGAAGGATTGATGCAGGAGCTGAGAAACACGATTACTCAGAGAAACCCCGTCGCCGGGAGGTTTACTCGTGTGGCCGGTGCAAATCCGGCTTTCGAGCAGCGCCTCGTTCGATACCTTGGGAGCCATACCGATGGGGAGTTCATTTCGTTCTCTCGTGATGCCACCAATCTCCTGTGCAGCGAAATGCGGAGGGAATCACTAGCCACAGGTGGATACATGGTCTTTGCCGAACACACGCATGCCGACGAAGCGTTTTTGCTGGTGGTTATGCTCAGCACCCGAGCACAGCCCAGTTTTGACGAGGAATTGAACCTGATTTCCTCAATCACACTGGATTTTGACCATCTTCGTCATGCTGGGCGAATTAAACTGTCCGCTGTCCCCGTCAATGAGGACGGCGTGGTTCACTTTGTCTCCCGGCGTGCGGAAGGGATGTCTGACTATTTCAGGGTATTTCTGGGCTGTGAGGCGGTGACAGATTCAACCGCCCAGGGGAACCTGCTCTTTAGTGCCCTGCGACGTCTTGCGGCCGCCGGCAGAATGGCTCCATCTGACGCCGACTCGATGATGCAACGGACCTACTCATATTGGCAGGATTGTCGACGGAGCGGCGAGTCGATGACGCTGACAGCGTTGGCAAACTGCCTCAGGAACGCACCTTCGAAGTGGACGTGGTCCCGCCCAAGCTCATCAAACGCGAGATCGTGCGCCCGAAGTACTGACTAAAAGACGATCGCAACGTGCCGCTGGTCTTGGCGCCGGCATGGCGAACTGACGAGTTTGCTCGATGGCTATCGGGGGATCCTGCAGTCCGATAGGTACAGCGCCTATCCCGCCTTAGTGAGGCCAATCCGGGGGTCATCTGGGTTGCTTGCTTGGCGCATGCACGCCCGAAGTATCTCGAGGCGCAGGGCGAGTCGCGAAGGCGGTCCGGGTGGCGTTGCGGCTGATCGCCCGGTTCTATCGGCTGGAACGCCGGTGGAACGAGGCCAGGGGACTCCGGTCGAGCGCGCTCGGCTGCGCCAGGCGCACTTCGCGCGCCCGCTCAAGTGGCTGCATCGGCTCGCCCAAACCCAGCGAGAACGCGCGCTGCCCGAATCCCAATTGGGCAAGGCGTGCGTTTACCTGCTGACGCACTGGAAGCCGTTGACCGCGCATCTGCAGCACGAGGAGACCCGGCTAAACAACGACTTGATCGAGAATGCGATCAGACCGTCGGCGATCGGGGCACGAAACTTCCTGTTCATCGGCCACCCCGATGCTGGCCAGCGCTCGGCCACAATCTACTCGATCGTCGTTTCGTGCCGGCGGCACGGCAAAGATCCGCTAGCCTATCTGCGCGACGGGCTCACCCGGCTTCCCGCGATGACCAGGCAGTACGCCTTGGAGGCGCTGACTCCCGCGAACTGGAAGCCTGCATAGGAAGCTGCTTCCGATCTCAATCGGCACCATTGCGAGGTCTCGCTTGGGTCCATCTTGATCCCTCAATAGGCTCCGATCAAGATTCCGGCCGAAGGCACTCGACCGGACGCTTACCTTCCGCAACGTTAAGCTCGGATCTGAACAGTGATCGGCATCGCATCGGGATTCTGTGGTCGCCGTCAGTATCTAACATTATTGTACAGTATCCGACTATATTGTGAGATTTGTAAGAAGCTTACTATGAAGTATATACGACAACATGAGTGCCAATATGGCACAAATTAACAAGTTTGTGTGATCCGGAGCAGTTTACCAACTCTTGAGCGTGTCTGAGTTCGCTCAAGAAAGGGCACTAGCATCTCATTGGTAATGAATAGATACCAACAGGGACAGACTTTATTGTCTGTCGTCGGCCTTCTGGACGGCCCTGAGTTTCCAACTTTATTGTCCAGTTGCCGAGTTTATTGGCTGGTTGCCAACTTTATTGTACGGATACACCAGCAACAGTTTGCTAACGACAGCTACTCGACGGTGACTGACTTGGCGAGATTGCGCGGCTTGTCGACGTCGCGGCCCAATTCCACGGCGATGTAATAGCTGAGCAACTGCACCGGCACGGCCGCAATGATGGGCAACACGGCTTCGTGGCAGTCGGGGATGGTGATGATCTCGTCGGTGAGACCGGCCGGAAACTCGCTCCCTTCGGTCGTGATGACAATGGTCTTCCCTCGACGGGCTTTGATTTCCTGGATGCTGGAGACAACTTTCTGGAAGATCTCCCCCTTGGGCGCGAAAAACACGGTGGGACAGTTCTCGCTGACGAGCGCAATCGGACCATGTTTCATCTCGGCGGCAGGATATCCCTCCGCGTGAACATAGGAGATCTCCTTGAGCTTGAGCGCCCCTTCCAGGGCGATGGGGAACAGCGAGAGCCGGCCGAGAAAGAGGAAGTCGTGATGGTGGGCGTAGCGCTTGGCGATTTCCCTGATATGCGGCGCTTGTTCGAGCACCTTGCGCACCAGGTCGGGAGCCTGTTTGAGGGCCTGGACATACTGCACGCCGTCGCTGAAGCTCATATCCCGCATGCGCGCCACATAAAGGGCGAACATAGCCGTGATGAGAATCTGGGAGGTGAACGCCTTGGTGGAAGCCACCCCGATCTCAGGCCCCGCGTGCTGGTAAATGCCGCCATCGGATTCGCGGGCAATCGTGGAGCCGACGACATTGCAGATGGCCGCGGTGACGTGGCCCTTTCGTTTGGCCTCGCGCAGCGCGGCCAGCGTGTCGATGGTTTCACCCGACTGGCTGATCACAAAAAAGAGCGAATTCGGCCGCAGCGGGACATTGCGATACCGGAACTCCGAGGCGTAGTCGACCTCCACTGGCACGCGTGCGAATCGCTCGATCAGATGCTCGGCCACGAGGCAGGCGTGCCACGCGGTGCCGCAGGCGCAAAAATAGATGCGGTCGATCAGCCGGAAATCGGCGGGGGTCAGATTGAGGCCGCCGAAGTTGGCCGTGCTCTGGTCTTCGGAGAACCGGCCGCGCATGGCATTCTCCAGCGCGACGGGCTGCTCGAAGATCTCTTTCTCCATGAAATGGGCGAAGCTGCCCATCTCCGCGTCTTCGAGCGTCCAGGTGACCCGGTCGATCACCGGCGCGACGTCATCCAGGTCAAGCGTGGTAATCGTGAAATTCTTCGGCGTTACGTGCACGATCTCGCCGTCCTTCAGGTAGACGACATTTTGCGTGCGGCTGATGATCGCCGAAACATCGCTGGCGAGCAGGAATTCGCCGTCGCCGACGCCGAGGATAAGGGGCGAACCCTTGCGCGCCGCCACCAATTCATCCGGGTGCTCGGTGCACAGCACCACGATCCCGTAGGTGCCTTCCACGTGGCGCAGCGTCTTGCGCACACTCTCCAGGAAGCGGTTGGTGTCCGGATGGTCGACTTCCTTCTTGTAATGGTAGGCGATGAGATTGACCAGCGCCTCGGTGTCGGTCTCCGAGGCAAACTTATAACCCTGGCTGAGCAGGAATTTCTTCATGCCGGAGTAGTTTTCAATCACTCCGTTGTGCACGAGGGCGAACCTGCCGTCGCTGCTGACATGCGGATGGGCGTTGGCGTCGGTCACCCCGCCATGGGTGGCCCAGCGCGTGTGGCTGATCCCGGTGTTGCCCGCGAGCCGGTGCTGCGCGGTCTCGGCCACCAGGTTGTTAACCCGTCCGACCTTCTTGACCACCTCGAACGCGTGATTATGCTCAACCGCGAGGCCCGCAGAGTCATAGCCCCGATACTCCAGGCGTTTCAGCCCTTCGAGCAGGATCGCTGATGCTTTTTGTTTGCCGACGTAACCAACGATTCCACACATATGAGTTTGGTTTCTTTTAGCTGGCGATTATATGGCGTGTGCCGAGACTGTTATCGTCAATTGAGTGCCTTGCAAGAAATGACTCTGTCCCCTTAGCTTGCTGCTGATGAATGCTCTGCGGGAATCCTGGCGTCGACCGGGGCGCCGGTTCCGGGGATCATGAGTCAGCAGGGGCGCGCCGGATGCTTTCATCCTCTCTACTTCCATGAATATCAACCCCAGTGTGCTGGCAGTCATCATGGGCGGCGGCCAAGGCAAGCGCCTCTATCCCCTCACCAAGGAACGGTGCAAGCCGGCGGTGCCCCTGGCTGGAAAATACCGGCTGGTCGATATCCCGATCAGCAATTGCCTGAATTCGGGGATCAACCGCATCTTCCTGCTGACGCAATTCAACACGGCCTCCCTGCACCGTCATGTGCAGAGCACCTATCACTTCGATTCCTTCGGCCGGGGGTTTGTCGATATCATGGCGGCCGAGCAGACCGAAAAGAACACCAATTGGTACCAGGGCACCGCCGATGCCGTGCGCCGCAACTTCGTTCACTTCCGCACCTATCCGCACGACTACCTGCTGATCCTGGCGGGTGATCAGCTTTACCGGATGGATTTCCGCAAAGTCCTTGCCCAACATATTTCCACCGGGGCCGACGTGACGGTGGCCGCGCTGCCGGTCCTCACGTCCCAGGTCGAAAGCCTCGGCGTCATGCGCGTGGACGACAGCCTGGAGATCAAGCAATTCGTCGAAAAACCCAAGGCCCCCGCCATCATCGACAGCCTCACGATCAGCCCGGCTCTGGAGGCGCGCCTGACCACACCGTCGACCGCGAAGCACTGCCTCGCCTCCATGGGCATCTACCTCTTCAGCCGCGACGTCTTGAAGGATGCGCTCGACAACCAGATGACCGACTTCGGCAAGGAGGTCATTCCCAGCCTCCTCGGCAAGAAACGCGTCTGCGCGTACCTGTTTGAGGGTTACTGGGAGGATGTCGGCACGATTCGCACCTTTTTTGACGCCAACCTCGCGCTCGCGCAGCCGCTGCCGCAGTTCAATTTCTACTCGCACACCACCCCGATCTACACCCACGCCCGCTTCCTGCCTGCGACCAAAATCAACCGCTGCACCATCGATCACGTGGTGGTCGGCGATGGCTCGATCATCACCGATACAACGCTCAAACATTGTGTGATCGGCATTCGCGCCATGGTGCGCGAGGGATCGCAACTGGAGGACGTCGTCATGATGGGCGCCGACTTCTACGAGGGCGAGGAAGAGGCGGCTGAAAACGCCGCGCTGGGCCGTCCTGCCGTCGGCGTGGGAAGGAACTGCCGGATCCACCGGGCGATCATCGACAAGAATGCGCGCATTGGGGATAACTGCGTGCTTTCGCCCGACGGCAAGCCCAACGGCAACTATCCGCACGAGGTCATCATTGCCGAGGGTGTGCTGGTTGTGCCCAAGGGAGCGATCATCCCGGCTGGCACGACGATTTGACGCCGTCGAGCTGGCGTGTCAGCGTGGCGGAGTCCCGGAACCCAACCCCTGCCCCAGTCCGACGTTCAAGGAGGACGACATCGCCATGAACAAGATCCTGGTCTGTACCGATGGTTCGGCCTATTCGTTTGTCTGCTACGATTATGCGGCCTGGCTCGCCGAACGCACGGGGGCCTCGCTCGAAGTGCTCTACGTTTCTGACTTGCGGCAATTCGAGGTGCCGATGGTGGCCGATCTCAGCGGCAGCCTCGGCGTGCAGCCTTATCAAGCCGTGCTCGGCCGGCTCCAGGAATTTGAGCAGGAGAGGGCGAAGGCCATCCTGGAGCAGGCTCGGGTCCATTTTGCCTCCAAGGCGCCGCAGACGCCCGTCGGTTTCACCCACAAGCTGGGGTTCCTGGTCGACACGTTTCACGAATTCGAAGGACGGGTTGACCTGATCATGCTCGGCAAGCGCGGCGAAAATGCGAACTTCGCCACCGAGCACCTCGGATCGACAATGGAGCGGGTCGTGCGGGCGAGTCAGAAGCCTTGTCTGGTCACGTCCCGGGCCTTCAAACCGGTGGAGCGGATACTGTTTGCGTACGACGGCAGCCGGAGCTGCCAGAAGGCGCTGGAATTCCTGGCCACGACGTCGGCCTTGCGGGATTTGGAGCTCCATTTGGTGACGGTGGCGGCTTCCCACGAGGAAGAGGCGGCGCTCAAAACCCTGCAGGCGGCCGAGGGCGTCCTGCGCGCGGCCGGCTGCGCGCCGGTGGCCCAGATGCTGGTGGGCGCGCCCGACAATGAGATCAGCTCCTACGTCGAAGCGCGCGGGATCAACCTGCTCATCATGGGCGCCTATGGCCACAGCCGCATCCGGCAGTTGATCATCGGAAGCACCACGACGTCGATGATTCGCCGCTGCCGGGTGCCGGTGCTGCTGTTCCGCTGACGGCTGCTCTGCCGTCATAAGGGCGCGAACTTGTCGCGCCCTCGGGAATGGGCGCAGCAAGCCTGCGCCCCTACGGAAGGAAACTGGACGTTCCACACAGGAATGAGTCAGCCCTGGCCTCTGCCAGAGAAGCGGTGAATTCCCTCTTGACGCCCTTGTCGAGACACACTACCTTTTAATAACAAGGTAGCTTAATGGATTACCGCCCATGGGCCTCAACGAGAAGTTCACGCCGATCCGCAAAGGACTCCTGGAGTTCCTCCTGCTCAAGATCATTGCCGCGGACAAGGTCTATGTCGCCGACATCCTGAAGCAGCTTAAGGGAACGGAATTCGCCACCCAGGAGGGCACGCTGTACCCGCTGCTGAGCAAGATGCGCCGCGAGAAACTGCTGGACTATGAGTGGAAGGAGTCCGACGCCGGACCTCCGCGCAAGTACTACCAGCTGACCGCCCGCGGCCGCGAACGGCTGCGCGAACTTTCCGATTACTGGCAGAAAATCAACGGCACCGTGAGCAGCCTCGGCCAGCCGCCGGCGCCCTGAACCACCCGGAATCCCCGCTCCCATGAACAAGGTCGTCACCATCAATCTCAACGGCAATGCCTTCCAGCTTGAGGAAGGCGGCTACGAGGCGCTGCGCGCCTATCTTGGCGCCGCCGCCCGGCGGCTCGAGGGCAATCCGGACCGGGACGAGATCATTGCGGACATCGAGCAAGCCATTGCCGACAAATGCCGGACCGTTCTCGGCGCCTACAAGACCGTCGTGGGCACCAGGGAGGTCGAACAGGTGATCGACGAGATGGGCCCGGTCGAGGACGCCTCGGCCGAGGCGGACCCGGATCCGGCCGCCGCGGCGGGCGCCACTGCGGGCGGGACCCGCCCGGGAACCGGGGAGGCGGAATCGAAGGCCGCGCCCCCGGTCCGGCGCCTCTACCGGATTCCCCACGGGACCTGGAGTCCCGGCGTCTGCAGCGGGCTGGCCGCCTATTTCAACGTCGACGTCTCGCTCGTGCGCTTCGTCGTTCTGCTCTTCACCGTCTTCTGGGGAGTCGGCCTGGTGGCTTACGTGCTGCTCATCTTCCTGCTGCCCACCGCCCGGACGCCGGAGGAAAGGACGGCGGCGCAGGGCCCGCCGCCCACGGCGCAGGACTTCATCCGCCGGGCCAAGGCGGGCTATTACGAAGGCATGAAGACCTTTTCGGACAAGCACGCCCACCGGGAGTGGCGGCGCCGGTTTCGCCGGGAAATGCGCCACTGGCGGCGGACGTTCCAGGACGAAATGCGCGAGCACGCCCGCCGCTGGCCGCCGGGCTGGGCGCCGGGGTTCCCGTCCGGGATCGGCGGGTGGTTCGCGCTGCCGTTCGTCTCGCTCCTGCGGACCGGCCTGGCGCTGCTGTGGATCGGGGCGCTGGTCTCCCTGCTCGCCACCGGCGCTGTATTTGGAATTCAATTACCAAGTGGGCTGCCAGTCTGGGCGGGCGCGGTCGGCCTGTTCGTGCTCTATCACCTTCTGGTCTGGCCGCTCAAGGCCATGCGCCGCGCCTACTACTGGAGCGCGGCGGGCGGGCCCTTTGGCGCGCCGCCCTTCCTCTACGTGTTCGATTCCCTGGTGAGGATTGTCTTCGTGGTCCTGCTCCTTTGGCTGGCCGCCCATCACCTGCCCCAAATCCACGAGGCCTGCCGCCACCTCCCGTCCCTGGTTCACGAGGCGGTGGACGACGTGCGGTCCTGGTGGGCGCAGAAGTAGGTGCCGCGCGGGAGGCTGGTCCGGCCGGCGCCGGGGAAGAACCGTTCCCGGTGGATTTGTGTCCGGCCTCCACCGCCACGAAGTCATTTCTTTAGGTTTCACGCATAGTTACGCATATGCCTAAGTTCTGCAGTTGAAGCGGAATCCACTCGCTCACGCTCGCGGCTACCAGGGGCGGACGCTCCAACTGCGGAATTCAGGATAAGTCGGTCCCAACTGGCGCCAGCCATTTGCTTAGGAACGTGGAGGGCGAAGCCCGACAGGATCCTAGGGGAACAGGCCCCGCTTCTCCTTGGCCTCGGCGACGCGCTGGATGCCGAGGGTGAGGGCGGCGAGCCGGCGGCTGAACTTCATCTTGCGCTTCTGGTAGTCGACGCTCGCCTTGGCCTTGTCGAGGACGGCGGTGAGCTTGGCCAGGACCTCGTCGCGGGTCCAGTAGAAGCTCTGCAGGTTCTGCAGCCATTCGAAGTAGGAGACGATGACGCCGCCCGAATTGCAAAGCACGTCAGGAATGATCTCGATGTCTTCGCGGGACTCAATGACGCGGTCCGCGGCATTGGTGGTGGGACCATTCGCCGCCTCGGCGAGGATCCGGCAGCGGAGTTTCGGAGCATTGACGTCGGTGATGACCCGTTCGACCGCCGCGGGGACGAGGACGGTGCAGGGCAGCTCGAGCAGTTGCTCGTTGGTGATGGTCTCGCCGCCGTCGAAATCGTTCAGGACGCGGTTGAATTTGACGTACTGCAGCGCCTTGTGCACATCGATGCCCCGGGGATTGTGGAAGGCCGCGGTGTGATCGGAGATGGCGACGACCTTCGCGCCGTACTCGGCAATCGCCGCCGCCGTTTCGCTGCCGACATTGCCGAAGCCCTGGATCGCAACCGTGGCCTGGCTGATCGGAATCTTGAGGTCATCCAGATAGGCTCTGACGAGGTAGGCCACGCCCCGGCCGGTGGCTTCGCGGCGGCCTTCCGAGCCTCCCAGCGAAAGCGGCTTGCCGGTGACGATCGCCGGCTCGACATGCCCGACGTGATTCGAATAGGTGTCCATCATCCACGCCATGACCTGTTCGTTGGTGCCCATGTCGGGCGCGGCGATGTCAACGTGCGGCGAAAGAAACGGGATCATCTCCTGCATGTACCGCCGGGAGAGGCGTTCCAGTTCGCTGGGGGACAAATTGTACGGGTCGACGATGACGCCGCCTTTGGCGCCGCCAAAGGGCAGCCCGACGAGCGAACATTTCCAGCTCATCCACATCGCCAAAGCCGCCACCTCGCCGAGCGTGACGTTCTGGTGGAAGCGGAGCCCGCCTTTCGACGGTCCGGTGGAGAGGCTGTGCTGCACGCGGTATCCCTCGAAGACGACCGTGGTGCCATTGTCGCGCTTGATCGGCAGCGATACCGCCATGCAGCGGCGCGGATACTTCGTGCGGTCCCGCAGTCCTTCGGGAAGATTGATGGCGTCCGCTGCCTGGTCGAACTGGCGGCACGCCATGCGAAAGACATCGGAGTCGTAGAGCTTCGAGACAATGGCCTTGGACATAGGGTGGAGATGGCCGGGTTGAAGGTTCTTTGCCCGGGACGATGACGGAAGCAGGGCCGGCTGGCAATGGGCTTCGGAACGCGGCCGCGCGGGAAGGAAAGGTCCTTTTTTCGCCCCGGGGAACTGGATGGCGCCCGTGCGGGACATGCCAAATCGGTGATACGATCGTATCAAAGAAATGGCAGCGGCTTGGCGCGCCAGAACCAAAGACCGTGGCCCCGGAACGTCGGCGGTTGTCATTTGGCGCGACCTGGCTTCCTAATGGAGCATGGATTTCAAGCTGCAGGCCGAGTACGCGCCCACCGGCGACCAGCCGCAGGCCATCGAGGAACTGGTGCGCTCGCTGCAGGCGGGCCACCGCCACCAGACGCTCCTCGGCGTCACCGGCTCGGGCAAGACCTTCACGATGGCGAACATCGTGGCGCGGCTGAACCGGCCCACCCTGGTGATT
>CAVRNM010000296.1:0-4793 GCA_963722225.1 uncultured Verrucomicrobiae bacterium
TCTTTACTGTCGTGGCCAATTGGGCCGCTTCGGCAGCGCTGGTACAGTTGTCTGACCAGCTTGGTGATTTCCGCGGACTGAGCCGCCGATTCCTCCAGGCTCGCCGCCTCCTGAATCGTCCGGCTGGACAGATCCGTGGCCGCCTGGGCGATTTCCTGGGCACTGATCTGAACGTGGCTTGCCCTTCCAGGACGAGCCCGATCGTCTCTCGTAACCGTTTTGTTCTCGCTGACGTAGCCCAGCATCGTCGGCCAGAAGAAGCAGACTCCGAGGGCAAACACCGTCGCGGCCGCAAACAGCATTCCCCCCGAGGCGTGGCTCATGGCATAGAGCCCCAACGCGCTGAGAACGGCGCTCATGAGGAGCATGCCGGGCGGCGACAGCCGGTGCACAAACGTGCCCGCGCATTGCCGGCCGACCGCCATCAGCCCATTGATCCAGGCCAGGACCAGTATGCCGGGCACCCCGGCGTTGGTGAGAATATTGGGGATCCACTGGTTCGGACCGAGCTCCGTGGACGCCGTCATCAGCATGCAGAGCACCATGAACAGGAACCAGGGCTGGAGGCACGAGGTGAACATGGATCGGGTCGACACCCCCTGCGCCACCCGTTCGGTCCGGGGAAAGTCCTGGCCGAGAAACATCCCGCCGTAGACGACCAGCGGCAGGAGAAGGCTGCCAAACTGCGCCTGCCAACCCCATCCGACCCGCCCCATCGCATAGGCCAGCAGGCTGCCGATAACGATCCCGCCCGGAAACCAGACGTGAAAATGGTTCAGCTTCGTCGTCTTGTCCGCCGGATAAAGCGTCGCGATGAGCGGATTGCACGCGGCCTCGACCGACCCGTTGGCAATGCCAAACAGGAGCGTGCCCGCATAAAGGCTCCAGTAGTTCCAGGCAAAGATCGTCAGCAGAATCCCGGCGAGATGCCCGGCAAAGGCCAGGCCGATGATCCGGCCAAGACCGAGGAAATCGCACAGCGGGCCCCCGAACATCATGGCCAGCGTAAATCCATAAAAGGCGGTCCCATTGATCCAGCCCACCTGTTCGTGGGTCAGACTGAAGGCGGTCGCCCAGGATCCCGCGGCTTCGCCCCGGAGGGCAAAGCTCATGGCGGTGACCACCAGGGCGACCCGGCTGGCGGCAAACAGGCGGGAGGGATTTGTCGGCATGGCCGTCAGTATTTAACGGTTTGGAGATAGTGGAGGCTCACCCGGATATTCTGCAGCGGCGCCACGGTTTCGTCCTCAATGAAGTAGTATTTCACGCCGGCGGACTTCGCCGCGCGCAGAATCGCCGGCCAGTCGAGCTGCCCGGTGCCCACCGCCACGTGGTCCTCCGGCGGCGCGCTGCGCGTGCCGGTGATCGCGGCGCCAGTCCGGAGGTCCTTCACGTGCAGCATCGTCCAGCGATCGGGGTACTTGCCCAGGAGCGCGGCCGGATCGACGCCGGCATGCGCGACCCAAAAGACATCCATCTCAAACGAAACGAGCTCGGGCTTTGTCAGCTTCACCAGCAGGTCAAACGCGGTTTCGCCGTTCCCGCCGGGAATCGCGTGAAACTCGTAGCCATGGGGGTGAAACGCGAATTTCAGGCCCGCCGCCTGCAGCGCGGCGCCCCAACGGTTAAAGACCTCGGCCACCGCGCGAGCGGTCGCGGCATCAAACTCCGGCTGCGGCAGCCACGGCATGACCACGTACTCCGCCCCCAGCGCCCGCGCCTCGGCGATGACGCCGGGCAGGTCGTTTTGCAGCCGGTCGTATCCGAAATGCGCGGACACCGCCCGCAAGCCGCGGGCGTCCAGCTGCGCGCGGAAACCAGCGGGCGTCAGGCCGTAGGTGCCCGCCGTCTCCACCAGCGTAAAGCCGAAGGCCTTCGTCTCGTCCAGCCCGCGGGTCACATTCGCGTCGAGCTCGTGATGCAGGCTCCATAGCTGGATGCCGAGCCGGTTGGTGAGCATGAGCGGGGTGGAACAGCCCGCGAGTCCGGCCAGGAGGGCGACGAGAAAAAATTTTGTGGGAGTGTGCATGGTTCAAAGGGGATCACCGTTGCTGACGAAGGCAATCGTTTGGCTGTCCGGCGACCAGGAGTTGACGTTCATCGAGCCCTGACCGCCGTAAACGTACGCGATCACGACCGGCTTGCCGCCGTCGACGGAAAGGCGGCGCAGGTACACGTGTTTGTAGAACGGATGGTCGCTCGAGGGGATTTCCGGACCGTAGGTCAGAAACACGATTGACTTGCCGTCGGGCGACACGTGCGGAAACCAGTTGTTTAACTCGTCGTTCGTGACCTGCTCCTGCGCGCTGCCGTCGGACTTCATCCGCCAGATCTGCATCCGTCCGGTCCGCTCCGAAATGAAGTAGATGTGCTTTCCGTCGGGAGTGTATTCGGAGCCGTCGTTGAGTCCTTTCGCCGTGGTCAGGCGTTCCTCCGGGCCTCCGTCCACCGAAATCCGGTAGATGTCGGCCGCGCCCTGGCGCAGTCCGGTGTACACCAGATACCGTCCGTCCGGGGACCAGCCGTGGAAGTACGACGGGCCCGTCGGCGTGACCAGCCGCGGCGTGCCGCCGGTGACCGGAACCACGTACACCATCGAGGGCTGCCCGCTGCTGATTCCGAGCATGCGCCCGTCAAACGACAGCGCGTGGTCGTTGTTGTTGGCGGTCTGCGTGCCGGTGTCGATCAGTCCGACCCCGCCTTGCGCGAGGTCAAAACGATACATCCGCCCATTGTGATTAAACACGAGCGCGGCGCCGTCCGGCGTCCAGTTCGGCGCCTGGACCGAGTCGGCGGCGTGATGGACGATTTTCCGGCGACCGGTGGCGACGTCGAGCAGCTCGATGTCACTCCCGATGTATTCCCGGTACGGGACAAACCCATCCTTCGCCGGACGGATCAGCCGGACGTTCCGGAAGACCGCCTGCTCCGACACGCCGTTGTTGTGGGCGCAAACGTAGAGGCCGAGGTAGACCTCGTCGCCCAGCGCAACCTCGCTGAGGTTCTGGCTGACCAGGGTCTCGCCAAACCGGGCGACCGACATTGTGTAGACGCCGCCATGGCGGGCGAGTTGGATGAAATCGGGGCCGTTGATCTCGAAACGCTTCTCCTCGGTCGGCGCGCCCTCGCTGCGGCGGAACTGCAACGAGGTCAGCCCGTCTCCGTGCCGGCAAGCGTTGATGTGCGGCGAGCGGGGGTCGAGACTGGCCCGCACGATCACTCCGAGCTTCCGGTGGGCTTCCACCCCCGGGCCGATGAACTCCACCGTCGTCTGCACGATGAAATCGCCCTTGACGCGCTTCCACACGAAATGGAACTCGTCGTGGTCGACCCACATGTTGGTGCCCGACGACTGGATCACGTATTCCTGCTTGGCGGCGGCGTAGGACGCGGAGCCGGGAATCTGCACGGCGCCGATATCGGCCTGTTCGTCAAACTGGCCGAGCGGCGACGGCGCGCCGCCGCTCGCGGCGAACAAGGCCGCGGTGGCGATGATCTGGGTGCCGCACAAGGTGGAGGAAAACAGGACAGGATTCATTGCCGGAGGAAGTTGAATCTGGGCGGGGTGGCCGCGCGACCGCGGGGGAAACAGCAGGCCCATCACCATCAACCGGGCCGGCGCCGGGATCAAGCACGCATCGGCTCAGAATTCCACCGCCGGACCATAGCTCTCCCTCGGCACGTATTTCCATCGTGCCAGCAGGACCGTCAGCAGCATTGCCACCACGGTAAACACGAGGAGCCCACTGGCGGCCAGGCCCCATCGGCCCTCAAACGCCGAGAACATCGTAGCGCGAAATGAACGGACCAGGAAAGTGAACGGCAGAAACCCGTGGACCTTTTGATAAAACACTGGAGACAACTCGACCGGATAGATTCCCCCTGAGGCGGCCAACTGCAGGATCAGCAGGACTATGGCCAGGAGCCGGCCGACGTCACCCAGGATCGACATGAACAACAGCACCGCGCTCACGAACGCCAGCGAACCCAGGACCGCCGCCAGCCAGACCAGCCAGGGATGGGCCAAATGAACGTCCAGCAGCACCCGCACCAGGCCGACCACCACGGTTGCCTGCAGCGCCCCCATCGCCAGAAGCGTCGATGCTTTGGCGAACCACTTGACGGGACGCGGCGCCGACCGCATGGAGTCCGGCAGCCGGCGCAGATGGAAGACAAAGCTCATCATCAAAGCGCCCACCCAGAGTGAGAGCGCGGAAAAGTACGGCGCAAATGCCTGGCCGTTGTTTGGCACAGGAGCGGTGGTCTCCACCCGCACCTCCACTGGCGCCGCCAGCTTCTCAGCGCTGGCGCCGGCCAGCCCGGCTTCGAATCGCGTAGCGGTCTCGTCGAGGCCGTCCGCAAGCCGGCTCGCGCCGCTTTCCAATTCCAGCGATCCTTGTTCCAGCTCGCCGGCACCCGCCTTTAGCTCGTTCAAGCCGGCGGACAACGAGGCGCTGCCATCGCGGAGCTGGCCCATCGCGCGGTCAAAGAGATCGAGTTGATCCCCTGGCGGCAGCTTGTCGCCCAAGGTGGCCAGGCCGGCGTTCAACTGGATGACTCCCGCCGTGAGCGGCTGGATGGCCGGGTCCAGCTGGTTCATCCCGTCGCTCAACTGCGTCGCACCGGTGGACGCGCGGGAGATCCCTTCGCCCAACGTCCCGATCCCCGCCCGCAGCCGGCCTGCCCCGGCTGACAGTTTCCCGCCAAAAAACGGTACCTTGCCTGCGCCTTGCTGCAACTCGCCGGCGCCGGCATCAGAAGCACGCAACTGAACCAGTAGACTACATAAACAT
>CAVRNM010000297.1:0-6392 GCA_963722225.1 uncultured Verrucomicrobiae bacterium
AAACGGCACCGCATCCGCCGCGATGAACGCGCCGGTCGCCCACGCAAGCGAACGACAGCACCAGCGGAACGCCAAATGGCAACCCTGTGTAGCGACGAAATGAGAAACGGCTGGCATAGCTTAAGATGCAGCCACTTCACCACCGCCCCTGATAAACAGCGCCTCCACCGCCGCGGGCAAGCTAGAGAGCGAAGCGGAGCTTGCCGGCGGCGATAAAATGGGGCGCGAAGGGCGGATGATTGGAAGAGGAGCTAGCCCTACCACCGGATCTTCTTGTGCTCGCGTATCAGCGTCTGAAGTTCAAAGACACGCTGCACGTAGTCCTGGACCCGAGTCTTCGTCCGGGTTTTCGGCGAACTCTTATCGTCATCAATCCAGCATAGGACGCCGACTGGCCTTCTGCCGATGCTCCTATCGTGTTTATCCGTAAACATTCCGCCCCTGCCAATCTGCAGGTGATGATCATGGTTTAGGAATGACTTGCTGTACAATTCCAATTCCAGATGAACGGGATCTCGTTTCCCTTGGAGTTTGACCAGCAGGTCTGGAAATCGTGTGCGGGCTCGGAGGATCCGTTCGATGCCGAGTTTCTGATGGGCAAATGTGAGGAGCGAAAGGACTTCCTGTTCGCATACAGGCTCCCTTCCGAACAGTGGGATGTTGGCCGGATCGAAGCGATGGGACTTCACATATTTCTGGATGCGCTTGAATTCCTTTGCGTCGACGTGAACAAATGTCGTCCGACTAAAAGTCTGTCGCCTTAGAAGCGCGTTGATCGGCGGCACCGCTATGGGTTGGTCAACGCGCGGGCCAATAGGTTTGCCCTTGATCAACCACGCGCCGCCCGGGTGCCGAGCCTCTGCCTGGGCCCTGCGGGTTAGTTTTCCGTAGCGGGCGGTTCGGATACATTCGTACAGGCCCGTAATGAGGCTCAGCCGCTCCTCCCTCTCATCGGTCGTCGTGTAGGCAAAGCCAATCCACCGGTCGCCCTCTTTAATGCGGCGAAACCAGCGCGGCGGATGATTCTTGGGCGCCGCAGAGTTCCAGATGAAATTGGGCAGCGCCCGCAGCGCTTCGAGGTTGTGCTTAATGATGTAATAATTGCGGTAGGTCGGATGGTTCATGATGGCCTGCTCCTTCGGCTATGATATCGACCGACAGCCTTGAGCTGCAAGGGCCAAGGGCCGCCCACGCGGCAGCCAGGATGTGGCGAAGTGCGGAGGACCGATGGCAGCCTCTGGCGAGGCACCAAAATACAGGTGACGATGCGAGGGCGTTATGGCAGTGGCTCAGGCGGCAATGCGGCAAGCACCACTTCTTTTATACCCGGGACCGAGTGGGTGCTCTGATCACTTTGTGCCAATGGAAAGGCTATCGGACATAGCTGACGCACGGCGATTTAGGTCGGCCGCGACACCTACCCCTGCCCAAAGCGGTATTACGTGAGCTTCCACCCGTCCAAAAAAGCGCACCACAGGAATGCGCGTCGCTTGGATCCTGGCTAAAGCGCCGCCATGACATCCAGTATCCGGGCAAGTGGTCTGAGTTTCTTTGGAACGGGTATCGTGTCTCGCGTGTGCATCGCTCGGACGACCCGTTTATTCAATGGCAGGTCTGCCAAATACGAGCGCGTGTCCACGGGTACTGTGCCTGTGGTCCAGATTTCTGCGCGGCAGGAATTGATGTTCGATTTTCCGACGTGGTCCAAATAGGCGGGAACAGTTTCCGTGAAGAACTTCCGCACGTCCTCACGGGTCACCTCGTTCTTCCCGTTTAGCGCCTTGCATTCGATGATACAGTGGGAGTCATCGGTGTGACCAGTGACATCGGCTTCGCGATAGGTGGCGATGCCTTCGTGGCGGAATGGAACTTGTAGCCCAGCCCGAACCTCGTCGTAGCCCTTCCCACTGAGCGCGGCGCAGGTGAACGCCTCGAACGCCATCCCGCAAAGGTCGGTCACCATGGGATGATTGCGCAACGCAGTGATGGAAGTTGCGAATCTCTCAGCCACATCCGCCGCACTGTTGGCGAATGGCAGCGAATCCGGCATTCCCCCAAACGAGACGAACAGGTCTTCTGCGGCCACCATGAGGTCCAGGGCAGCCTGGCCGAACAATTCGCGAAAGCTCACCGCCATCATTCCATTCTGGCGCGCGAGGTTGAACGCATCCCGTGAGAAGGAAGGGGCGCCGATAATACCGAGCATGCGCAGTTTGGCCTGAGGATTTGCCCCTGCGCGTAGCATCCGTTCCATGAACGCCGTGACGTCAAAAACCTCGGCATTGCGGGTGAGGATTTCGAAGACGACGGGGCAGGACACCGCCTTGCCCTTCTCAAAACGCAAGAGCGGGCGCAGCTTGGAGAACGCAAAACCGGAAAACAGCTGCAAGTTGAGGGGACGATCATAGAGGACTGGTGTATTCCATTCGATCAGGTTCTGCTGCCGCAGCTGCTTGAGGAGCAGTGTGAGCCACTGGCGCTCGGCCTCCCGCTGAGCCATCAACTGCAGGGCGAGTTTTTCACTCTCGGGCGTGCCGGCATGCTTGGTGCGGACAAGGTATTCCTGTCCGGCCGGGTTGATGTTGAGTTTCCCCAATCCGGCTTCCTCAATGGCCTTGAGCTCTCGCCGCAACGCCTTGCCGTGTCCCGCCGGATCGAGTCGGACAGCGGTGAGCCGGGTGATGGCACTCAGATCGAGAGCATCAAGCAACTCGATCGCATCGAGGATCCGAGCCACGCCCGGCCGCTGGCGCTCCAAAATCGGCCGGATCGCGCTAAGAAAGGCTGCGTCGCCGTAGAAGAGTTTGGAAGCATACAAGCGGGCGCCCGTTGCGAGCCGCAGTTGATCGGAACGCCAGACGCCGAAGTCCGCGAAATCCCGTTGCAGGATCTTGCGCGCGGCGGAAGGGGAATAGCCGCGTTTTTCGAGCCGCCGAAGCAAGTCCATCGAACTGACCACTTCCCGGGCCTTTAGAATGCCCGGCCATTTCAAGGCGTGGCGCGGCTTTGAGTTGTCGGAATGAGGGAGAGGTTCAGTTGTCACGCTGAGCATAATGCATAGGACACCGAAGGTGTAGTAGAGCCTTTTTGTTGCAGTATTCCTATTTCGTAAAGCGCTATAGGGTAGATCATAAGGAAAGCGCCAAGATACCCACAGCCACTGGATTTCCGTCACACTGGGGTTTTCCGCGTCTTACTCGGGGAATCTACGCGTAAGAAAAAGCGCGCCACAAGAAAATGAATCTGTAAGATGGCGGTCGCCTTATGCCATGTACCTCAACGAAGTCCGCGTCCTGAATTTCCGCTGCTTACGTGACCTGAAGATCACGCTGTCCGCTGGCCTGAACGTTCTCGTGGGCGAGAATAACATCGGGAAGACAACTCTGCTGGATGCTGTTCGCGCGGCCTTGGGGCCAGCCGCCAGCACGGGCGAATCAGTGCGCATAACACCAGAGGATCGCCACCGGCAATCGGACGGCAATTATCTTGATCAGCCCATCGCGATCACGCTCGTGTTCGCGGGCCTGACACAGGACGAGCAAGCGCAGTTCATCGACATTCTGAACTACAACGCGGTGGAGCCCGCTAGGTCCACAGCCCAGCTGAATTTCCGATGGACCTGGAACGCCAAGACCGAGCGTTACAGTGTAATCCGCTGGGGCGGTGTGGCGGAGATTTCTGAGGGCGGCGTGCCGGAGGATGTGCTACAGATGATCCCGGCGACGCTCCTCGGGGCGCTGCGCGACGCGACGGCTGCGCTGCTGCCTGGCAGGAACAGCCGGCTGGCGCACCTACTCAGCGCCCGGGCCGACGCCGCCGACAAGCAAACCCTCGTCGACTATGCGCAAAAGGCCAACCTCGACCTGGAAAAGACGCCGTTGGTGAGCAAGGCACAGGCGTCGATTTCGCGGACACTAGTGCAGGCGTCGGGGCCTGTGATGGGTCAAGAAACGGCGATCCGCGCCACAGAGCCGGAGTTCGAACGGATAGTCCAAACCCTCCGATTAGTGATCAAGCGCACGGTGGAGGGCAAGGCGACCGGGATCGACGAGTTGCGGGTAAATGGCCTCGGATTCAACAACCTCTTCTTCATCGCAACCGTTATGCTGGAGCTCAACGCCGCGAAGAATGCGCTCTTGCCTCTCCTGCTGGTCGAGGAGCCCGAGGCGCACCTCCATCCGCAGTTGCAGACATTGCTGGCAGACTTTCTGAACGACCCTAAAGAATTGCATCCGGCGAAGGTGCAGGCCCTCGTCACGACCCATTCTCCCACTGTGGCGGCGCACGTCTCGCCTGAGAAACTGCGCGTTCTCCATCGGAACAAGAGTGGATCCTTGTGCTGTGCGTCGCTCGCGGCGGCCGGACTGACCGAACCGCAGATGAAGCAGCTCCAGCGCATGCTGGACGTCACCAAGGCGACGCTGCTATTTGCGAAGGGGGTAATTCTCGTGGAAGGGATCACGGAAGCGCTGCTACTGCCGGTGCTCGCCCGCCGGGCGGGCTTTAATCTCGGGCACTGCGGGGTGTCGATCGTGCCAGTTTGCGGTGTCGATTTCGGAAGCATCGCCCGCTTGTTCGGAAAGGACGGACTGCAAATACCGCTATCAGTGGTAACCGATGGCGACGCGGGCATGGAAAGAACCGAGACGGAGGAAAAGATCCCGTGGTCTGAGCGGATGCCGCGCGTAGACGATCAGGGGAAACTCGCGGTTTGTGACCGCGTGAAGAAACTGCAAGACGATTTCAAGGATGTCCCGCAAGTGGGCGTGTTCTGTTCGGACGTGACGCTGGAATACGCCCTGGCCGCCGGCGGGCCCAAGAATCCGGCCACCATGTGCAAGATCTGGGAGGAGCAGTTTAGCGGCGCACCCCGGACCCTGAATACGAGGCGCCTCGAGGAGTGCGGAGGCGATCACGCAAAAGAGATCCTCGCGGTATGGCGTGGCATCTGTCTGGCCGAGACGGCCTGCGGCAAGGCTCAGTTCGCCCAAGCGCTGGCGAGCCGGCTGGACGAAAGAGCCAAGGATGAAAGCTACGTGGTGCAACTGGCTGATTTCGTGGTGCCGGAGTATCTCAAACAGGCGTTCACCCATGCCGCACCTCCTCCAGCCGAAGCCACCGACTGACGAACAGCTGGACGTGCTCGACTCGTTGCATCGGGTCACCGTGGTGCGCGCATGCCCGGGCGCGGGCAAGACCGAGGTATTTGTCGAGGCCATCCGGCGAAAATTGGACAAATGGCCAGACGTGGCCGGTGGGCTCGCCGCCTTGTCCTTCACCAATATCGCCCGTAACACCATCGAAGCGCGGGCGGGCAGCGCCGTGACCGCTCCGCACTTTGTCGGCACGCTTGACGCATTTGTCCTTCGGTTCGTGGTGAGACCTTTCGGCCATCTCGTCGGTCTTCCGGCCGGTGCCGTGCGGCTCTTTCCGGCGGCGGTGTGCGATTACCTCGACCACCCCTCCGTGCAGGTGGGAACGGCGCCCGGTGCCCGCGCGACGCTCTACGATGTACACCTCAGAGGTTGGGCCGGAAAACATCCGGTCATGCAGGCCGACATGCAGGTGGCCGGCGGCATAACCCGTCAGGTGCCAGTGTCGGCGGACCGGATGGAGGCTGTATGGGGGGAAAAGCAGAAATTCTGGAATACGACGGGCATCGTCACGCATTCGGACTGCCACTTCCTGGCATGGTGGATCCTGGTGCACAAAACCCACGGTGCGGCGGTGCGGCAGTTGCTCGCTCGACGATTTCCAGTCATTTTTATCGATGAATTGCAGGATACAGGAGCCTGTTTAGCGAAGGCATTCTTGGCGTTGTTTCGCGATCCGGGAGTTTCTGGTTTGGTGGTGGGTGACCCGAATCAAGCCATTTACGGCTTCGGCGGAGCTAGTCCCACGATCTTCACCGAATTCGAGTCTCTCGCTGGCGCCAAACCGTTCACCATCAAACAGAGTCAACGATGTCCCAAGGCAGTCGCCCAATTGGCGACCGCACTCAGTCTGTCGGGTGTCCCGGTCGAGCCGCTCCCTACGGCGCCCCAAGGCGCCACGACTCTCCTGGTCCATTCCCTTAAAGACTCCAGCCTGACTCCGGCACAGGCCAAGAGCATCCGGGATTTGATGCAGGGACCCAAATTTGCCGTCATCGCCCGCAAGACGGTGACGGCGAGAGCCCTTCAGGGAACGACGGTGCGTGATGAATTCAAGGGCAAGTCGAGCGCTGGCCGGAAGATGAATCTCGCGGTCCAGCGTTTGCTTAATGGAGAACCCCGTGAGGCGGCACAAATCGTCGAACGGGAATTATGCCGGGTGGTGCTCGGGGATGAACGGGCCGGGCCGCAGGCAATCGAGCAAGTGAAAATAAGCCGGGCGCAATGGCGTGCAGCGGT
>CAVRNM010000298.1:0-13488 GCA_963722225.1 uncultured Verrucomicrobiae bacterium
GCAAGAGCGACGCGAAGAAATTCTTCATGGCCGTTCAAGCTAGCCGCTTCCCGATCCTCAGCCAAGAGAAAAGATGACGGGGGGGGCGGCTGGAAATGTCAATGCCCTCCAACTTCAACTCGTGCGCAGGCTCGAAACCCACGGACCGCAACGAGCAGGAGCAGCGCGCCGTAAAACCAGCCACTGGGCGCACCACCTCCGTGTCTGGGGCTGGGCGGCGCAGGCGTTGGATTGACGGTGAGGGTCGCCGGATTGCTCGTGACACTGCCCCTGACATTGGAGACCACGACGGTATAGCTGCCCGCGTTTTCGGATTGAGCGCTGGCAAGGCTGTAGGAACTGCCCGTCGCACCGCTGATCGGGGAGCCGTTGAAATTCCACTGGTACGTTACCGCCGGACTTCCGGAGGCGGCGACCGAAAAACGGACGCTCATGCCCGCAGTAACGGTCTGGCTTTGCGGCTGTATCTGGATGGTGGGCTCGACTGCCAGCAGTCCGACTCGCAACGTGTCGTTGTCGGTGTCAGCGACATAGAGATTGCTGCTGTTGTCCACCGCGATGCCAGCCGGATGGTAGAACCGGACCGCCGAGCCCAATCCATCGGCACTCCCGCTGGTCCCAGCCAGGCCGGCCAGCGTCGTGACCGCACCGGTCGACGGGACCACCTCGCGGATCGTGAAGTTGTCGGTGTCGGCCACATAGACGTTTCCAGACGAGTCCACGGCGAGATCCGACGGCGAGTCGAACCGGGCGGCGCTGCCCGTCCCGTCGGCTCCGCCGGAAAAGCCGGCCAGGCCCGCCACCGTAGTGACCATCCCGGACGGAAGAACCTGGCGGACGGTATGATTCTCGGTGTCGGCGACGTAGAGATTCCCGTCCCGTCCACCGCCACTCCCGACGGATAGTTGAATCGTCCCAGGCTGCCCATCCCGTCGGCCCTGCCGGAGTTTCCGGCCAAACCCGCCAACGTAGTCACGACCCCGGTCGACGGCACAACCTTGCGGATCGAGTGATTGTTGGTATCGGCCACGTAGAGATTGCTGCTCGTGTCGATCGCCAGGCCTTGCGGGCCCTGGAACCGGGCGGCGCTGCCCACGCCATCATTGCTGCCGGCAGTCCCCGGCGATCCGGCAAGCGTCGTCACCACACCCTGCGGAGTGACCATCCGCAGCGTGTTGTTCACGGTATCAGCCACATAGACATTGCCTACGCTATCGACAGCCACGCCGGAAGGATTGTTGAACCGCGCGGCGCTGCCGGTGCCGTCGGCACTGCCTGAACTCCCGGCCAGGCCGGCAAGCGTGGTTACCGAGCCGGTCGAAGCGACAACCTCTCGAATCGTGTGGTTGTCGGTGTCAGCGAGATAAAGATTGCCGGAATTGTCCGCGGCGACGCCGGAGGGATAGTAGAATCGGGCGGCGCTGCCGGTGCCGTCGCTGCTGCCAATACTCATGGCCGCGCCCGCCAGCGTGCTGACCGTCAACGGGGTTGTGACCACGATTGCCGGGGTGGTGGTCACCGTGATGGTGATGGAATTGGCGCCGGTCCCAGCGCCGTCGTAAGCCCGCACCCGGTAATAGTACGTCGTGTTCGGGCTCAGGCCGCTGATGGCCACGGACGTGACATTGCCAACGTCGAGGTTCTGATACCCGGCGAGGAAGCCGCTGAAAGAGCTATCGGTCGATACATCCAGCCGGTAGCCCAACGCCCCGGTCACGCTGCTCCAAGTGGCGGCGAAACCCGCTGCTGATCACCGCTTCGCCCGCCTCCGCCATCGCGGCACTCGGGATTACCGTCAGGATCACCGCAGTGGAGGTCGCCTGGCTCGGGATCGAGTTCGTCATGACGCACGAATATTGATATCCATGCATCGCTGCCGTGGCGCCCGTGATCGCCAGCGTGGCGGTTGCGGTGCCGCTGTACGGAGCGGTGTCGGTCAGGTTTGTCCAGGTGCTCCCACCGTTCGTGCTCACCTGCCACTGGTAGTTCAAAGGCGCCGTGCCAGCAGCAGAAACGCTAAAACTCGCATTCTGGCCTGCAATAATCGTCACTCCCTGAGGTTGCGTCAGAATCAACACGGGACCGGCAATCGACGGAATTCCCTCCCGAATCGTATTCATGGTGCAGTCCGCCACGTACACGTTGCCCGATCCGTCCACTGCCAAGGCGGCGGGAGAGCCGAACAGCGCCGCGCTGCCGGTCCCTTCCGCGCTGCCCACCTGTCCCGCCGTGCCGGCCAACGTCGTCACCACGCCGGCGGGCGTGATTTGGCGGATCGTAGAGTTGCCAGTGTCCGCCACATAGATGTTGCCTTCGTTGTCCACCGCCACGTTCCAGGGACCGTTGAACTGCGCCGCGCTTCCGGTTCCATCCGCGCTGCCCACCTGTCCGGCCATGCCGGCCAACGTCGTCACCACGCCGGCTGACGTGATCTTGCGGATCGTGTTGTTGCCGCTGTCCGCCACGTAGACGTTGCCCGCACTGTCGACCGCCACACCTTCGGCTCAAAGAATTGCGCTGCGCTGCCGGTCCCGTCCGCCGACCCCTGGACGCCCGCCGTGCCCGCCAGCGTCGTCACCACGCCGGCGGGCGTGATTTTGCGGATCGTGTCGTTGTTGGTGTCCCCCACATAGACGTTGCCCGCGTAATCCACCGCCACCCCAGTGGGAAACTGAAACAGCGCCGCACTGCCGGTCCCATCCGCGCTGCCAGATTGTCCGGCCGCGCCGGCCAGCGTAACGAAATCATCTGCCACCGTGTGGGCCGGCGGGAGCGGCGTGACCGCCAGTGTCGCCGGGGTGCTCGTCACCGAACCCGAGCCATTGGTCGCCACCATCTGAAATTGGTTCCCAGACCAGGCCGCCGGCGCCGATGCAATGACGAGGGTCCCCGTGCTGGACCCGCTGATTCCGTTCCCATCCGTCAGATTCGTCCAGGGGCTCCCGCCGGTCGTGCTCACCTGCCATTGGTCGGTGGGTGCAGGATTCCCGGTGACGCCCGCCGAGAAGCTGACCGGCTGGCCGGCGATCACCGTCTCGCTCGGCGACTGCAAGAGAACTCCCGACAGCCAATTCACGGTCAGCGGGGCCGGATTGCTGGTGGCCGCCGGGCTGATCCCATTGCTGGCCACGCACTGGTACTGGCTGCCGTTCAGCGCCGCCGTGGCGCCGGTGATCGTCAGCGTGGCCGTCGTCGTTCCGCTGTACGGCGCGGCGTCGCTCAAGTTCGTCCAGGTGCTGCCACCATTCCCGCTCACCTGCCACTGGTAAGTTGGGGCCGGATTGCCGAACGCGCCCACCGTGAACGTCGTCGTGCCGCCGGCCGTCACCGTCTACGCCGTTGGCTGGGTCGTGATTTGGGGTGCCGTCGATCCGCTCTGGGCGCTCAGCAGGGGGGCGACCAGCAACAACCCCGCCACCGCCGCCATGCCCCCACCGCCACGACCGCGTCGGCATCGGGCCTCCCAACGGGTTCGCAGGCCGGGAGCTCGGAATTGGAAGGTTGCCGGAAACACCAGCCGAAGTCGGTCCATCAAGTCTCTCCCAAACCAGGTCATGGGTGAACGAATGAAGGCGACGACCGATCGAGCGCGCATGGGGAAGAGTAGTAGCCGGCAGGGATTGCCTTTGTGCGACAGGACGCTCCAGCCCACCCACGGAGTCGATTCGCTTTCGCGAGCTTCTTTCTTGGGTTGGCTGGCCTGTTGATAGCCACGACAATCTTCATGATGTCGGAATTCTACAAGCTGACAACCTGATTTGCCCTACCCGGGGCAAATCTTCATTTTCTTTTAACGCAGCGGAACAATCCAAAAGGGTTAAACTTTGCACTTTGCAATTCTCCCGGCATAGGGCTGGTACGGCGCCGGATTCTGCCGGCAGGCGGTGACCAGCCGGCTGAGCCGGACGGGGCTCTTCCCCGCGCTCGCCTTCGCGCGACGCTCTGGCCCGCCGGCTGTCCGCAGACGGTGTTCGGCAATTGGACACCAGCAAGATGCCCCTGCGGCCGCGCCGACGTCCGTTCCGGATCTGCGCCTGGGCAGTGGTCTTGCCGACCGACGCCCGGGTGCCAAAATGGGGACGGTGCTTTCCTTTCAAGCAATTTGCTGTTGATTGGAAGCGCCAACCACCCGCGCCATGAGCGAGCAAAAAAAAGAGCTTCTCACCACCAACCGCAAGGCCCTGGCCATCAATCTGGACGAGAGCCGTTACGGGACGTTCGCCGAAATCGGCGCGGGCCAGGAAGTGGTCCGGCACTTCTTCCAGGCGGGGGGCGCCTCCGGCACCATCGCCAAGACCATCTCGGCTTACGACATGGTGTTCAGCGATGCCATTTACGGAAAAGCGCCGCGCTACGTTTCGCGCGAGCGGCTGACTACGATGCTCGACCATGAATATCAGCTGCTGGAAGAGCGGCTGGCCGGGGCCCGCGGCAGCCGCACGTCGTTTTTCGTGTTCGCCGACACGGTGGCCACCCTGAATTACAAGGGCGACAACGACGCCCACGGCTGGATGGGCATTCGCTTTCAGGTGCACCCGCAGGAGCCGCCCAATGACATCATCCTCCACGTGCGCATGTGGGACAAGGAGGCGGTGCTCCAGCAGGAGGCGCTGGGCATTTTCGGGGTGAACTTCATCTACGGCGCGTTCTTCTTCCGCACCTCGCCCGAGAAGTTCATCCGCTCGCTGGTGGACAGCCTCAGCACCGCGCGCATTGAAGTCGACATGCTGAAGTTTGTCGGCCCCGCGTTTGCCCAGGTCGACAGCCGGCTGCTGTCGCTGCTGCTCGTGCAAACGGGGCTGACCAACGCCGTGATGTTCGGGCCCGACGGCGATGTGCTCCAGCCGTCGGAGGTCCTCCACCGGAAGGCGATCCTGGTCGAGCGGGGAAGCTTCCGGCCGGTGACGCGCGTCAACGTCGACATGCTGAACTGCACGACGGCGCTCTTTTTGCAGGAGCCGGCGGTCAAGGGCAAACCCGTGATGGTTCTGACGGAGATCACGATGAACAACCTGCTGGCTTCCGGGACGCTCGATGCCACGGACTTCCTCGCGCGGGTGGACCTGCTTGGCAGCATCGGCTTCACCGTGATCATTTCGAACTATTCCGAGTTCTACCGGCTCACCACATACTTCCGCCGGTACACGAAAGAGATGATCGGCGTGGCCCTCGGGGTGAACAACCTGGTCGAGATTTTCAACGAGAAGTATTATGAGAACCTGCCGGGTGGAATCCTGGAATCGTTTGGCCGCATGTTTCGCCAGCTGGTGAAGCTGTACGTGTATCCGATGCGCGGCGCCGCTTATGAGCGCTATCTCGCCGCCACCGCGCCGGCTTCACCCGGCGGCATCCCGCCTCCGGCGCTGGCGGCGGAAGTCCTCATCACCGCCGACAATCTTCAGGTGCCGTCGCATCTCCGCCACCTGTACACCCACCTGCTGGAGAACCACTATATTGAAGCCACCACCGGCTTCAATCCGGAGACATTGAACATCATTTCCCGCGATGTGCTCGCCATGATCAAGCGCGGCGATCCGGCCTGGGAGGCCGCGGTGCCACCCGCCGTCATCGACACCATCAAGCAGCGCGGCCTGTTTGATTGCCCGGCCGCGGCCATCTGACCTGCGGTTTTGGTTGCGGCGTCCGCCGCAATGGGAAATATGCGGCATCGCCCATGCGCTTCTCCAAATACCACGCCCTCGGCAACGATTACGTCGTCCTTGATCCCGCCGATTTTCCCGGGTGGACCGCCCCCACCCCCGAACAGATCCGCACCATTTGTCACCGCAATTTCGGCATCGGTTCCGATGGCATTCTCTGGGGCCCGCTGCCCGCCGGCGACGCCAGCTTCGGCCTCCGCATCTTCAACCCGGACGCCTCGGAGGCGGAGAAGTCGGGCAACGGCACCCGCATTTTCGCCCGTTATCTCTGGGATCACCACATCGGGCCGGCCGGCCTTCTCGGCATCGCCACGCCCGGCGGCCTGGTAACCGCGGAAATCCAGGAGAACGGCCGGATGATCGCCATGGACATGGGTCGGGTGAGCTTCTCCAGTGCCAAGATTCCGGTGACCGGGCCGGAGCGCGAAGTGCTCAATGAGAAGATCCGGATCCAGGACCGCGAGTTCACTTTTTGCGCCGCCACCATCGGCAACCCCCATTGCGTGATTCCATTGCCCGAGATTTCCGCCGAACTCGCCATCGCCTACGGCCGCGCGATTGAGATCCATCCGCTCTTCCCCAACCGGACCAACGTGCAGTTCATGCAGGTTCTCGACCGGAAGAATATCCGGATCGAAATCTGGGAACGCGGCGCCGGCCACACCCTCGCGTCGGGCACGAGTTCCAGCGCCTCCGCGGCCGTGGCCCACCGGCTCGGTCTGGTCGACCGGCAGGTCACCGTGCACATGCCCGGCGGTCAGATCAGCATCGAGATCGGCCCCGAATTCGCCATCCGCATGACCGGGCCGGTCGTCCGAGTCTCCGAGGGGACGATCCACCCGGAGATGTTCTCGGTGCAACTCTGAGCCTCAGGCCGGCTTGGAATCTCCCGCCGGGGCGTCCGCCCCCGGCGCCGTTGATTCCTGAGCGGGAGCAATCTGCCGGGCCAGGTAGCCTTCGTAGTTCGGCACGAGCCGTTCGTAATCGCTGCTCATCAGGGGCGAGGAGATCATGTAGTCGGCCGTGGCCCGGTTGCAGGCGGCGGGAATGTTCCAGACCACCGCCAGGCGCAGCAGCGCCTTGACGTCCGGGTCGTGCGGCTGCGCCTCCAGCGGATCCCAGAAGAAGATCAGGAAGTCGATCGAGCCATCCACGATCATGGCGCCGATCTGCTGGTCCCCTCCGATCGGGCCGCTTTGCAGGCGGGTTACCGGCAGACCCAGCTCCTCGGCCAAAACGCGACCGGTCGTGCCGGTGGCAAACAGCGTGTGCTTGGAGAGCGTGCCCCGATTGAAGCGCGCCCATTCGATCAGATCGCGCTTCCGGTGGTCGTGTGCAATCAAGGCAATCTTCTTCGTCGCGGGGAGAGCAGTCTTTTTTGCAGGCATATGAGTCCTTCGCTGGAGTGAAGATCCGTCAGCCAAACGCTGACCAACAGTTTATTTATTGGTTGTTGCGGCCGGGCAATCGACACAATTCAGCAGCTTGCGGGCCAGCGCGCTGCCCGCGCCCCGCCGGGCGCGGGCGACCCGTTTCGTGGTCCACGAGGCGTTCTTCCATCCGCGTTCCGCAAACCACCCCGGAACAAACCTTCCCGGGCCGTCGGCGTTGTCTCTTGCCCTCCCCCTTTCCCGTGAAGATCGTTGCGACCAAAGGCATCCGGCCTTAACGATCCCAACCGGTCCAGTCCCATGATGGTGTCCTCCACCGAATCACCCCCACCCGGCCGCTGGCGCGCGCTCTCCCGCGCCGGGGTGGGCGTGACTGTCCTGGCGACCTGGAACATCGGATTGCTCGCCGCACTGGCCATCGCGCTCTGCGGCGCCCTCTGGGGGCAATGGAGGCACAATCCCGACCTGTCCCACGGCATCTTCATGCCGCTGATCTGCGTGCTGCTGCTCGCGGAAGGCCGGCGCGACGGATCGCGTCGCACCCTGCGACCGGGCCCGGCGACCATCGCCGCGACCGGTTTGCTGGCAGGGGTGGCGCTCGCCGCGCTGGCTGCCGCCGGTCTGTTCGCCGTCTCGCTGGGCTGGTCGGCGAGCATCGTCGGCTTTGCCCTGGCGGCGGCATTCGCGAGCATCCTGCTGGCGGGAGTGGTGGCGTTCTCCGCCGAGCCGCTGGGCATAATTCCATTTGACTGGTGCACCTTTTGCGCGGCCGCGCTGTGGCTGCTCGCCGCGCCCATGCCTCCCGGCACTTATTCAACGCTCACGCTGCGACTCCAGACCTGGGTCACCGGCGGCGTGATCTCCGCGTTGCACTTTCTGGGCGTGGCGGCGCTGCAGCACGGCAATCTGATTGAGGTCGCCAGAACCACGGTCGGGGTCGAGGAGGCGTGCAGCGGGATTCGGAGCCTCATCTCCTGCGTTTTTGCCGCCCTGTTTCTTTCGGCTTTTCTGCTGCGTCGTCCCGGCGCGCGGGCACTGTTGCTGGCCCTCGCGGCGCCCCTGGCCATTGGAATGAACTTCGTCCGCTCGCTCGTCCTGACCCTTCTGGCCAACGCCGGCGTGGACATCGCGGGTTTCTGGCACGACGCCACCGGATTTTCCATTCTCGGTCTCACCACCGCCCTCCTCGTCGGTCTCGCCCTGTTGCTTGAACCACGGCGTCGCCCCGTCCTCCCAGCCCGCCCGGCACTGGCGCCGCGCGCGATCTCGGCAACGGCGCTCGCCCTGAATCAGGCCGTTCTGGCGGCTGCGCTCCTGCTGGGGAGCGCGCTCACGGTCTTCTTTATCCTCCGCACGCGTCCGGCGAATCAGCTGGCATCGCCGGCGCCGGATCTGGCCGCGCTTCTGCCCGCAGCCCCGGCCGGCTGGAGCGTCGCCACGAGTTCTGATCTGAACCGCTTCGTCCCCACTCTGCAAACGGATGATTTGGTCGAGCGAACCTACACCAAGGAAACCGGCCGCCAGATCACGCAGCTCACCGTTTACCTCGCCTACTGGCCGCCCGGCCGGACGTCTGTCAGCACCGTCGCCCTGCATACTCCTGACGCCTGCTGGCCCGGCGTCGGATGGGTGCCGGTGGCTTCCGCCTCGGCGCGTTTTGCCCCGATCGTCGCCGGCCGCACGCTGCCGCCCGCGGAATCCCGGCTTTTCACGCGCGAAAACCAGCGGCAGTTTGTCTTTTTCTGGCACCTTTATGACGGCACGGCGATAACGCAGCGCGATCCGCGTTCGATTCGCGAGCTTCTCGCCATCGCCTGGCGCTTTGGGTTCCGCCAGGACGGCGCCCAGCTGTTTGTGCGGGTTTCCAGCAATCATCCGTGGAGCGATTATGCCGACGAACCGTTGTTGACGGAAATCTTCGGTCGCCTGCAAACTTTCGGACTCTGATGCCTCTTCGGGTCACCAAACAGGAAAAAAGGGTTCTGACCGCGCTCGCGGTTTTGTTCGTGCTGGGCGTGATCGGAATGCTCTTCCTTTGAGCGCGCCAAGGGACGGTCGCGAAAATGAACGACGAAACCCGCGAAAACCGGATGCCGGTCGATCCGCCAATGGCGAAGAGCGCGGCCGCGCCCACCGACCTGCCCGCCCGGCTGCCTTGGTTCGTCGCCGCCGGCTTCGCCCTGTTCGCTGGTTTAATGTTGGCAGCCTACCTTGCCCTCCGGGCGGAAGTGACCGCGGTGCGCGAACAAGCAGCGCTGGCTGAGATCCAGGGGAAGGTATTGCGGCAGCAAATTGAGGCTGAACACATTCTCTCTGCCCGGCGCTTGGCGGACCTGACGGGCGAGCTTCAAGGGCCACGCGATCTCGGCCGGCTTCAGGTTTTTTCCCTCACGCCCCCCGCCGGCGTCGATTCCGCGTCCCGCGCCGTGGTCGTGCAAGATCAAGACCGTCAGGAAGGCGAGCTGGTGGTCTCCGCGCTTCCAATGCTCGCGCCGGACCGGAGCTACCAATTCTGGCGGTTCGATTCCGAACACCCGGCCGGAACCAGCCTCGCCGTGTTCGCCGTTGCTTCCGACTCGAGCCAGACATGCGTTGCCTACAAACTGCCCCGCCCGGGCGGGGCTGGCACCACCTTCAAGGTAAGCCTCGAGCACAAGGGCGGTGCCACGGTTCCTGAAGGTCCGGTGGTCTTGGCAAGTCATTAGAGCGGTTTCAGAAAGAGTGTAGCCGCGAGCGTCAGCGAGTGGACGAGCCATCCGCTCGCTGACGCTCGCAGCTACGTTTGTGTTCTCGGCTACAGTGCAATTTAAACCGCTCTAACCGCAACGTTTATGGAGCTGGAGTCACGCTTGCTCTGAACAACGTGCCAACTGCGCGCACACGAACCGGGCTCCATCGGTGTCAGGGTCGCCACCGGTTGCTCGACTCTCGAATGCCCGGACCGGATTATCCACCCTAACGGTCTGAACCGGTTGCTTCTTACTTGTTTCTTGTCACCTGTATGCCGTTAACGAAACTGGCTCACCCATGATTCTTAGGCCCAAGGTTCGCGGTTTTGTCTGCGTTACCGCCCATCCGGTCGGCTGCGCCGCGCAGGTCCAGGAGCAGATTGACTACGTCCAGCGCCAGGGACCGATCAAGAACGGCCCGAAACGGGCGCTCGTGATCGGCGCCTCAACAGGCTACGGGCTCGCCTCCCGTGTTACGGCCGCCTTTGGCTCCGGGGCTGCCACGCTCGGCGTGTTCTACGATCGGCCGTCGGAGGAAGACCGGTCGGCCACGCCCGGGTGGTACAACACGATTGCCTTTGAGCGCGCAGCGAAGGGCGCCGGCCTCTACGCGCGAAGTCTGAACGGAGACGCGTTCTCCGAAGCCATCAAACAGCAGGCGATCGAATTGATCCGGAGCGAAGTCGGACCGGTCGATCTTGTCGTCTACAGTGTGGCCTCGCCTCGCCGTGTCCACCCCAAGACCGGGGTCGTCCACAAATCGGTGCTCAAGCCCGTCGGCCAGTACTACACCAACAAGACGGTGGATACCGACCTCGGCATCGTATCCGATATCACCATCGAACCGGCTACCGATGATGAAATCGCAGATACGGTGGCGGTGATGGGCGGCGAGGATTGGGAGCTCTGGATGCAGGCGCTCGATGCGGCCGGCCTGCTCGCACCCGGAGCCACCTCTGTTTCTTATTCCTACATCGGACCTGAGGTCACCTGGCCCATCTATCGCAATGGGACGATCGGGCTGGCCAAGAACGACCTTGAACGCGCCGCCCGGCGGATCGATGCGTTACTCAAGGCCAACGGCTATGGTCGTGCCTTTGTTTCCATCAACAAAGCCCTCGTCACGCAGGCCAGCTCCGCCATTCCGGTGGTGCCGCTCTACATCTCGCTGCTCTACAAGATCATGAAGGCGCGGGGCACCCATGAAGGCTGCATCGAGCAGATTCAGCGGCTCTTTGCCTCACAGATGTACCATGGCAACGCGCTGGTCTTCGACGAAGGCGGCCGGGTGCGTCTCGATGACCGCGAAATGCATCCCGAAGTCCAGCGGAAGATTGTCGAACTCTGGCCCCAGATCACGACGGAAACACTGGGCGAACTGACTGATATCCAGGGTTATCGAACGGAGTTTCTCAAGCTCTTCGGCTTCGGCCTCGCCGGGGTCGATTACGATGCGGACATCGATCCCCATCTGATCTTTTGAGTTTCGGCTGATACCCGCGAACCCGCATTCCCGGCCGGGGTCTCAAATCACCTTCATGCGTGCCGTCATTCAGCGAGTTTCCTCAGCGAGTGTGAGAACCGGCGACGGGGTCTTCGTCGAAATCGGCGCGGGTCTGCTTATCTTCCTCGGTGTCGCCAAGAATGACACGGCCGCCGATTGCACGTGGCTCGCGGAGAAGATCGTTCATTTGCGCGTCTTCGCGGATGAGGTCGGACAGATGAACCGCGCCGTGGATGAGATCAACGGCGACCTGCTCGTCGTCAGCCAGTTCACGCTGCATTCGAGCGTGCGCAAGGGTGCCCGCCCTTCGTTCAACGACGCGGCGAAATCCGAGATCGCCCGACCGCTCTACGAGGAATTCGTTCTGCAATTGCAAACGGCGTTGGGACGGCGCGTTGCGACCGGCGAGTTTGGCGCGCTCATGAAAGTCACCTTGGTAAACGACGGACCGGTAACGATCATCATCGACACGAAGGCCCGCGACTAGGGCGGTTTCATAGATCCGGTAGCCGCCAACTGCGACCCGGAAGAGCGAGATCGACGGCAGGTGCGACCAAATGATCATTTGGAACGCCTTGACAATGTGGTAATCAGGAAAGCTGGTCCATCCAGCCACGATTGCTCGCGCTGCGATCCTCGACCTTCGTTCCCCGGATTCCTGAGTTCCACATCGGCATTCTGGCCGGCCGGGTTCGCGTGCCCGGCGTGGGAATCCGATTCCCGCGGCTGCACGGTTCTAGCCTGCCCAAATCTGGAATGCCCCAGACCCTCCGAAAGATAACGTTCTCTTTCTTGTCTTCGAGGTCGACGTCGGGCATGGAGGCCGCTTTCCTTCCGAATTTCCGCGGGCGATCCTGCGGCATTCGTTTGCGAAAACCTCCCTGTTTCCTCCATCACCCGCTGACCAACCGACCCAGATTCCATGGAAACGACCGCTTCCGCCCAACCCCGCGAGACCCTCAGAACCCTGCCCGGTGACGACGTTCGCCAGATCATGTGGCGTTACCAGGACCGGTACGACCTCCAGATGCTGATCCAGGCCACGCGCGGGGTCGCCCGCGGCCTGGTGGCGCGTCTGGTGGCACAGGGGGCCCGGAACAGTCACGAATGGACTCCCGAGAAGAACGAACTGCTCAAAGCCTACGACGACGCCGGAATCACCACCTGTTTCATGGATCCCCACCAGGGCGGCTTTATCGAGGGTCCGAAAAACCTCGTGCTCTCCCTGGTCGCGCTCGAGCTCGCCTGGGTCGACGCTCGGCGCGGCCACCGGCAGCCTCGCCGGCAATCTCGCCCTCTCGCCCATCCACGAACGCGGCACCAAGGAACAGCGCGACCGCTACATGAGCCGCTGCGTCCCTCCCCAGCCGGGCGAAGACCGCCAAGTGTGGCGCGGCGCACCTCAGTCTCACCAGCCTTTGCCCTACGTGGGAGTCGAGACGGGCCTGCTCGCCGGCAAGGTGCGCATCGCCGAATGGAGGGACGGCCAGGAACCGCTGCTGCAGGTCGACAAGCGCGCCCGCTTCATCACGAACATGGGCTTCGCCAATTTCACCACCGTCGCCGTGGACACCGACGACTCGCGGATCAAGTCGAGCTGCATGATCATCCTCGAGGAGACCGACCCCGGCACCTTCGACCGGGGCACGCCGACCCACAAGATGGTACACCAGCTCTCCTCGACCCGCGATCCGGCCTTTAACATGTCGGTTCCGGCGAGCCGTTCATCGGCGGCTACACGGTCAAGGACGGCTGCATTGTCCCCAACTACAGCCACGGCGAAATCATCGAGGCGGTTTTTCGTCGCACCCGCGTGACCGTCGGCATCATGACCGCCGCCAAACTGCTCTCCGCCGTCGAGCCGGTGATCCGGTACGAGCGCAACCGCTTCCGCGGCGCGGCCAGCGTGAATCCCGGCACGCCGCGCTATGATTTCGGCCTCCAGCAGAAGGAAGACTGCCTGCAGCGACTCGTCGATGTCTGGGCCACGGGCGAAGCCGCGGCTTCGCTCGGCATGGCAACCGCCCGCCTGTTCGACGAACTCGACCCTCTCGAGAAGGAGAAGGACCGGCTCTTCGCCGCCCAGGGCATCGCCAGCGGCATGGCGCAGATGAAAGCCTTTCGCACCATTGCCAAGCAGGCACTCGAGTTCATCGCCCTATCGGCCCAGCCCTCCGACCGGCGCGACGCCGCGCGCTACGCTG
>CAVRNM010000299.1:0-3068 GCA_963722225.1 uncultured Verrucomicrobiae bacterium
TCGATGCATGGACAGGCGCGTGAACCCCGCCAGGACCGGAAGGTAGCAACGGCAGCGACGTCCTGCCAGTGCCGTGGGGTGCCTGGCCACTTTTCCTTGGAGCCGAAGGGCTGACGGCGGAAGAATCGCAGCAAAAAGCTAGGCCTGATTTTTCAGCCTTTCCGCGTTTCAGTCGTATAGGTTTTTCATGTCCAACTCGTATCAGGTAACTGCGCGCAAGTGGCGGCCACAGACGTTTGACGACCTCGTCGGGCAGGACCATGTCGTGCGCACGTTGCAGAACGCCATCACCCGGAACCGCATTGCCCATGCCTACCTTTTTGTGGGCCCGCGGGGCACCGGCAAGACCAGCATGGCGCGGATCTTTGCCAAGGCCCTCAACTGCAGCGGCGGACCCAAGGCGGACTTTGATCCGGAAGATCCCATCTGCAAGGCCATCGCCGAGGGATCCTGTCTCGACGTCATCGAGATTGATGGCGCTTCCAACAATGGCATTGACCAGGTCCGCGAACTCCGGGACACGGTCCGCTATGCGCCGGCGCAGGGGCGGTTCAAGGTCTACATCATTGACGAGGTGCACATGCTTACGGCGGCTGCGTTCAATGCGCTGTTGAAGACGCTGGAAGAGCCGCCGGCCCACGTGAAATTCGTCTTTGCGACGACCGACGTGCAGAAGGTGCTGCCGACGATCATTTCGCGCTGCCAGCGGTTCGATCTGAAGCCCATTTCCATCGAGCTGATCGTGGAACGGCTGAAGAAGATCGCGGTGGCGGAGAAGATCACGGTGAGCGACGTGGCGCTGGCAAGCATCGCCCGCATGGCGGATGGCGGCATGCGCGACGCCCAGTCGATCTTCGACCAGATGATTTCGTTTTGCGGCAACGACGTCAGCGAGGCCGATGTGCTCGACGTGTACGGCCTCGTGGCGGCGGAGAAAATCGCCGAACTGGCCGGGGCACTGGCGGCCGGCGACCACAGGAGAATCGTCGGGATCGTCGAGGAGTGCGACCAGGATGGCCGGGACCTCTTTCGCTTGCTGGTGGATCTGCAGAGCCACGTGCGCACCGCCCTGCTCGACGCGATCGCCCGGGACGGCCAGAGCACGACGCTCGGCAACACGCCGATGACAACGGAACAGCTGACGCGCCTGCTCGATGGGCTGCGCGAGGGCGAGTCGGCCGTGAAGCACGGATTGGCAGAGAAGATCAACTTCGAGGTCACCCTCCTCAAGGCGGTGGAGGCGAGCCGCGCCCGGGCAATCGACAGTCTGATCAAGGAGCTGGCAACGCTGGCCGAGCAGGCCCCGGATACCGGGACGGCAAACGGCGAAAAAAAAAGACCTGATGGTTGAGCTGGACCGCCGGGTGCGCCGGGCGGCTCTTCCTCGCAGGGAAGACTCCGGGGATTCAGGCACACCGGCATCGCCGGAGAATGCACCTGGGGTGGAACAGGGCGGCCGTGGTGCCTCCGTGGTCCGGCAGGAGGGGGAATTGGACCCAGCGTGGCCGGCGGCCGTGCCGGGAACGGACGAAACCGCAATGATGCCAATTCCGCCCGGCGGAGACAGCGGCGGTCAGGCTGAGGCTGGTGCGGACGAGCAACCGCCACCAGTCGAGGAATTGGTGAATCGCCTCCCGCCGGAGGTCAGGACCGTCCTGGAAGAGCTCTTCCGCGCGAAATGGACAGAGGTAAAACGCCTCCGGCCCGAGGATCTGCAGAGCTGAAGGTGGACAGCCTCTCCAAAAAACAACCGGCTGCCGCGAGGCAGCCGGTCGGAGAAGACGGGCGCAAGCCCGATCCTTGAATCCTCGGTTCGCTCAGATGTCGTAGTAGAGGTAGAACTCGTAGGGATGAGGGCGCAGGCGGACGGCGTCGTACTCGCCCTGCTTCATCTCGATGAAATTGTCGATGAAGTCCTTGGTGAAGACGTCGCCCTTGAGCAGGAACTGGTGGTCGGCATGAAGCGCCTCGAGCGCACCCTTGAGGGAATCGGGAACGACCGGAACCTTGGCCTTCTCCTCGGGGGAGAGATCATAAAGATTCTTGTCCAAGGGTTCTCCGGGATGGATCTTGTTGAGAATACCGTCGAGGCCGGCCATGAGCATAGCAGCATTGGCCAGATAGGGGTTGGCGGACGGATCCGGCGGGCGGTACTCGAGCCGTTTTGCCTTCGGGCTCGGGCTGTAGGTCGGTATCCGAATGGCCGCGGAGCGATTGCGGGCGGAATAGGCGAGGTTGACGGGCGCTTCGAACCCGGGGACGAGCCGCTTGTAGGAATTGTTCGTCGGGCTCAAAATCGCGCAGAGCGCATAGGCGTGCTTCAGCAACCCGCCGGCATAATAGAGCGCCATTTCGCTCAAACCGGCGTAGCCGTTCCCGGCGAACAGCGGCTTGCCGTCCTTCCACAAGGACTGGTGGGTGTGCATGCCGGAACCGTTGTCGCCGAAGAGAGGCTTGGGCATGAAGGTGACGGTCTTGCCGTGCTTGTTCGCCACGTTCTTGCAGACGTATTTGTAGACACACATGTGGTCCGAGGTCCGGAGAAGCGTGTCGAAAACGATATCGATCTCAGCCTGGCCCGCCGTGGCAACTTCGTGGTGCTCCTTCTCGATCTTGAGGCCCAAAGCGCCCATCGTGAGGATCATCTCATTGCGGATATCGATTAGCTGGTCGGCCGGGGCGACCGGAAAATAACCTTCCTTGTGGCGGATTTTGTAGCCGAGGTTAGCCGAACCGTCGACCGCCGTCTCCTTGCCGCGATTCCAAATGCCTTCGTTGGAGTCGACGTAATAAAAGGAACTATTGGACGTTGTGTCGTAGTGGACGCTGTCAAAGATAAAGAACTCAGCCTCCGGCCCAAAATAGGCGGTGTCGGCGAGGCCGGTGCTCTTCAGATAGGCCTCGGCCTTCTTGGCGATGCCGCGGGGATCGCGATCATAGACTTCGCGTGTAATCGGATCCATGACATCGCAGACGAGGCTCAAGGTAGTGTTGGCCGCAAACGGATCGATGAACGCGGTGGCCGCATCGGGGACCAGGAGCATATCCGAAGCATTGATTGCTCTCCA
>CAVRNM010000300.1:0-6775 GCA_963722225.1 uncultured Verrucomicrobiae bacterium
GGCGTACGCCCGCCGCAGGCGATCCAATTCCGGATTACTGTCGATAACGGCCAGGGCGCTCTTAAAGCGATCGAAGGTCAGATAGCGCGCGAGCCCGTTGCGCTCATAGACTGCGGCCAGCACCGGCGTGGCCACGAGGTCGGCCGGAGAGAACGCGGTGCCGTCCGGATACTGGCCCTTTTCCACCCCCGCGAACAACAAACGGAACGTCAACCTGGCCTCCTGATAGGAAGGCCGCAGGACATAGACCGCCAGCAGCACCGCGGCGGCCGCAACCAGGCCCGTCAAAGCCAGCAGGACGATTCTCGCCCGCGAACGCCACCATGGGTGGAGGATTTCCCACAAATTCGATCCTCCCCCGAATCCCCCGATCGCCGCTGAACCAGCGGACTGCCTGACCGCATCCTCCGGGCGCGCGTTAGTTGGCTGAGACATTATAGTGCAGCTAAAGCCGGCGCATTAAGGGAACCGGCTTGATATATTTCAATCCCATAAAAACCATCCGCGGTCAAATCCCCCCGCTGGCGCCCGCGACCGCGAGAATTTGAACCGCCGGGGGGCGCGAAGGCGGACGAAGAGTTTTCCGACTTCTCGGTTTCCCGCTTTCCCGATTTGACCTGGTCCATTCGATTACGCCCGCGGCCACGGGACGAAGAACGGAACGCGCATTCAGACGCTCGTCAGATACGGCTGGTACTCCGGCACGAGCTTCTGGATCTCCAACTTCACCTGGTTCGCATCCATGCCCGGCGCCTTGGCGTGAATGGCGAGCAGGCCCTGCCGGATCGTTTCAAGGGGAAGCGGTTCGCCAACAAAGCGCATGATCCTTGGGTGTTCCGTCGGCCCCATGTTTTCCGTGTTGTGGTTGATCTCCTCGAACAGCTTTTCACCCGGGCGCAGTCCGATGAACCTGATCTCGATGTCGACATCCGGCTTGAGACCGCTCAACTCGATCAACTGGCGCGCCAGGTCGACGATCTTCACTCGTTTGCCCATATCGAGGACGAAGATCTCGCCGCCCTGCCCGATGGTCGCACTCTGCAGCACCAATCCGACCGCTTCGGGGATCGTCATAAAGTAACGGGTGACTTCTGGATGGGTGACCGTCACCGGACCGCCCGCCGCGATCTGCTTCTTGAAGGTGGGGATCACGCTGCCGGACGATCCGAGCACATTCCCAAACCTCACCGCCATGAATTTCGTCAGTTTCAGTTTCGCCTCCCTCGAAACTGTAGGCTCCGCAATCCCGATCGCCCGCCTCTCCGCGCATCCGTTGGTTTCCGTATCCAGGTTTCTAACTTTTTTAATTTCAATGTTTTCCTGTTTCCCGTTTTCCCGCTTTTCCGATTCGCTCCCCTCACCCTCACTTTCACTTTCACTCTCACTTTCACCCTCACCTCTCAGGTCCCTCTGCAGCGCCTGGATATACAGCTCGGCCAGCCGCTTGGTGGCGCCCATCACATTGGTGGGATTGATGGCCTTGTCGGTCGAAATCAGGACGAACCGCTCGACCGCGAACTGGGCGGCCAGTTTCGCGAGTTTCTTGGTGCCAATGGTGTTGTTGCGGAAGGCCTCGTAGGGCTGGTGCTCCATCATGGGCACATGCTTGTGGGCCGCGGCATGGAACACCACCTGGGGCCGGAATCGCTGAAAAACCGCCAACATGCGTTCGTCGTCGAAGATGTCGGCGACCAGGGGAATGACCTGGGCGCCGCAGCCCAGCGCCAGCAATTCCTGCTCGATGGGAAAGATCTGCACCTCGCAGCGCTCCACGAGCACCAGGCGCAGCGGATGATACCCCGCGATTTGCCGGCAGAGTTCGCTGCCGATGCTTCCGCCGGCACCCGTGACCATCACCACCTTGTCCCGAACCAATCCGGAGATTCGCTCCGTTTCCAGGCGGACCGGCTCCCGGCCCAGGAGATCCTCGATCTCCACCGGGCGGATCTGCGAGACCTTCACCGCCCCGTTAACCATCTGCTCCATCGACGGGACAATCTCGAATCGGATATGCGCTTCATTCAATGCCTGCACGACCTCCCGCACCCGCCGGCCGCTCGCGCTCGGCATGGCGATGACCGCCTCATCCGCCCGAATCGTGCCCCCGGCCAGGAGCTCGGGCTGTCCGAGGACGGGCACACCGTGGATACGGGTATTCCATTTCTTCCGGTCGTCATCGAAGAACGCCACCGGCACCATGCCGAGATCCCGCCGGAGTTTCATCTCCTTGACCAGATTTGCGCCGACATCCCCCGCGCCGACGACGACCATCCGGCGGGGCGCCCTGCCATTCCCCCTGCTTCCTCGCTGTCGCTCGCGCAACGTCCGGAACAGCACGCGGACATTTATCAAACCGCCGGTGTCGAGCACGAAGCTGAGAATGATGATGGATCGCGGCGGAGCGTGGGCCCCGGCCGTCACGTACCAGATGGCCAGGGAGATCAGGCTCGTTGCGGCGCAGGCGAAAACGACGCGCCGGGCGTCGGGCAAACTGAAATAGCTCAACAGGCTGCGAAACTGGCCAAAGGCGAAAAGGAAGGCCAGTTCCAGCGGCAATGACCACTGCAAGGTCCGCCAGAAATGCGCCTGCTGGTCAACCGGCGGATGAAACTCGAACCGGATCAGATACGCCAGCCAGTGCGCCACAATGATGATGCCGCTATAAGTCACCCCCAGCAAAAGCACCTTTCGCATAATCCATCCTGCCGCCGAACGGAGAGCGGCTGAGACCTGCAGGATCTCCCAACGGCGGACTGCTGCCATCCTTCACCGCGGCGAGAGGCGAAGCGCTGCCGTTGCCATCACCGTTGCCCACGTTGCTCATACCTGCCGAAGAAATTCAACCAGATGCCACATTTCGAATGAACCGAAATGCCTATACGTCTTGAATGTCCGGGTCGAGGCCGAAACACACCCGCGTCCGCTCCGGAATATCCATCGCCACGCCTGGCGCCTCCCGCCTTCCCGGTTTGCCGGTCTCACCGGCGCCGACCTCTTGGGAGTTTTCCCAAGGCGTTGCGGATGGTTCCGGCAAATCGCTCCAGAACTAAAACAGCAGAATCGAGAAATCATTGATCGGGACGCACCGCTTGGGTGCCCTGCCCTGCGCAGCGAGGGCCTTCACCAGCGGGCAATAGGACACGGAGCTCGTCTTGATGATCAGGGTGTTCACTTTGAAATCGCCAAAAAGCCCCGCCGCGCGGGCGCCGGCATCGTCCGGGGCGGGGACGGTGCTGTTGGCGAAAGAGAACAGCTCCATGCGGCGGTCGTAGTCCGCCGGAGGAAGAACGGTGCGAAACATCACCGGGAATTCATGCCCGGCCATCACCAGGCTCATGCCCGGAGCTGCGAGAGGCACCCAGGTGGCAATGCGATCTTCCGCCAGCACAACCGGATCCTGCACCAGGCGGCGGACCGCGTTCATGACTTCGACCGTCGCATAATAGTCCGGAGAGATCGTCGGGCCCGGCAGCGCCCAACGGATTCCATTCTCTTTCCGCAACACCGGGCGATTGGGCGAAAGGAAGACGGCGAGCGCGGCAATCGCGATCAGGCGGGCGCCCAATGACCTTGGCCTCGGCACAGCCAGGAGAAGGCCCGCCACGACGACGGCGAGCAACAAGGGCATCGGAGCCGCCCAGGCCACCCGCCAGGTCGCATTGGCGGCGGAAACCGCCGCGATGGCCGGCGACAGCCAGGGGTTAAAGACGACCAGCAGGGTCACCGCGATGAGCAGAAACAGCGTGCGGTGATTCGCCGACGGTTGGAGGTAGAGAACTCCGATCCCGCACACGCCGAAGGCCAGAACGGTGTGAAGGCCCGACCCCAGGGAGAGCTCAACCCCGAGGATCTCGCCGATCTCGGCATAAGGCACAATCGACCTTGCGCCCCACTTCAATACCAGGCCCGCCGCCAGCAGGTAGGCCAGCATTCCCACGAGCCAGGCGGCAGTTCGCACTGTCCTTCGGTCGAATGCCGCAATCCCGGAGAACACGGCGATCGCGCCGGCAATCGGGGCCACGATCAACCCGGACGAACACACGCCCAAGCAGGCCACCGCCGAGCCGAAAAACAGCACTCGCGAGGCCCATCCCGGAAAACGCATGCCGACAATCCCGGCCAGCATGAGCGCGGGAATCGGGACTGCGAGCAAGAGGCACTTGCCCTGGAAGAGGCGGACAAAAAGACGGTTGCCGTAAGCGCTGTGATCCTCACCCCAGGCGAGGCTGATCAACAAGAAGAGCCCAACGGCCAGGAGGGCACTGCGGGCGGGAAGAAACCAGCGGGCAAAAAGGAACGCGAGCAACACGCAGAGCACCGCGGAGACCGCGGGGAAGATAACGTAATAAGTCCGAAACAGGCCGCAGTTCGTGACATCGTCGACCCAGGCGGTCCAAAGCTCGTAGGAAGACAGAAGATACGGCGCAAAGCGAAACCGCCCGAAGTGGCCTCCGAGGGAAGCGTCGAAAGAGTAGACCGCCAGGCTTGGATTCAACTGCGTGGATCGGGCCATCTGCAGAAAACTAGCGTCATCCCGGTCGGGCCGGTGCGCTGCAACGGCCACCGTTCCGGCCACCGCGGCCAGAAGGATCAGCACCGCGAACGAGAAACCGCTGGTCGACGATTCGCCGCCGCCGGCGGAATTCGCATCCCTGGAAGAGGCCGGGAGCACCGGGCGGCGGTTCTGCCAGCGAAGCGCGCAGGCGGTCAGAAAGAAGAACGGTGACCAGATACCGTGCTGGGAAACTCGGCAGGGCCGCGAGCAGACCGAGATATGCCGCGGACAGGACGAAACAACCCTTCGGGCGGGTCAGACCCCAGTCCGCGTAGCGGTCCTCCAGCTGGCTCGCGTAGGACCTCGCGCCCGACCGCGCGACCCGAAACACGACGAAGATCACCAGGGGCAGGGCGATGAGGAAGCCATATTTCAAATGGGCCCACGAAAACCCCAAGGCCACTGCGAGGTGGCAGGCAAGAGTCCATGCGGCAAAAACCAGCACCCACGAGTAAACCGCCACAAAGATGCGGCCTTCGGTCTTGGTGAGCCGGAACGAGGAGTTAGAAGCGGACACGGAACTGGAGGAATGACGCGGACATCACTTGAGGGGAGGCTCGGCCAGCGGCAGCGGAGCACAGCGATCTCGCCGCCACCGGGCCACCACGGCGGCGGCCGGCAGCAAATAGAAAAGACCGTCGCCGGCCACATTGCAGAGACGCGCCATCACGATGGCCGGCAGCAACGCGGATTCGGGCACGTGTTTCTGCAGGAGCAACAGCAACACGGTCTCGCGGATTCCCAGGCCGGCCGGGGCGCCGGGAGTCACCAGGCCCGCGATCCAGGCGGCGACGTGCGCCGCGACCAGCATGACAAACAGCACGACATCGCAATGAACCCCGGGAGCCAAGAGAACCACGGTGCAGACCGCGAAGACCGATCCAAAGGTCGCCAGGGCCGCGCCATGCCAGAGAAATGCGGTGGCGACGGCCTGCCCCAGGGCCCGCCGGATCCCCCAGATGGCGCCCGTCAGCAAGGCCGCGAAGATCACCGCGGCCAGGGCCGGTGGAACAACGGTGGTGCAGAGGGGCAGAATCAACGGCAGGAAGACGGCGGCGGCCGCGAGAATGGTCCCGAGCTCCCAAAGGCACGATTTTGCCAGCGCGGCGCCAGGCAGGCCCCTGGCGGCGCCCAGCGCCTGCCGGCCCCAAAACTGAAACACGTTTCCCGGAATGTATTTGGAGATTTGAGACAGCCCGTAGACGGAGAAGGCGGTTCGCCGGGAGAGGTGAACCTGCAGATGCCCAAGCAGGCACCGCCACGCCAGCGCCATCATCAATCCCGCGCCCAGGACCGCCAGCAGGGCCGGCACGAGGAACAGCGCGACCTCCATTCCACGGAGGGTCGAATTAAGCGGCACGGGGTGCTGCCTGAAACGGAGGGCGACGAACACCACCCCGATCAAACCCAGGCCGCCGCCGCCGACATTCCAGACGGTCTTCAACCGACTTCTTCCGGGGAAAGGCATGGCTTCGGCCGGCATAAGACCATGGTCCAAGGAATCGGGGTGCGCACAGCAAGCACCTCGAATTGTCCTTCAACCAGACGGATAAAGCCGCGTCGGGTCCAATGCTGCAGGTGTCCTGGCGTGTTGCCAAGACGGCCCCAATAGGCTCCCCGGGCAATGTTCAACCACCGCCACAGTGGTTCCCGCGGGACGCTCAGGATCACATGACAGCGCGCCGCTGATCGCAGCAGCTGCAGCGCCAGGACCGGATTCTCCAGGTGCTCCAAGACTTCGCAACAGACCAGCAAATCGGCGGAGTCATTGGCTGGATCAAGTTGATAAATGCTGCGCACTTGGAACCCATCAGCCGGGAAACCGCATTCCCGGGCGTTCAGTCGCGCCAGATCGATCACCTTCGAAGAGAAATCGCTGCCTCGCGCCATTCGCTTCTGCCCCAACCAGCGCAAGACCCAGTAACCTTCTCCACAACCGATCTCGTGAATCGAATTCGGGGCCGCCGCCCGGACGAGATCGTCCAGTGCGCGACCGAACCGGAGCATCATCCACCGCGCGAGGGGATTCCGAGTGCCGAATTTGTCATAGGCGTTGCCCGCCACCACTCCATCCTCGATCAGATTCCCTGCGATCTTCATCGGTGGGTTGCGGAGAGCACGGCCAGTTGGTTGATCCGCAAAGGAATCGCCGGTAGACCGCCGGGCTGAGACCAGCCGCCGCCACGGCCTGGACCAGGCGACTCCGGCCGGAACGCCCGG
>CAVRNM010000301.1:0-24033 GCA_963722225.1 uncultured Verrucomicrobiae bacterium
GTCGTGGCTGAAATATATGTGGGCCGTCGTGATCATGGGCACCCTCGGCTACGTCTACCTCACGGCAGTCTTCATGACTCAAAAGTGGATGCCGCTAAACACGCAAGGACTGGACAACCTTTCGTGGCACCTGGCGTTCAACACCGCGTGGAGCATCGCCTGCAACGCCGATTGGCAGTCCTACACCGGGGAAACGACCATGAGCTATTGGTCTCAGACGCTCGGGGTCTCGGTGCATCAATTTATCAGCGGCGCAACAGGGCTCGCGGTTCTCGTGGCGGTGGGACGCGCCCTGGCGCGCCATCGGTCAAGACGATCGGCAACTTCTGGGTCGATCTCACCCGGTGCACACTTTACGTCGTGATTCCGCTGTCGATCCTGTGGGCGATTCCGCTGGCCTGGCAGGGCGTGCCGCAGACCTGGAAACCCTACCTCACCGCAAACCTCGTCGAACCTTATACAGGGCAGGTCCAGAAGACTGACGACAAAGGCCAGCCCGTAACTGCGCCGGCGCCGAAATTGGACGACCAAGGCAAGCCGGTGGTTGGACCGGACGGCAAGCCGGTGATGACCGACCAACCCGTGATGGTGGATCAAAAGGTCGAGACCCAGCCGCTTCCGATCGGACCGGTAGCATCATTCGAATCTTGCAAGCAGCTTTTCACCAACGGCGGCGGCTGGTATGGCGTGAATAGCGCGCATCCCTATGAGAATCCGACGCCGCTCGCGAATTTCCTTGAAATGCTTGCGATCATCGTGGTGCCGATGGCGCAGGTGTATATGTTCGGCCTTTTGATCGGCAACAAGCGCCATGCCTGGACCCTGTTTGCCGTCATGCTCGGCATGTTTCTGGTTTCGTTCGGCGTCGCGTGGCATGCGGAGGCGCAGCCAAATCCGGTCACTGACAACATCATGCCCCACCTGGAGGGCAAGGAGCAGCGCTTCGGCGTAATGAACAGCGTGCTCTGGGGTGTTGCTTGCACGGCCATTGACAACGGGTCGGTGAATTCGATGCACGATAGCTGGATGCCGATCGCGGGCTTGATGCCGATGTGGAACATCCTGATCGGCGAAATCATGTTCGGCGGAATCGGCTGCGGCGTCTATTGCATGCTCTTTCATGTCCTCATCACCGTTTTCATCGCGGGCCTGATGATCGGACGGACACCGGAGTATCTCGGCAAGAAGCTCGGCGCATGGGAGGCGACCTGGGCGGTGATCGGCGTGCTCGTGCCCAACGCCGCCTGCCTGATACCGACGGCGATTTCGCGTCGTGCTGCCCGCGGGCCTCGCGAGCATGAACAACGCCGGTCCGCACGGACTGAGTGAGGTGCTCTACGCCTTTGGCGAGGCGGCCAACAACAACGGCAGCGCGTTTGCCGGCCTCAACGCCAACGTGCCCTGGTATGATGTGACGTTGGGCATCGCGATCATCATCGGCCGCTTCGCCCCGATCGTCGCCGCGCTCGCCATCGTCGGCCGGATGGCCTCGAAGAAAACCGTCGAACCCTCCGCCGGCACCCTCCCGGTGCATGGCTGGACCTTCGGCCTCACGTTGACCGGAGTGATCGTCGTTGTCGCCGCTCTGACGTTTTTCCCGGCGCTGTGCCTCGGGCCGCTGCTTGAGCACGGGCTGATGCAAGCCGGACGCGTGTTCTGAACCTGAGCGAAACTTTCCAACCATGAGCACCACCTTCACCGTCAACTACTCCTCCCTGGTCCGCCAAGCGGCATCGGCGCGTTCAAGAAGCTCAATCCGCGCGACGAGATCAAGAATCTCGTGATGTTCGTCGTGTGGCTGGGGTCGATCCTGACGACCGTCTGGCTGTTCGTCGATTTCTCGGGCTTCAACCTCCAGATCTGCCTCTGGCTCTGGTTCACCTGCCTGTTTGCCAATTTCGCCGAGGCGATGGCGGAGGGCCGCGGCAAGGCGCACGCGGACGAGCTGCGCAAGATGCGGACCAAGATGACCGCCCGGAAACTGGTCAACGGCCAGCGAGGTGGCCGTGTCCAGCAGCGAACTGAAGATCGGGGACTTGCATCGTTTGCACCGCCGGCGAGCTGATCGCGGCGGACGGCGAGATTGTCGAGGGCATCGCGACCGTCGACGAGTCCGCGATCACCGGCGAGTCCGCGCCTGTCATTCGCGAGAGCGGCGGCGACCGCAGCGCCGTTACCGGCGGCACGCGCGTCACGAGCGACCGGATCGTCATCCGCGTCACCGCCGAGGAAGGGCAATTCCTTCCTCGACCGCATGATTGGGATGATCGAGGGCGCGCGCCGCCAGCTGACGCCGAACGAGATCGCGCTGAACATCGTTCTGATCAGCCTGACCGCGCTGTTCATCGTCGTCGTGCTCGTCCTGCCGCCGATGGCCATCTACGACGAAAAGGCGGCGAACCAGAGCGGCGTGGTCCTCACCTCCTTGCCGGTGCTGCTGTCGCTGATCGTTTGTCTGATTCCCACGACGATCGGCGGGCTCTTGAGCGCAATCGGTATCGCCGGTATTGACCGCCTGATGCGGCGCAACGTGCTCGCCACCTCCGGTCGCGCCGTCGAAGCCGCTGGCGACGTCGACGTGCTTCTGCTCGACAAGACGGGCACGATCACGCTGGGCAATCGCATGGCGACCGAGTTTATCCCGGCGCCGGGGATTGAACTCACTGCGCTGGCCGATGCCGCGCAGTTGGCCTCGCTCGCCGACGAAACGCCCGAGGGCCGCAGCATCGTCACGCTGGCCAAGGAGAAATTCCAGCTGCGGGGACGGGAGGTCGCCGCACCGCACGCGACTTTTGTGCCGTTCACCGCGCAAACCCGCATGAGCGGCGTGGACCTGAACGGCCGGAGCATCCGGAAAGGCGCGGCCGAGAGTGTCAAGGCCTGGGTTCTTTCCAAGGGCGGCGCCTATCCCGCGCCGGTTGCGGACGAGGTGGACAAGATCTCGCGCGCCGGCGGCACCCCGCTCGTCGTGGCCGAGAATCACCGCGTGCTCGGAGTCATTCTGCTCAAGGATATTGTGAAAGGCGGGATCAAGGAACGGTTCGCCCAGCTCCGCGCGATGGGCATCCGGACCGTGATGATCACGGGGGACAATCCGCTCACCGCCAGTGCCATCGCCGCCGAGGCGGGCGTGGACGACTTCATCGCCCAGGCGAAGCCCGAGGACAAACTGGCGCGGATCCGCCAGGAACAGGAAGGTGGCAAACTGATCGCGATGATCGGTGACGGCACCAACGACGCTCCGTCGCTCGCGCAAGCCGATGTCGGCGTCGCCATGAACACCGGGACGCAAGCGGCCCGCGAGGCCGGCAACATGGTCGATCTCGACAGCAATCCCGACGAAGCTCATCGAGGTCGTCGAGATCGGGAAACAGCTGCTCATGACCCGGGGCGCGCTGACCACCTTCAGCATCGCGAACGACGTATCGAAGTATTTCGCGATTCTCCCAGCGATGTTCGGCCTGCTCTATGCGACGGAGAAGGGGGGCTTCGGCCCGCTGCAGGCGTACAACATCATGTTCCTTCATTCGCCCCAAAGCGCGATCCTCAGCGCGGTTATCTTCAATGCGCTGATCATTGTGGCGCTCATCCCACTTGCCCTGCGCGGCGTGAAGTATCAGCCGCTCGGCGCCCAGGTGATTCTGCGGAAGAACATGCTGATCTACGGCGTTGGCGGCATCCTCGTGCCCTTCCTGTTCATCAAGCTCATCGACTTGCTACTGGTTGCACTGCACCTGGCCCCCTGACTCGCGCACTCTGAAAGGAAATACCATGATCAAGCTCATCATTCAGTCGATCCTGCAGAAAGTCATTTGGATCGTCGTATGCGGCGTGCTTTATCCGCTCGCGATGACGGCGATCGCGCAGCTGGCCTTCCCCGGTCAGGCAAACGGCAGTCTCGTCGCGCGCGATGGAAAATTGGTTGGTTCGGAGCTCCTCGCCCAACAGTTCACTGGCGCCAAGTATTTCTGGCCGCGGCCATCCGCCGCCACCTATGGGACCGGCCCTACAGGGATCGCGGGATCCAGCGGCAGCAATTTCGGGCCCACGAGCGCGCAACTCCAGACCAACGTGCGCAACAACGCCAGAGCGTTGCGCGAGGCGCACAAGCTTCCCGCCGACGCGCCGGTGCCGGCGGACTTGGTCTATGCATCGGCGAGCGGCCTTGACCCGCATATCAGTCCCGAAGCGGCCCGCTTCCAGGTCGCCCGGGTTGCCGCCGCCCGTGGCTTCGGAGAAGAGAAAGTGCGGGCGCTGGTCGAACAGTATGTCGAGTCGCCCCAGTGGGGATTCCTCGGGGAACCGAGAGTCAACGTGCTTTTGCTTAATCTGGCGCTGGATGCGGCGGACGCGAAGAAGTCCTGACAAGTCTTTGTTGGAGATGGGTTGTGGTTACTCGCGCCCCGGCTTGTGGCACAGCCGGGGCGCACTGCTTGGAGGCTATCCGAAAACCCATGGGAGAGCTGGATTCGTAGCAGGGGCGCGATCTTGTCGCGCCCTCGCAGATAGGCGCAGTGAGCCTGCGCCCCTGTGTTCATTCGCGGGTTTTCGGATAGCGTCTAGACAAGATCGTCGACGAGTAATCCCGCGCCCACCGAGGCCGGCGAGGTCGGCGGCCACAGCGGCTGCGATCATGGCAAGAGCCTGGAGCCGGCCGATCCCGGGGCTGGCAGCTGCCACCGAAACAAAGAGAGCTGCACCGTGGACCTGTGGTCGACGGCATCAATCGTTAATCTTTTTTTGATGCCTTTCGCCCGGCATTTTATTCGGACGAGCGACACATCGGGATTATTATGCGGCCATGCATCCTCCCAATCCGGTCTCGCCTCGGAGCAGTTTCCGCATGGTCCGGGATTCGATCCACGCGAAACGGATCACTTCCGCGCGGTAGCGGATCAATCGTCCATTCTGGATCTGTCCCTTGAAACCCCACCCCAAAGTGCTGATTGTGGATGACGATCCAGGGATTGGGCGCATGTTGCGCATCTTCCTCGAAGGGGAGCGGTATAAAGTGCTCTGGAGTCGGAGTGGCGAGAGTGGTTTGAAGAAAGCGGTGGAAAGCCGGCCGGATGTGATCATTCTTGAACTCGATTTGCCTGATGGCGACGGCTTCGCGGTCCTTGATGCGCTGCGGGAATGGAGCCAGGCGCCCGTGCTGATTCTCGCCGGGCGCGCCGATGTTGCGTCCAAAGTCCGCGCTCTCGATTCCGGAGCGAACGATTTCCTGGCCAAACCATTTATTCCGGAGGAATTGGCGGCGCGGCTGCGCGTGCTCCAACGATGCGAAACGCCCACGAGCGACGTTTCGTTGCTGGTGAACGGTGCCTTGAAGATTGATCTGGCCACGCGCCAGGCGACGGTGAACGGCTTTCCTTTATCCCTAACGACCATCGAGGAAGCCCTTTTCTACATCCTCGCCCGTCATGCCGGCAGGCTCGTGCCCTGGCAGCGATTGCTGCGCGCCATTTGGGGAACAGAGGCCGTCAGCAAGAATGCCGAGCTTCACGTTTACATTGCGCAGCTGCGCCGAAAATTGGAGGAGCACGGCGGATCCAACCTCCTCCGGGGAGATGGCAGGTTGGGCTACTGTCTGGCGCTTTCCGCTGACCAGCAATGGACCGAAGCCCAAAAGGTTTTGTGAGCCAACGGGCGGCAACGCGCAATGCCCGCTGCTGCCGATCAATCCGGGAAAGGGCCTGCCAGAGATCTTCCAGATAGCGAATGGTCTCACGGCCAGACAACGAGTTAGCGGATATTCGGAGGCCAGGGTGACGTCCAGCTGCGCGGCGGCGTTAATCCATATTTAATGCCTTTGGCACGCCATTTGATGCAGGTCGGCGGCATAGTTGCATTATATTGCCAGCATGCGCACGACCACTTTGCGTTCGCCTTGGATCAGATTCCGTTCGGCACGTGCATCCATCCGGCCCGGAAAGAGAACGCTCTTGAAAGGGTCAACCTTGTCCGGTCCCCGCGATGACGATATCCATCTTGGGGCCTATGGGCCGGTGGTGCTGGTCGCCCTGCTCATCGGCTATGTCCTCGGTCTCATCGGCGGCCGGCCATCCAGTGTCTCGCGCGCCGGTTCGCCTCCGCATCCAACCAATCCTCGCTCCATCCTTCCATGACCACGCCAACCACAGATTCCAGATTTCACGAGTTCGGTTCTCCCCAGCGGGATATTTCGGCAACGGTCGCAGGGGCGGCTGTCAGCCGCGCGACCCGGGAAACGCTCACGCGCTGGCGCGTGCACCGCCTGGTCTGGGTCACGGATTCGCTTCCTCATGGGTTGGGGACAGGCCCCAACCGATGGGCCGCGGCTTCCAGTGAACCTGAAAATCTCGGCCCCCGCTGCTGGTCGGGCGACGTCGAGGTCGACGTCAGAAGCCCACTCACCGCGCAGGCGTTCCATGCGATGCTGTTGGCGGAGCAGGTCGCTTATCTCCGCACGTGGAAACCGGAAAAATCAAACTGGGACGGCCCGATGCGGGAAGGTCTCGCTGGGATATTGCAGGAAGAAGTGAAATCGCAACCTTTGCCTTTCCTGGAGAACGCCCGCCAATTCACCCAACTCGATCCGTTGTATTCAACCGCTCTGGTGCGCGGCTTCTCCGAGGGGCTCAATGGGAAGACGGTTTCAGATTGGAAGCCGTTCTGGGCGTTCGCCAATTGGGTCCTCGCCCAGCCCGACCCTGAGACGGAGATCCGGGACGAGTTCACCGGAAAGACCCGGCTCGGGCGGCGCTGGCAGTCCTGCCGGCTGGACATCGCACGGTTTCTCGACGCCACCCTTGATGGCAAACTGGCGCTGCTGCCTTTAATCGAGCGCGCGTCGGTGTGGCAGGTGATCGATGCGCTAAGGTGCGACCCAAGTCCTGTGCCGGCCGACGAGGCGCGCGAGGACGAGTGCATCATGGACCCGCTTCCCTCGTCCCTCAATTCAGTCCGGGGCGTTGCCGTCAATACCGTGTTTTCGTTTATTCGCTGGATCCGATCCCATAGTCCGGATGTGGCGCGAGGCGGCCAGAATCTCGACGATGTTCCCGAAGCCCGGGAAGCCCTTGAAGCCTGCCTGAACCTTCAGCTCGCACTTCCGCTGACAATCAGAAGCGCCTTCGGCGCGAATCTTACGCGGCTCGCCTATTGGGCGGAGGCATGGCTTCGCGATCATCTTGAACAGATCTGTCCGGTCCCGTCCGAAAAAGAGCAGCCGAACATCGCGTGGGAGACCTTCATCCGTTTCTGTAGCGTCGATTCCAAAACTCTCGCCTTACTCCGCGAGCATTACTCCGCTGCCATCCTCAGAACGTCGCAGCCCGGGCTGGCGGGACACCGGCGGCAAGATGCCCGGGTGAACCTCGGCAAGAATCTGGTCATGAGCTATGGTCATGGCATGCTCGACTTTGAACAGCCGGGCGACCTGCTCGCAGCGTTCTTTGCGCACGCCCCGGGGTCGGTGCGGGCGGAAGTTATGACCTTTGTCGGCAGCTCGCTGGCTCAATCGGCAGGTTCGATTCCACCTGGAATATTCGCGCGCCTGCTCAAATTGTGGAATTGGCTGGTTCAACGTGAGAACCCTGCCGGTGGCCCAGGCTTTCAGGACCGAGTCGCCTGACCGGTTTGAGGTTCGATGGCAGAGAATTCGACGGAGCAATGACATTCCCGCCATCGTTCAAAGCACATCATTCGAGCGTCTCGTGGGCTTGCCTCGAAAAAACGGACACCAATTCAGGCGGCTTTGATGTCGTTTAGTTTTTGATGATTCTCGAACGCCACAGGGGAGAGGTAACCGAGGGAGCTGTGGCGTCTCCGTGGGTTGTAGAACGTCTCGATATAATCGAAGACGGCAAGCTCAGCGTCGCGCCGGGTGGCGAGAACGATCTCGTCCAGGCCAGTATCGCTTTTGAAGGTGCTCCAGAACGACTCCATCGCAGCATTGTCGTAGCAATTCCCCGCCCGGCTCATGCTGCGCTCCAGTCCGGCGGCCGCCAGCAGCGCGACGTAGTCGGCGTCGACATACTGGCTGCCGCGATCGGAATGATGCAGGACCCCTTTGGGCGGCCGGCGTCGATGGAGGGCGTCCCGAAGGGCGGCCAGGGCCAAGCTGGCATGCAGCGTCGGCGCGCAGGCCCAGCCAACGACGCGTCGGCTCCAGGCATCGAGGATTGCGGCCAAAAACAGCCAGCCCTCCGCCGTTTTGAGGTACGTGATATCGGTTCGCCAGGCTTGATTGGGACCGCTCGGGACCGGGCGCTCTGCGATGAGGTTCGGGGCGACTGGCTGGGCATGACGGCTGTCCGTGGTCCGGGGCCGACGCCGGTTCTTCTTCTTGCCGTGGAGCCCCTGCGCGCGCATCAGCCGGGCGCAGCGGCGCTTGCTCGTGCGGGTTCCTTCCTCGCGCAGATCCTCGACGATGCGTGGGGATCCGTACGTGCCGCGGCTGGCGCGGTGGGCGGCGGCGATCTTTGCGGCGAGCGCCGCATCCTCGCTCTGCCGTTTGCTCGGCCGCTTTTGCCGCCAGCCGTAGTAGCCGCTGGACGACACGCCCAGCAACTCGCAGAGCAGGCGCACGCAATGCTCGCCCTTCATCGCCTCGATCTGGGCATACCGCTCCCGGGCGTTTCGGAGAGGATGCCCAGTGATTTTTTAGCGCGGTCTCCCGTTCCCTCATGCGGAACAGCTCGGCGCGCAAATCGGCAATCTCCTCCTCGGCCTGCGCGAGGGTCCGCGGAGTCGGCCCGCTAGCCCCGGTCCGGGCCGCATACAGCCGGCGCCATTCGTACAGCGCACTGACCAGTATGCCCAGTTCCTCGGCCACCGCTTTTACCGTCCGGTCGCCCCGCAGCGTCAGCTCCACTGCATGGCGCTTGTACGTCTCGTCGTATTGGCGCCGAGGCGCTGCCCCGGCTCCATTGTGCTCTGCCTTGTTCATGAGGTCCTTGCCGCCGCACCGAATCGGTGTCCGTCCGCGTCCAGCGCTGGCTGGGCGCTCCCTGCGGCAAGCTATGGCTCCTGTCCTCGGGAGCGCCCAACCAGCTTACCCGGCGTGTCCGCTAAATCGAGGCAATCTCATCGCATCTGTTTTCGACCGGCCAGTCGCGGTCAACACAACCAGCGGACGCCCGTTGGTCAGCCTGTCCCTTGCCGTCAACTAGGCCCTCGGCGGACGGAACCCCGTGAGATTCCATATTGTGCCTGGCGCGGTCCGAGATTGGCCTGGATGGCAAGATTGAGGCAGTCATCGCCGCTTTGGAAGAGGACCAAAAACTCGCTCTTACGGCGTATACAGATCTATTGGATGGATTTCGTGAACAACTCGGGCTACCGAAGGCTTCGAACTAGAAGAGACCGTGTTGTCCTGTCCTCCCAGTGTGACGATCTCCAAGCGGCCCCTTGACCGGGAAACACCCAAATGGTGTTGTTCGCACTCGGTGAAGATCGTCCATAAAAACGGTTCCAACGGCCGAAAAGCGCTGAAAGTTGAGAAGGGATGGGTGGCCAACATCCGGGCGCCGGAGTCAATTTCCCCGATCCCCACCGGGCGTTTCCCGGACCAAGGAAACCAATATATGGTGGTTGTCACTTAGGCCTTGTTGAGACAGCAAACGTAACCTTAGTAACAAAAATGTAATGACTTGCGATTTGGAGGCGCGGGTCGGAATCGAACGAACAAAAGAACCCGGAATCGACGCAAGATAGACGCTTCTCCCTCGTGTTCAACGAGAATCCGCGCGAACTCCGGCACTACCCGAACCAACTCCGGACGATTTTTCACTGACAATTTTACTGACAGTGCCGGCTGGCGCGCCAACACCTCTGCCATGGTTGCAATCCGGCCCGCGCCAGGTTGGACACCGGCGCGATAATGAACCACCGTGCCGTCATGCCCACTTCCCGCAACTCCAAGGCACACGGAGCGCCGGTCACAATGTCCCCTGCCGCCTTGGGCAAGCTGGCTCACCGCCTCGCCAAATGCAAAAGCCGGGCTGAGTCGGCCAAGTTGAAGGCGCGGATTACCGAAGGCTTCTACGCCCGCTCGTAATGCCAGAGGTTCAGCGCAAGAACGTTCCGCGTCCGCAAAGCGGAAGGCGCAGAGGCGAAGTCCGCGCGGCTTCGGACAAGGATCACCACCCAGCACACCCCCCGGGGGGAAGCACAGGCTTTCCGCCGAGAGAGGCGCAATCGTCCGCACCGCTCCGCCGCTCGTGATGGACCTGAAGAAGGCGAGTGCCTGGCAATAAAGGCGGGAAACCCTCGTTAAGGCCGTACTCGTGTGTAGGTGCCGCGCCGCATTTGATACCCTTTCGGCAAACACAGCTCCACCGGGTTCGAATCCCCGTGAGGTGAGAGCAGCTCAAGCGCCGAAGCCGACTGAACTGTCGAGTTTCAAAGGGGGCGCTTAGTGGGCTGGCGAAATCCGTCACGAAGTATTGACGCAATTATTGACCAATGGCGACGGCCGCTGTGGCGGATCTCCGGTTTCGAAGCTGCCAAAGAAGGAAGTTTGAAGGGAAAATGCAACCTGCGGTGTCTTGTCTGATAAGTTAGGAGAATTGATTGACCTTGTTCTTGGTATGGAGGCTGGCAACAGGTCAGATTTATACGAGAACGAAGAACCTGGCTTCCATTTTACACCCCAAATGAAGACCAACTGTCTGGCCCGCAGCGTTCATCGTGTTGCTCGCCGGCAGCGTCATTCGGGCTTGTTCGATCGAAACGATTGTGAGGAGACGCAGGATGACCGGACCACGAAACAACAGACTCTGCCTGAATTGGCCGAGGGATGGAACCGAACGGGACTGACGTCGGGTTTCGGGTATCTCGGACCTTCTCAAGCAATTGTCTTCGCGGCAACCTGGTATTGCCATGTCTGAATTGCGACGAGCGAATTTTGCCTCCTTCTACCGCGCGACGGTGATCCCGCTGCGGCGTTACCTCGCGCGGATGCTCGGTGATTCCGGCGATGCAGAGGATTTGGCGCACGACGCCTACGTCCGCATCTACAAATCGACGGATGTTGAGTCTGTCGACCAGCCGAAGGCCTACCTATTCATCACTGCGCGGCGGCTTGCGCTGAATCAAATCAAACGCCGAAAGTTTGCGCCGGTCGATGCGGGCGGCGGGGCGAAAATCATTGAATTCGCGGAGGCGGGCGCCCCGGGGGTTGAGCGTGTGGTGATGGCCCGTCAAGAGTGGGCGAGGCTCGAAGCGGCCATTGAGGAGTTACCGACGGGCTGTCGAACCGTGCTTTTGCTGCGCAAGCGTGATCAACTCTCGCACGAGGAGATAGGATTGCAGCTCGGCATTGCCGTCAGCACCGTTGAAAAACAGCACGCCCGCGCGCTGCGGCTCTTGCGAGCAGCGTTGCAGGACGAGGGCCTTGCGGACCGCAGGGACAATTCGTCAACCGGCTGCTGCGCCGCAGGGCGATGACAACCATGGCAGACGACCCATCAACGGAACGCATTGAAGCGGAAGCTTCGCTTTGGGCGGCGCGCATCGACGGCGGCAGCCTGAGCGACGGCGATCGCGCAGCGCTTGACGCGTGGCTGTCGGCCGACCCCGAGCATGGCCGGGTCTTGGATTCTTATTGTGAGCTTTCGGCCAAACTCGACGCGCAGCTCGGTTCGGGGGAAGAACCACCAACTGGCGCGCGCCGGCGCTGGCAGATGGTCTTGGGCGCGCTGGCGACCGCAGCCGCAGCCGTTGTTTTCGTCGCCTTGCTGACTGGCCGGCCGCGCGAACTCGCGACCAAGACTGGGGAGAGGCAGGACATCGCGCTGGAAGACGGTTCCCGGGTGGAACTTAATGCCCAAACTTCGCTTGCCGTAAGTTTCCGCCGCGACGAGCGACGGGTGAAGCTCGCTCTCGGCGAAGCGTGGTTTAGCGTCTCCAAGGACCCCAAGCGACCGTTTGTCGTGGAGATGCCTGCGGGGGTGGTACGCGTCACCGGCACGGAGTTTGATGTGCGCGAGGCTTCGGGCGGAGAAACCGAGGTGACCGTGCTGACAGGCACCGTGCATGTCCGGGCTTCCGATGCCGCCGAGACGGATGAGCCGCTGGCGCCGGGCGACCAGGCTGTGATGTACAACGGACGTGTGACGGTGCGGCAGCTGCCCGATGGCGCGGTGCAGGATGTGGTGGCCTGGCGGCAAGGGCAGACCGTCTTTGACAATACGCCGCTCGGCGAGGCGATCGAGCGCTTCACCGCTTACCACGCCAGGAAGATCACAGTCGACCCTTCTGCAGCCGGATTGCGGCTGGGCGGCCGTTTCAGCCTCAATGATCTCGACGGAATGTTGGAATCAGTTGAAAGCGTGCTGCCCGTGCGGGTGCTCCGTGGGCAGGACGGAGAAGTGCGGATTATGGCAGCCCGGAAACCGGACCGATAAATTGTTTCCGCGTGAATGGCGGGTTTGGTCGGTTCGATTGTTGTAATAGGTTGATGCGATCAATCAAGATGCCCCTTCTGGCAGCGCTCTGTCTGGCGATTACGACATTGGTTCAAGCGAAGCCGGTGAATTTCGAACTGCCCGCCCAACCGGCGGCAACGGCCCTGTTGGCCTTCGCCAAAGAGGCGGGCGTAGAAGTGCTGTTCTCTTATGACGACCTAAAGAGGGTGCAATCGACATCAGTCGTCGGTTCCTTCGAGCCCGATGTGGCGCTGGCACTTCTCCTGCGTGGCACGGGATTTTCAGCGACGCTGAAGACACCGGGAAAGTTCGTCGTCAAACGGGATTCGACGATGCAAAAGACGTCCGAGATCCGCGGGTCTTTAGTCCCGGCGACGGGCGGTGGTGAGGCGCTGTCGGAGAAAGGTCCTGTGGACAAGGCCGATTTAGGGCCGGTGATTGCGTTGGATAGGGTCGTTGTGACCCCGAGCCAGTTCGGCGTGGCCAACGAACGAGGCACCACAAATGTCACCCTAACGAGTGAGGAACTGGCGGCCCTGCCTCAATTGGGCGAGGATCTTTACCGCACGATCAGCCGGTTGCCGGGGCTCGCAGCGGATGATATCTCCGCCGCGTTCTGGGTACGCGGTGCTCCCAACAGCCAGGTGCTCTCCCGGTTCGACGGCGTTGATCTGATCGAGCCCTTCCACTTGAAAGACTGGGACGGCATCCTCTCCATCGTCGATCTGCAGACGATTCAGAGCGTCGATCTGATGACCGGCGGATTCACCGTCGACTACGGCGACCGGCTGGCCGGCGTACTCTCGATGGAAACCCAGAGTTTCACAGGGCAGCAACCGCTCACGACGCTGGGCCTCAGCGTCACCAATGTTCGCGCCACCAATCAAGGCAGCTTCGCCCAGGGCGATGGCCAGTGGATGCTTGCCGCCCGGCGCGGCTACCTCGATCTCGCAGAGCACCTCGCCCAGGATCCCGACCCAATATCTCCAATATACTACGACTTGTCAGGAAAGCTCCAATACAAGCTGACTCCCGACCAGACTATCTCCCTGCACTTCCTCTATGCCGACGACTCCTTGCAGGAGTCAAACCGGGGCGACCTGCTCAACTACAATAGTTCCTATACGAACGGATATATCTGGGGGCGTTGGCAAGGATCTTTGGGTGACCATTTGTCAGGCGAGACCGTCCTTTCCCTTTCTCACCTCACCTGGCATGCCGACGGCAGCGGCGTATATGATGGAGTCAACCCGGTGACCGTGAACGACGATCGCAGCCTGACTCTCACCAGCCTGCGCCAGGACTGGACCTATACCCTGACTGACCATGCTCTGCTTCGTGGCGGATTCGAGGCGCAATCGGGCGATGCGTACTACGACTACACGCGCGCGTACGCCCCGTACGTTATCCAGAACGGCTACTGGGTGCGAGAGCCGGACAACGCGGCCATCACGCTAGATCCAAGCGGGGATTACACCGCCGCCTTTCTCGCCTTGCGCCTGCAACCAGTTTCAGCGCTCGTCATTGAACCAGGGATACGCTGGGAGCGTCATAATTACACCGGCGTTTCTGGCTGGAGCCCGCGGCTCAACGCCGCGCTCACATTGGGTTCGCGCACGACCGTGCGCGCCGCCTGGGGCCTCTACCAACAGGCGCAGGGCCTGCAGGACCTCGCGGTGCCTGACGGTCAGACCTCGTTCTTCCGTCCCGAGCGGGCCGAGCAGCGGGTTCTGAGCCTTGAGCATCGACTGGATTCCGGCGTCAATCTGCGAGCCGAAGTCTACGAACGTCTCAGCTCGGATCTGCATCCGTACTACCTCAATGTCACCGATCCGTACTTTGTGGCTCCTGAAACCCGATCTGACTTGATGGAGATTATCCCGGCCAGCGGACGCGCGCGCGGGGTCGAACTTGTGGCGGAGAGTCGAGGTGGAAGCCGCTTCGGTTGGTCCGCCAGCTACGCATTGGCGCGATCCGAGGAATTGGTCGATAACCGCTGGGTGCCGGTCGAGCATGACCAATCCCAGACGTTCTATGCCGACGTCAGCTATGTTCCTGCGCCGAACTGGCAGCTCAGCAGCTCTTGGCAATACCATACCGGCTGGCCGACCACCGACGTCAGCTACTCCTTGGCGCACATGGCCGACGGATCCGTTGCTGCAGTCACTAACTACGGCCCACTTCAAGCCGACCGACTGCCGGCCTATCATCGCTTGGATTTTCGCGCCACGCGTCGATACCGGCTCCGCCACGGCGAATTAACGGTCTTCGTGGACTTGTTTAACATTTATGGACGCAAGAACGTCGAAGGCTTCGGTTATACTCCGATCATACAGGGTAACGTGGTCACGGCCTTAAAGAGCCCAGATACGGGATTTCCATTTTTACCTAGCGCAGGCCTGAGCTGGGAATTCTAAGGTCTTTTTCGCTGCAAATCCACTCCGCAAATGAAAAAGCCATCCGAGAAATCGATTCTCTTTCGCCGTCTTCTGTGCACGGCACTCCTCATTTTCACTCCGCTCGCTCGCGCGGCGGTCTACGATTGGGCGCTCCCGGGTGACCCTGCCAACCGCTCGCTGCGGCTGAACGTCCCGGACGGTCTGCCGGTCGTGCGCGGTCTTCTGATTTGGGGCAACGGCGCTCTCACCGACGCGCGCGGCATGGCCACGGACTCCGAGGCAGTCGCTTTTGCGCAGTCCATGGGGTGTCCACAACGTTAGGTCCCAGGCGCCGTAGACGCCTGCGGACAAGAGCGCGCAGCCTCGGCAGTAAGCGTATCGCTTTCGAAAGCTTTTCCTCTACCGCTAAGTAAGGAAGTGGAGAGTCAGCGCTCATTTTTTTATCAACGTCCAGAGCTCAGGCACGCAGGGCCAAAATGCGTGAACCGCGAAGCGGAACTGGACCGGCCATCCCGCGTTGCCTGTAGCGATTAGGCATCGTGGTCATACTTTCTTGCGAACTTTTTCTCTAATATCCACACCAAAAATATAGAATCCGATGAAAGTGCCGACACCAAGGCAAACTGTGGCGGAAGCCAGATCCACTTTGCCTGCGCCAAGAAAATACCAATAGCTGATAACGAAGAGGGGCAGGAGCAGTAACACGCCGGAAACAGTGCCGGGACAATATTGTTTCTTTTGAATCGTGCCGCGAATATGCGATGCGGCATTGCCCGCCATACCCGCGACGCAGTAAAGATAAATGCGGTAGCCGAGAATATCGTTGGCTTTCAAAGCGATGATGCACACTGCCACGATTCCCGCCGCGTTTTCAATGAAGTAAATGGTGTTGCTCTTCAGCTTTCTTGGGTTGTAGGTCTTGATCCATTGTCTAAATCCACCGGGGAAACCAAATTCTTCAAATACATGCAGGCTCAACCCAATTGGCAAAGACCAAAGAAGTATTTGCGGCGTATTCATGATAATCGCGGCGAACGATGCCTAAACGCTGGTTATACAGCTGAGCGTGTACGCCGTTCATTCACATGGCCCGACCAATTAATGGTTTGTGAAACTCCGGGGGCCATTTTCCTTTTATTGAGCTTTAAGTAAGTAATGGATATCCATTGTCGGATGTGGTATGGAAGGGGGCATGAGACCCTCAGGCAGTCCGGAGCGCTTAGAGCGGCGACGGCACAAGGCGATTGCGTTGTTGCGGGCGGGGCATACCTACCAGAAGGTCGCCAGCCTGATGAAATCGTCGCTAAGTTCGGTGGTGCGTTGGGCCCAGGCGTTTCGCAGCGGCGGGCGGAAGGCCCTGCAGCCGAAGCCGACAGCGGGACGACCGCCTCGGCTGAGCGAATCCCAGTTCGCGACGTTGGAGCGGGTGCTGGCTGCTGGAGCAATGAAAGCCGGCTACAGCACCGAGCTGTGGACGCTGAGACGGATCGCCGCGGTAATCGAAGGTCGATTTGGCGTCGTCTACCGATTGCCGAGCGTACGCTGGATGCTGATGCGGCGGTTGCACTGGAGCTGGCAAAAACCGGAACGCCGGGCGATCCAACGCGACGAGAAGGCCATCGCTTGCTGGAAGCGGACGGTGTGGCCGGATATAAAAAAACGCCCGGCGGCTGCGCGCTCATCTGGTCTTCCTCGACGAAAGCGGGTTTCTGGTCATCCCCACCGTGCGAAAAACGTGGGCGCCCATCGGCCGGACGCCGATCCTGCGGCATAGCTACCGCCACGACCGGGTCTCGGTCATCTCGGCGGTCACCATCTCGGCCGTCCGGCAATGGATCGGCCTGTACTTCCGCTGCCACCGCGACAACATCCGAGGCGAGCAGGTCGTCGAGTTCCTCCGCTACCTTCTCCGCCACCTGCACGGTTGGGTGGTCCTTTTGTGGGACGGCGGTCCCATCCACCGCAAGGCGGTCGTTCGCGACTACTTGCTTCGAAACCGACGACTGCTGGTCCATCGCTTCCCGGCCTATGCGCCCGAACTCAATCCCGATGAGCATGTTTGGACCAACGCCAAAGCCACGTTGGCAAACAACGCTCCCAACACGATCGATGCGCTTGCGAGCGACGTGGACGGCGTCCTGTCGCTCCTCCGTCGCCGTCCAGACCTGCTTTGGAGCTGCATTGACCTCGCCGATCTGCCCTGGCGGTAGGTTACAAACAATATCCATTACTTACTTAAACCTCAATATTATACGGAGTCGGATCCGGCCCCAAAAAGAAGCCGAAGCGAATTCCTTTGCGCGTTGTTCGCGAGCTTCGGATAGGAATCGGTTCCGGGCGGCCGAATAATCCTTCGAACGCCGGATCCGACGCAAGCTGTCCGCAACGATTCGAGGGGTGATCTTCATGGCGGTCGATCTGGCTCCATCACCTTTCAGGGCTTCCTCAATCTTCGTCAACGATGATCAAGAACCTCCTGGAATTCCCCTTGACCTTCTGAGGCATAGTTCCCTAGAACTTCTAAAGAGCAAGGAGACTTATGGGAAAACTCGATCTGCCCCAAGGCACTCTGGATTTGCTGGTATTGCGCGTTCTCGCCGCCGGCGAGATGCACGGCTGGGGTATCGCCCAGCGACTCAGCGTCCTTTCCAAAGAGGCCCTGCAATTACAGGAGGGGACGCTCTATCCAGCGCTATATCGAATGGAGGCCAAGGGCTGGATCGCTGCGGAATGGGCCCAGTCCGAAAATAACCGTAAGGCGAAATACTATCGGCTGACCAAGATCGGCCGAAAACGACTCGATGCGGAAAAGGAGGACTGGGATCGGTTAATAGGCGTCGTGGACCAGGTCCTTCACAACGCCTGAGGCAGAGGAACTGCCGACCCTTACGGCGATGATCACAGATTGGCTGCGGCAACTGCGGTTCCGGTTCATCGCGTTGTTTCGAAGACGTGATCTCGAAGCTGATATGGCCGAGGAGTTGCGAACCCACCTCGAAATGGAGGCGGCCGCAAACGAACGGGAGGGTCTCGCTCCCGAAGAAGCACATCACGCTGCATTGCGGCAGTTTGGGGGCACGGACCAGGTCATGGAATACTGTCGTGACCAACGCAGCTGGGTCTGGTTGGAGCAAACGGTGAAGGATTTCCGATTCGCTGTGCGATCACTTGCGAAGTCTCCCGGATTCACTTGCGCGGTCGTAGCGACGCTCGCTATTGGCATCGGCGCGACGACCGCCATAGTGAGCATCGCCCGGCGAGTAGTGTTCCCCACTATATCGTTTCCCGAGCCGGAACATATTGTTGTGATAACCGACCGGAATCCTCGGGGAAGTCCAGCTAAAGCTCCCTTTCCTTTCTTCGGTTATCCTTATCGTTTCGCGGTTATGCACGACGTCGTTTCCTCGTTCTCCGCGCTTGGGGCGATTCGTTTTGAAAGGCTGAACCTGATGCTGAACGGAGACCCGTCCGGTGTGAATGTGGGTTGGGTGACCGCTGACTTTCTTAAAGTGCTCGGCGCGGCACCGCTAGAGGGCCGCTTATTCCTGCCCAGCGATTTTCGTGGGGACAGCGGCGATGTCGCCGTGTTGACTTGGCAGTCCTGGCAGGAGCGGTTCGGCGCGGATCCTGGAATTGTCGGGCGCGACATTTTTCTCGGGGGCAAAGCCCGGCGGGTCGTAGGCGTTTTTCCCCGAGAATTCAAGCTACCGCCATATTTCAATGCCGCCGAAATATGTCTGCCTGTCGCACTCTCGCCGACTCCAGTCTTCTCCATAAACCCGTTGCGGGTTGTAGGCCGACTGAAATCGGACAGAACGCCGACCCAAGCCGAGGCAGAATTGGCCCTGCTCCACCTGCCGGCCCCCGCCCGGTCGCGTGCCGCCTATTGGGAATGCAAAGAGCGAATTGCGCCACTGACTGAGTATTATTCGACGGATACGACGCGTCTTTTCTGGGTGTTCCTCGGAGCCGTCGGTTTTCTGTATGCCATCGCCTGCAGCAACGCCGCCAGCCTGATATTGGCGCGCACAGTCACACGACGCCACGAGTTGGGCATGCGGCTGGCTATAGGCGGAAGTCGTTGGCAGATTGTGCGCCTGCTCGGGGCGGAAAGCCTCGTTTTGGCGCTGGTCGGCGGTGGTGTCGGCCTAGCCATTGCGGTATGGAGCTGCTCTGCCATGGCTCCGCTTTTGCCGTGGGAGGCGACTCTATTTGGTAGCACGCCTCCTCGGGTCGATCGCTCGATGCTGACTATCGCGCTGGCATTGGCCGTACTGACCTGTGGAATTGTCGTCATCGTGCCTGCCTTGAGGGTGCAAAGCGCGAAGCTGAATGATATCCTAAAGGATGGCATGGGGTCTCTTGGCGATAGTCGCCGGTTGCGTCGGCTCCGTACGGGTTTCGTCGTTGTGCAGGCGGCGCTCGCGGTGACCTTGATGGCCGGCACCGGACTTATGGCGCGAAGCTTCCTGCGCTTAAAGAAGCTAGATCTTGGTTTCGACCCAGCGAATAAGCTGACAATTTCGGGGGTCCTGCCGGAAGAAGTCTCTTCGGAAGCTTACCTGCAACTGGTGGAGCGATTGCGGACTATTCTCACACGACTGCCTGGTGTCCAGAACGTGACGTTCTCGCATTCTGCGCGTTTCGCTTCATTTGGGGATTGCGCATCGGGCAAGATCGATGGTCGCCCGGATTCTGGAGATATCCTATTCTTCATTGCCCGGGTGGCGCCGGATTATTTCGCAACGCTGGGCCTGCCGATCCTTAGGGGTCGAGGTTTGACTGGCCTGAAGCCAGGCGATCCTCCTGTGGCGATCATCAACGAGACGGCGGCTCGCCGCTTTTTCCCCGGTATTAGCCCGATTGGCCGACGTCTGGATTTTGGAGAGGATGGAAAGTGGGAGATCATCGGCGTAGCCGGCGATGTGCGTGAAGGAGGACTGCGCGACGAGGTTGAGTCTCAAATCTATTGCCCATTTTGGCAGCCTCCGGTTAACACACAGTTTCTTGTCGTGCTCGTGCGACTGGCTAACCTGCCCAAGACGGATTTTGAAGGGCTCGTTAGGCGTGCAGCGTACGAGGCCGAGCCACGGCTAGTGATCAACGTTCAACGTCTGGCCGACGAGGCGTTACTGGGGATTCAAACCGAACGTTACACAATGGTGGTGCTACAGGTGCTCTCCTCGCTTGCCCTGGCGCTTGCGGCCATGGGGATGTTTGCGGTCATGGCGTACGCCGTCACGCAACGGCAGAGGGAATTCGGCGTGCGAATGGCACTTGGTGCCACACCAGGCGATTTGCTGAGCATGGTGCTGCGGCGGGGTCTAACTCTCGCCGCATTCGGCGTAGTGCTTGGGCTCCTCGTTGCGTGGGGACTCACACGTTTTCTGCAAAGCGTGTTGTTTGAAATCAGCCCGCACGATCCCCTGACGTATGCCGGCGTAGCCGTCGTGCTGATTGGCGTGGCAGTCGCAGCTTGCTGGCTGCCTGCGCGCCGTGCGGCTCGGGTCGATGTGGCAAGACTGTTGAGAGCAGAATGAGAGTTTGGGCACCAGCGCAGATGTGGCCAGAGCTGGGCTGAACGATTGTCATCGTTGCATGGGCGAATATTGCCCGCGTATTGACCATCGCGCCAGCTACCTGAGCGTGAGGAATCCAACGAAAGGAAGATGAAACATGCAGATGATACCCGGTGGGTAACCACTCCCACCCGAGAAAGGTTGGCAGCCGCTCGGAAGCGAACATTGCGTCGCGTACCCGCAAGGGGCGCACGAAGCGTATGGAGCGAGTGCCGAAGCCGCGTGAATGAATCCCGAAAGTACTATGATCGTCTGGGCCTTCCTGTTTGGTTAAGGGGGGGCAGTATCGCCATGCACACAATAAGACGCCACCGGAGTGTGACGCAGGCCACGTGCAAGGGGACCGGGCCGGGAGCTGAGAGCGGGGCAGAGGCACAGTGGGGTATCCTGGGAAGCTGGGAGAGCCGCACCGTTTCTTCATGGAACAGCCGGAGTAGGACGACACCGGCTCAGCAACGTCCGGGCGCAGGGGCCGCACTTCCCGCGGCTCGTGCGAGCGAAACTTGGGGAAGCATGAGGGAGCCCGCAGGCGAGGGAAACCGAAGCCGGCGGGGCAGCGGGGGCGGCAGTCGTAGGGGTCTCATAGTAGCGGTTGAAAGCAGGCGAACCGAAGCCGGGAGGAGCCTGTGAGTAGCGAAGGGGACCGCCGGGGAGAGACACGTGTTCACTGGCGGGACGCGGGGGAGCAACGGCCCCTGACCAGCGTCTCACCGCGCCAGCAACACATCGCAGAAATGGCTCGGAAATACACGGGCAGCCCGCTGACGACCTTGAGTCATCACCTGGACCTGCTGTGGATGAGGGAAGCCTATGGGCGGGTCCGCCGGGACAGCGCCCCGGGGGTGGACGGCCAGGCGGTTGCCGAGTATGGTGAGAATCTGGACGTGAAACTGAGGAGCCTACTGGAGCGGGCCAAGAATGGCAGCTACCGGGCTCCGCCGGTGAAGCGGGTCCACATTCCGAAGAGCGAAACGGAAACGCGTCCCATTGGGATGCCGACTGTGGAAGGCAAGGTGCTGGAACGGGCGGTCGTGATGCTGTTGGAGCCGGTCTATGAACGCGAGTTCCTGGACTGCTCTTTCGGCTTTCGACCGGGTCGCTCGGCCCATCAGGCCCTCGAAGCAGTACGGAAAGCGGTGATGGCGACAGACGGAGGCTGGGTTTTGGATGTGGATGTGCGAAAATACTTCGACACGATTCCGCATCAGAAGCTTCGTGAGGTTCTGAGCCTACGGATACGGGATGGAGTGGTTGATCGGTTGGTGGGAAAGTGGCTGAAAGCCGGGATCTGGGAAGCGGGTCAGGTGACCTACCCGGAAGCCGGCACTCCGCAAGGGGGAGTCATCTCTCCGATGTTGAGTAATATCTACCTGCATGAAGTGCTGGATGGCTGGTTCCATATAACGGTCAAACCGGGGTTGCATGGCCGGGCGGAGCTGATCCGTTTTGCCGACGACTTCGTGGTGATCTGCGAACGACGCGAGGATGCCGAGGCGCTGCTGGCGCAGGCAACCGAGCGGTTTCAGGAGTATGGGTTGATGATCCATCCGGAGAAAACCCGGATCGTGGACTTTCGACACCCATGGAAGGGTGACGGAAAACCGCAGACCTTCGACTTCCTGGGCTTCACCCACTATTGGGGGAAGACTCGGAGCCAGGGGTATGCGGTGAAACGTAAGACCAGGGGAAAGAAGTTCCATGCGGCCCTCAAGGCGGTCGGGGATTGGTGCAAACGGAACCGGCATGCGCCGCTGGCGCAGCAGCACTGCGAGCTGAGCGCGATGGTGCGCGGGCATTACGCCTACTATGGCATACGCGGCAATAGCCGGGCGCTCGTGAACTTCCGCGAGGAGGCGAAGGGGCTGTGGCATTTTTGGCTCAGCCGTCGTTCCCGAGAAAGAAAAGGCAGCGAGCGGTTATGGAGGCTGCTCACCACGCACCTCCAGTTGCCGGCTGCTCGAGTCGTGCATGCAGCCCTTCCACGGCAACTGGCGTGGTCGCTCCCAACGTAGCGAATGCTCTCCTTGAAGAACCGGGTGCGTTAATTGCGCTCGCCCCGGGTCTGTGGGGGTGTCGGTGGGCAACCGCCGGCACTACCCGGCGATGGGTCCATTTCGCTGCTCCTGCTCGGTCCCAGTCTCGTCGGCCGACAACATCGTAAGTATATTGTGGCGAGAAATTACCAACGGATTACGAGCCTCGCTTCAAAAACAGCATGCCGGGTTCGAATCCCCGTTTAACATGGAGGGGAACATGCTGAGTTGACATCGGGAAGGGTGGAGATGAAGCGGGCTGCCTCGGGTCGGGATCTTCCGGTCGAGGCAGCTCGGGACCAGCAAGCCGCCAATTCGGTATTTTACATGACTGCTTATCCGACTTGTGCGGCCTTATCCAAGATCAGCAGCGTGCCCATCTTTGGATGCATAAATACACTTGAAGTAATCGTTTCGATTATTTTGAGTATCTTTATGCGCCAGATAACGCCAGTGACACTCGACCGTGCTCTCAGCCTGTTGGGGGAGCTTTTGGCGGCGCGCAATCACCCCGCGCAGCACTTCGTCGTCTGCGGCGGCTCGTCCCTGCTCGCGTTGGGCTTGGTCAGCCGTACGACGACGCAGGACGTCGACATCCTCGCCCGGATTGAGGCGAACCATCTCGTGTCGCCGCGGCCATTGCCCGACTGGCTCCGCACGGCGGCGGATGACGTCGGCGCGCAGCTCGATTTGCCCCGCGACTGGCTCAACGACCAGGTTGCCGACGAAACCCTGTTTCGCTGCGGCCTGCCGGACGGTCTGCAATCGCGCCCACCGAAGAACTACGGTCCCCGGCTTTCCATCAGCTTCATCGGCCGGCGGGACCAGGTTTTCCTGAAGCTCCACGCCGCAGTCGACCGCGATGGCGGCCGGCATTTGCAGGACCTCCTCGATCTGAAACCCACGGCGGACGAGTTGCTCGACGCCGCCAAGTGGACACGCACGCAGGATCCCTCCGATGGCTTCAGGCTCCTCCTCGGCGAAATGCTCAAACACCTCGGCCATGCAGAACTCGATGCCCAACTCTAGCGAGGACCTGCGCCGGTCCGTCGTCGATCTGCTCTGGCGGCAGTGGTCGGCGCTAGGAGTTGCCGGGCACGTTGTCCAGGGAGGCAATGCCGCCGTCGATCCGGAGGCACTGGTGCTGTTCTCGACCGTATTCGCGCGTCACGACGCGCGGCTCTTCGACGAGGTCGCCGACTGGCTTCAACAGAACGGGGACTGGATCAACCTGCTCCGGATGGCCCGACTACAACGCGAGCACGAACTCGGCGATGTCACCGTGCTCGGCGCCCTGGCGGAGCACCTGACGCAGAGTTCGTCGCACGCGAAATGGAAGGCCTTTGCGAAAAAGCCGCCGCAGGTGGATCAGCCCGCGCTGCTGTTTCCGCACCTCCGACCCCAAGTCGGACGGACGAGATCTTCCGCAGCTGGGGCTGGTTGCGTACGCCGGTCGAGCCGCGCGGCCTCAGCAAACCGCCGCGCCCCAACCAACCCGGAGCGTTCTTGCTGAAACTGCGAGCGCTCTTCGGCATGCAGTCGCGCGCGGAGGTCCTGGCGTGGCTGCTCGCGCACGAGTCCGGTCATCCCGCAGGTCGCTTGACAAAGT
>CAVRNM010000302.1:0-15639 GCA_963722225.1 uncultured Verrucomicrobiae bacterium
AAAAAAAAAAGTAGTCGGGATTATCGTTGAAGGCGTTGACGATCCGGATGCGGAACGGCTGCGAGTTCCCGAAGGCGCAGAAGTCGATGCGATCGATGTAGAGGTGGCGCATGACCGAGAAATCGCCATCGACCTTGAGCAGGGCGTAGATGCGCTTGAGGTCTTCGTTGAGCGCGCGCATCGCCTCGGCATGATACGCGACCGTTTCCCACAGCGTGGGCTCCCCGGCGGCGTCCATGAGCGGGGCGGTCTCCTGAAAATCCCGGAGCCGTTCGTAGCTGACGGGCAGTTCGCGATCGCGCCGATAGCGGCGCAGGTAGGACCGGAGCTCATCGATGATCGGATAGCTCGGCTTTTTGTGCGTCGGAGGGATTTGCCCCGCGTAAGCAGCCATAAGGACAGGGTACCGATCCGCGGACCGCAGGCAAACCCGCTCTACGCGGTCACGCCATCTTTTGCAGCAAGCGGCGGACGCCCTCAATGGGAGGGTCGAAGACCGGCCGCAATTGGACCGGCCACGCGTGCGCGACGGCGAGTGCGAGCAGGGCGGACCAGCAGGGCGGGCGGTTCAACAGCGCGCCCGACACCCCGCAGGGAACCGGGGCCTCCAGCGTGGCGTCGGGAAACAGCCGCGAGCAGACGGCGTTGACGAGCGCCGAGAGGTCGCTGAACGATTCCGCGATGGCCCGCTGGGCCGGGGCGCAGCCCTGGCCGGCGAGTGCGACCACGCGCGGCGCGAAAGCAGCGATCATCGCGTTCGCGTCGCCGCCACCATAGAACCAGCGCGAGTTGGCGGCGTAATCGGCGAGCCCGGTGTGGTCGGACAATTGGTCGGCGAGAGCGGTGCGCGGGGCCCAGCCCTGCAGTTCCAGCAAGGCGAGGGCGATCGCCCGCCGGCCCAGGTCGTAGCCGCTGGCGGGATCGCCAAAACGCCAGCCGAGGCCGCCGGCGGAGTGCACCGAGCCGTCGGGCGCGCGGGCGGCGACAAACGAACCGGTGCCGGCATGCACCACCAGGCCCGACCCGCCGCCCGTGGCGAGTTCCAACACGGGCAGCCGGTCCGGCATGGCCTCGACTCTGCCATAGCCCTTGAGCGCAGCCGCTGTTTCCTGCCAGAAAGTCTGACTGCCCGCCATGCAAAGCAAAACGCGGTCCACGGTGGCGGCCGGGACCCCGGCGGGGCGCGACCCGCCCAGGTCCGGAAATCGCGGTGCGGCCGCGACGAGCGCCTGCAGCGCTTCGACCAGGACCTTCCGCGCGCGTTCCGGACCCTCCCGGCTCGGATTGCTGCCGGGAGCCGTCCAACGGGCCGCGACGGCGCCGTGCTCGTCGAGCAGAATGCACTCGGTTTTCGTGCCACCGCCGTCAACTCCGATGCGATATCTCATAGCGGTTTAGAGCCAATCAAACCGTCGCGTCTCCATGAGGGGTCTGCTTAGGTGGTTGACGTTTCCCAGCGCCCGAAGATTCCGCAAGGGAGCACCTTTCCGTCGGCAGCAACCGGCAGGCCGACCTCGCCCCCCGTCACGCGGCCGCCCGCGTCGTGCATCAGTTCGGTGAGCAGATTTTCCACCACCGTGGAGGCGAGCCGCGCCGTGTAGGCGTTGACGAGGAAGAAGAGCGGCCGGTCGCCCAGGACGCGGCGGCATTCGCCCAGCAATTCCCAAAGATGGTCCTCCAGTTTCCACAATTCGCCGCCGCCGCCGCGGCCGTAGGTGGGAGGATCCATGATGACGGCATCGTAGCGCCGCCCCCGCTTGATTTCGCGGCGGACGAATTTCAGGCAGTCGTCCGCGATGTAGCGGACCGGCGCGTCGGCGAGTCCGGAAAGCTCCGCATTTTCGCGACACCATCGGACCATGCCTTCCGCCGCGTCGACATGGCAGACACTGGCGCCCGCGATGGCGGAGGCACAGGTGGCGGCGCCGGTGTAGCCAAAGAGATTGAGCACGCTCGCCGGGCGGCCGGCGGCGCGGATTTTCTGCGCGCACCATTCCCAATTGACCGCCTGCTCCGGAAACAGTCCCGTGTGTTTGAAGCCGGTCGGACGGATCTTGAACGTGAGGTTGAGGGGCGCGTAGCGGATGTTCCAGGATTCCGGCAGGGGCCGCCGGAATTCCCAGCGGCCTGCCGCCGTCGGCGTTCCGGTGGTAGAAGCCGTCCCAGTTCTCCCACGGCGTGCCGACCGGCTGGCCATGCCGCGGCCAGAGGACCTGCGGGTCCGGCCGCACGAGGACGTATTCCCCCCAGCGCTCCTGCTTCAGGCCGTCGCCGCAATCAAGGAGCCGGTAATCGATCCAACGGTCGGCGAGGATCATGGCGGTCCTTTCAGGTCCATCCTTACTCCGGATGTTTCACACTCCACTCTATAGCCTGGGTGCAGACTGCGGCCAACCGCGCCGCCGAGCCTGCTGGCCGGCTCATCCGGGCTACCGGCAAAACCGCCCCAGAAACACTCGGCAAAGAGGCCGGCCAAGATCATGGGATTTTCCTGGGCCAGACAACGATTCTCGGTCGTACACAGTCGCATTATAATGTTCGGAGGGGCGGTTTTGAATCTAACCCGCATATCTCTCGACTACCGTCACCCTAGGAGCCGCGTGCAGGCAGATGGTCACAGTGGTGGCGAGACTGTGAAATATGCGGGTTGGTTGCATGGGTTGATGCCGGATCAGGCTGACCGTCGGCGTGGAATTTGTCGAGGCGGGCGTGGCCTGATGCCCGGCCGGGTAGAAAATCGGAGAGAGGGATTGACATGGCATGAGGGAAAGATTGGTTCGCGCCAAATGAAAGTCGCGCGCGGCAGTTGGGCCTTTTTATTGCTGACAATCTTGGTTGGGACAGCGGGCGGTGTGCTGCGCGCCGATGTCATCGAGACCAAGGAGGGTGCTCATCTCGTCGGGCATATCACGAAGATCGCCGACGGGAAGGTGACCATCGACACCGAGTTTGCCGGGGAAGTCGCGGTCCTCCAGAAGCACATCGTGCGGATCGAAACGGACGGCCCGGTGGCGGTGCGGCTGGCCAACGGCCAGCGCTACGACGGCCGGCTGTCGGGCGCGAGCGGCACCGAGCAGGTGGCGGCGGCGGCGGGACCCGTGCCCGCCAGCGTCACCGACATTGCCGCGATCTGGGCGGCGGGCGCGCCCGATCCCGCGACGTTGAGCCACTGGAAGTTCGAGACCGGCGTCGACGTCGCCGGCAAGACCGGAAATCACAACCAACTCGGTTCCTCCTACAGCGCGACGGCCACGCTGACCGGCCCGAAGGACACGCTCATCCTAAGCTCAAACTACTATCGCCAGAGCACCGACGGGGTGAAGTCCGCGGACCAGCTCAAGGCCGGCGCGGACTTCTCCGACAATTACTCCGACCGGTCTTCGTGGTATGCGCGCGACGAAGCAGGATTCGACCACATCAAGGATCTGAGCCTGTATGACACCCTCGCCACCGGCATCGGTTACGATTTCATCAAGGAGGTCGAGCAGAAGATGACCGGCCGGATTGGCCTGGCGTACCGTTATGAGGATTATAGCGGCACCGGGGCGCAGAACCTCCACACCATGGCCCTGGATCTCGGCTTGAACCAGTCGTTCAAGTTTGACAACTCCGAGCTCACAGCGCGCGCGGCCATCGTGGCTAATTTCGAGGACATTGCCAACATGCACATCACGCAGGAAACGGACTATGATGTGCCGGTGGGCAAGTCATCGTGGAAGCTCCGCCTGGGGATCGCCAATGACTATAACAGCAAGCCCGCGGAGGACCTCCGGAAGCTCGACACGACCTATTTCGGCCGGCTCATCCTGAGCTGGAAATGATGCGGCCTCCCGCCGCGCTCACGTGCCGTACAGCCGGTCACCAAAATCGCCGAGGCCCGGCAGGATGTATTTCTCCGCGTTGAGCCCGCGGTCCAGCGCGGCGGTGTAGATCGGCACGGCGGGGTGGCGCCGTTCGACGAAGGCCACGCCTTCGGGTGCGGCGACAATGCACAGCAGCGCGACGTCGGTGCCGCCGGCGGACGTCACGACGTCCAACGCCTGGGCCGCGGAGCCCCCGGTGGCCAGCATCGGATCAATGACGAGCACCCGCCGGCCCGCGAGCGGCGGCAGCTTGCAGTAATACGAATGGGCGATCGCGGTGGCGTGGTCCCGTTCCAGGCCCACGTAACCGACGCTGACGTCGGGAAAAAGGCCGAGCAACGGCTCCACCATGCCCAGGCCGGCGCGGAGGATGGGGATAATCGCCAGGGGCTGGGCGAGCACCCGGCCCCGGCCAGGCTCGAGGGGCGTCTGGATGGTCTTCTCCTCGCTGGCGAGATCCCGGGTGGCTTCCAACGCGAGCAGCAGCGCGATCTGGTGGCAAAGCGTGCGAAACAGCGCGGGCTTGGTCGTTTGGTCGCGCAGGTGCGTGAGCAGATGGGCGGCGAGGGGATGCTGGAGGATGGTCAGGGCCATTTCGATTTCCGATTTTGGGTTCTTGATTTTGGCTTTCCGGCCCGGCCAGGCGCAGCGTGCGGAGGCGGCGACCGGCCATCACAATGTGCTGATTGAAGAGCGAAAATCCAAAACCAAAAACCGAAAATCGCTAGAGCAGGTCGCGGTCGACCTTGTGTTCGAGGATGGACTCGAATTCCTTCCGGAGCTTCTTCGCCGGACCCCGCAGGCCTGGCAGCAGGGCCAGCCAGTTATACACCTCGGCGCGCACGTATTTTGGCATGGCGGGCTCCTCGCGCAGAACCCGGTCAAGCGCGCGCACGACGTGGGCGGCGATGACTTCGCAAACCGCCTGGGCGGCGGCCGAACTGTGCTGGCCGGCCAGCAGGTGCATGTCCACCAGCCGGAGCCGCCGCTGATGGGCGAACTTCCGGTACAACGCGAGACTGTCGAGGACGACGGATTCCGTCCGCGGGTAGAAGCTGCAGCGGAGGTTCCCGGAGCCGCTGTGCTCAGTCCCCCTTACACGCGAGTCGCTGCGGAGCAGCACGGCCGGAATGTCGGCAAACTTGGCGAACAGGAATTCCTCCCAGGCGGCGGCGCCCAGCTCGGAACCCTTGAAATTGAAGAGGGCAAGATCGCACGCTGCCAGCGTGCGCAGGTTCCGATCCCGCACCGGCTGGGCGGTGAGGCTGCGGTGCTCGACATTCTGCGGCAGCACGCATTGGAAGCTCCCGTGGGACCTGTCAAAAATCGCCTCGGCCAGGTAGGCGTTTCCGATCAGGTCTTTGGCATTGAACAGGCCGCCGGCGAAGTAGACTGCATAGCTGGTCTTTTTTTTCATGCCGGAACCGGAACCGAGTCTGGGAGGCCGGTTCGGCTGCTCAACGTTTTTCCGAAGGGAATTGACCGGCCGGTGACCGCCCTGCCGTGATCTGATGCCGCGCCGCCCTCGCTGCGGACGGAACCGCGTTCCAACGGCAGGGCATCGGGGGATCCGGCGGATTCCCCTGGAACGTCCGCGCCAGCCATTTGAGATTCAGATTGCGGCCTCGCGCATCATTCGCCGGATTCTGGTCCGTCATGCCAACGATCCTGCTCCTTTTCTGCTCCAACATCTTCACAGCCATCCCATAGGATTGGTCAGGATTTGATATGGCTGAGGAGGAAGTTGACCGCTTCGAGGTTGAAGGCCTCAGGGTCAAAGGGCTCGCCGAGCCAATTGAGCAGTTCATCGTGCTCCGGGTGTTTGGGGTCTGCCATGGCCGCGACCAGATTGTAGTATCCCGGGATACTACCGCAGTCCTCGGGTGGGCCGGCCCGTGCGCCAGCGAGGCAGACCACGATCTTGGAAGGAGCAGCGGGCAGGACCTTTTCGACGATGATCTTGTGGCGCCAACTGTCCCCGAAGTCATATTCGTAGGTTAGCTGGTCGCCTTTGGCTCGGAGCAGATCGCCGACGCGGAACTTCTTCTCGTCGTAACGCTGGCCCGGACCGGAGAAATCCCCGGCCCAATCATCAGGGTGGAAGGCCTCGTAGGAAGCGTCTCTGCTCTGAAAGGCGTGCAGGTGGCTGTCGGTCCACCCGAAAGCGCGTTGGAGCGCTGTGTGGAGCTGCGGGAGTTTGAGCTTGGCCGGGACGAGCAGGCGGCGCCAGATGGCCGGCCGGATGTCGAGCAGGGTGACCTTCAGCTGCAAATGGGCGGGGGCGGGATCGAGGTGGGCACGCGATTGAACCATGGGAGGAAAGGAAGTGGCTCGGTCGCTTCCGGTTTACCTGCCACAAGGCAGGGTGTGAAAAACAAAAAACAGCCGAGCCGCCGGCAAGCTACCGTGCTGCGGCAATTGGTCGAACTCATTCCAGCGTATCTGGTGCCGAAGCTGGCACGCGTTCATGGCGTGGATCAGCAGGCCCGCACCTTCAGTCCGTGGAGTCACGTCGTGGCGTTGCTCTACGCGCAGATGGCACACGCGCTCAGCCTCAATGATGTCTGCGATGCCTTGCGGCTGTGGGCCACCTCGTTGCGGGCCCTGCGCGGAGCGACGCCGCCGTCGCGCAACAATCTCAGTCATGCCAACAAGCAACGCGATGCGGCGCTGGCTGAGTCCGTCTTCTGGCACGTGCTGGAGCATCTGCAGAGCACGTTCCCAGCCTTCGGCCGTGGGCCGACCAAGGGGCTGGCCTGGCGCTTCCACCGCACCATCCATGTGGTCGATGCCACCGTGATCCAACTGGTGGCCTCCTGCCTGGACTGGGCCAAACACCGGCGGCGCAAGGCCGCCGCCAAATGCCATCTGCGGTTGTCGCTGCGCAGCCTCTTGCCTGGCTTCGTGGTCATCGACACCGCCCGGGAACACGACAACCGCCGGGCCCGGCAGCTCTGTGCCGCGCTGCACGATGGGAAAATCGTCCTCTTCGACAAGGGCTACTATGACCTCGCCCACTTCTGGGAACTGGCCCAGCGAGGCGTGTTCTTCGTGACTCGGGCCAAGGACAATCTTGCCTGCCGAGTGAAGAAGCGCTTGCCCAGGGGCGCCGATCCCCGGGTGCTCAAAGACGAACTCATTGTCTTGAAGGGGCATTACGCTCGACAGGATTACCCCGGCCTGTTGCGGCGCGTTACCGCCCGGGTGGAACTCGACGGTCAGGAACGCGTCCTGGTCTTCCTGACTAACAATCTGGTGTGGAGCGGTGGCAGCGTAGCGGACCTCTACCGCTGTCGCTGGCAGATCGAGGTCTTCTTCAAACAGGTCAAGCAGACGCTTCAGTTGGCCGACTTCCTCGGCCACACGGCCAATGCCGTGAAGTGGCAGGTCTGGATGGCTCTCCTGGTCTATGTTCTCCTGCGCTTCCAAGCTTGGCGGAGCGCCTGGATGCACAGCTTCTCGCGGTTGCTCACCCTCTGCCGGGCCGCCCTCTGGCTGCCACGCGACTTGGGTGAACTGCTCGCCCGCTATGGGACAGCAGCAGGGCGCGGCGGAAGCATCGCCCCGCCACGCCAGAGTGAGCTGCCGGGCTTCTCGGCTTATCTCATGGGACAGCACGCGTGAGACTCGATGAGGAAACACCGCGACCACATCCAAAATCCTGCATCGCACTCCGCCACGCTTCCCCTTGTTCCCCCTCTGGGATTACCGCATCATAGGCCAATGCTCACCCCCTATGGGATAGCTGTGCAACGTCTTCATGACTTTTGCCTGGTACGGGCACCTCAAATATCTTCACAGCAAGCCGCTGTGGGCGGTGGTGCTGGTTTCGTGGGGCATTGCCTTCTTCGAGTATTGCCTGATGGTGCCGGCCAACCGGCTGGGCTATGTGACGTACACGGGCTTCCAGTTGAAGGTCATTCAGGAAGTCATCACCCTGATCGTGTTCAGTGTGTTCGCGATCCTGGTGTTGAAGGAGAAGCTGGCGTGGAATTACGTGGCGAGCTTTGCCTTCATCATGCTGGCCGTGGTGTTTGCCTTTGGCTTTAAGGCGACGTCAACGCCCTAGTCTGGACGCTTCCACGCGCGGCGGCCGACGGAGCGTCGTGCGGATCGAAAATCTTTGGTAGAGATGGTGCCCGGAGCGGGACTCGAACCCGCACTTCCTTTCGGAAACCAAATTTTAAGTCTGGAGCGTCTACCATTCCGCCATCCGGGCCAAGGCCAGATTTGGTCTGGCGAGGTTGAGAGAACCGCCTCATCGTGGCGAGCGAGTTTAGCACGGTCCGCTCTTCCCGGCTGCAGGGGCTCCTCCGCCGATGAATCCGGACGGATCCTACCGCCTCCGGCTCCCGCGCCGCCCAAGTCTGAGCAATCCTGTCCAGAAGATGAGTTGTAGCCTGAGTTCTATTGGATCTGACGGTACCTGCAATTATCCCCGTTCCTGTTTGGCGTACTGGCGGGGGCAGCCCGCCCGGCGACCACGGGAAAGCCAATCAGAGCGAAGCGGCGATGGCAGTGAGGTGCTTCCGGAGATTCGAGCCACTTGAAGAGTTGGTCTGGGTCCTTCTTATGGCCCAGACCGTCACCGAAGGCGGCTCAAAAAAGCGAGGTCACGTCATCATCGCTCCGGAGGACGTGAGAGCTGCCAATTCACGGTTGCCAACAAACCAGATGGGGTACCCAATTAGCCCGACAAGGAGCATCCAAAAAGTTTGGTCAGGCACCAAGCAGGTGCGAAAATCTCTCTGGGTTTTTCGGTCCTGACTCACCCCAAGAACGACTCGGAACGTCAATGTCTCGCGAAACAAAACGTGGCTACCTACCGTTTCAATTGGCGTTGATTCAGGAACGGGTGCCCTTGCCCAAAACCTGGGCATACCCACCATTGAATAAAGCAGCAATTTGAGTTCATGGCCGAGATAACCGAGGTGTTGCAGGCGATGGGGCGGGGCGAAAGTGGCGCGTCCGAGAAATTGCTGCCTCTGGTTTATAACGAGTTGCGCCGCCATGCCGCAGCGCGGATGGCGTCGGAGGCGCCCGGTCAGACCCTGCAGCCCACGGCGTTGGTGCATGAAGCCTGGCTGCGTGTCGCGGGCAGCGGGGACAAAATGTGGCAAAACCGCGCCCATTTTTTCGGCGCGGCGGCCGAGGCGATGCGGCGCATTCTGATTGAAAATGCCCGCAGAAAATCCCGTCTGAAGCGCGGCTGCAACCAGGAACTCCTGAACGTTGATCAGCTCGAGATCGCCGCGTCCAAGCCGGATGAGAAGGTCCTCTTGATCGACGAAGCGCTGGAGCGGCTGCAGGTCGAAGACCCGGAAAAGGCGCGACTTGTGGTGCTGAAGTTCTTTGGCGGGCACACCAACCAGGAAGTGGCGGAGATCTTGAACGTGACCGAACGCACGGTTGAGCGCCATTGGGCTTATGCGAAGGCGTGGTTGTTTCAGATCATCCGGACGCAAAAATGAGCCGCCTACGCCCCGGCGCATCCTCCCGTGTCGGATTCTGACCATGAACCACGCATGACTGAAGCGGACACGGAACGATGAGCGCAACGGACCAACGTGAGGAGGAGCTGTTCGATGCCGCTAGGATGCTGGCTGATGGAACCGAGCGCCGGACCTTTCTCGATCGCGCCTGCGCGGGGGATTCCGCCCTGCGCGCGCGGCTGGAGAGTCTGTTGACAGCGACGGACGACGCCGAGCGGTTCTTCACGGAGGGCAGTAAGTCCCTGGGCAAACTGGCGAGCTTCTCCGGCAGTTACGGGGGCGGGCCTGCCTTGGCGGAGGCCATCCGCCCGAAACCGCCCGGCGACGAACCGGTTGGCACGCGGATCGGGCGGTATAAGCTGCTGCAGAAGATTGGAGAGGGCGGTTGCGGCGTGGTTTACCTGTCCGAACAGGAGGAGCCAGTCCGCCGCCGGGTAGCGCTCAAGATCATCAAACTCGGCATGGAGACCAAGAGCGTCATCGCTCGGTTTGAGGCCGAACGCCAGGCCCTTGCCCTGATGGATCATCCAAACATCGCCCGGGTGTTTGATGCAGGGGCAACCGAGCGGGGATCGCCCTACTTCGTCATGGAGCTGGTGCGCGGGGTGAGAATCACCGAGTTCTGTGATCAGAATCGCCTCGATACCCGGCAACGCCTCGGTCTGTTCATCCAGATCTGCCATGCCATCCAGCACGCGCATCAGAAGGGCATCATTCACGGAGACATCAAGCCGTCGAACATCATGGTTGCTCAACACGACGGCGTGCCGGTCCCCAAAGTGATTGACTTCGGCATTTCCATGGCAACCGAGGCGCGGCTGACGGACGAGCCTTTGTTTACGGTTTATGTCCAGCTGATCGGCACGCCGACCTATATGAGCCCGGAGCAGACTGAGATGAGCGGGCTGGGAACCGACACGCGAAGCGACATCTACAGCCTGGGCGTGTTGCTCTATGAATTGCTGACGAGCAAGACCCCTTTTGACGCCAAAGAGCTTCTTGAATTCGGCATCGATGGAATGCGGCGGATCCTGTGGGAGCGGGAGCCGCCCCGTCCCTCCGCCCGGGTCGCGGCGCTGCCGATTTCGGAGCTGACTCGGATGGCCGCCTGCCGTCAGACTGAAGCCCCGCGGCTCGTTTCTGTACTCCGGGGTGACCTCGATTGGATTGTGATGAAAGCGCTGGAGAAAGATCGCGGGCGCCGTTACGAGACCGCCAACGCACTGGCGATGGACCTCCAGCGTTACCTGGACTATGAACCCGTGACGGCCCGGCCGCCGAGCCGATTGTATCGCCTCCGAAAGCTGGTCCGCCGGAACCGGGTGGTGTTTGCCGGCGGCGGAGCCGGGGCTCTCGCCCTGATGGTTGGCATGGGCGTATCGACTTGGCTGTTCGTCAAGGAACGCGACGCGCGTCACCGAGCTGTTGCCGCCGAACTGCAGGAGGCTCAGCTGCGGCGGGAGGCGGAAGTCCGGGAGAGAATCACCCAGGCCGCACTGCTGGTGAGCCAGGGAAGGCTTGAGCAGGCCGACGATCAGCTGAGCGCGGTCTCCTTCACGCAGCCCACGGTAGAGGGAGCAGCCGTCCTCCGGTCCGTCGGCGAGTGGCACGCCCTGGAGCACAGGTGGAAACCGGCCGCCGACCGATTTGCCCTGCTGCTGCAAGTGGACCAACTCGACGGCCTGGACGTTTCCACGTTGGACTACTTGGAACGGGGTCCTCCCCTGATTGAGCTGGGTGACACCGACGGCTACGAGAGATTTCGCCAGGACGCGATCGCTCGTTTTGCCGGGTCTCCCTTTCCGTTCGCAGACCGGATCGTCAAGATCAGCCTTTTGCAGCCGGCGAACAGTCGGATCATCGAGTCCTTGGGCCCCCTGGTCGAGGCGACGGCGAAGTCGCTTGCCGAGGCCGACGCCACCGGCGACCGGTTTCTGGCTGCCTGGCGATCGGTTTCCCTCGCTCTTTTTGAGTACCGTCGAGGTGACTACCAAAAAGCCGCAGAATGGTGTCGCCTGTGCCTCGCATATCCCCAGGATAATGCGCCGCGATCCGCGACCGCGTACGCCATCCTAGCGATGGCCTACCATCAATTGGGGCGGGCTGAGGATGCTCGATCCGAATTGGCTACGAGCCGTGAGACCGTCCTGAGCAGATCCAGCAGCGGCTTGGGGCGCGGCACTCCGGTGCAGGGGTTCTGGTTTGACTGGGCTCTGGCCCGGATACTCCTGCGCGAGGCCAGCGCATTGATGGAGACACCCTCCCGTGCTCGTGAATAGGGATTCAGTCTCAAGGGCTTCCATGGCCGCTGCCCTGGGGTGCAACCTTGCTGGCGGGCGATCCGGCGCGTCTGGACATCAGCGAGGGTGCCCGTGCCGGCCGTCGGGGTCTGCCCTGGCCTGTCGCACGCGGGACGGTTGCCGACGGGCAGCCAAGTGTCGGTGAAATGGGCTTGCCTCGAAAAAACGGACACCAATTCAGGCGGCTTTGATGTCGTTTAGTTTTTGATGATTCTCGAACGCCACAGGGGAGAGGTAACCGAGGGAGCTGTGGCGTCTCCGTGGGTTGTAGAACGTCTCGATATAATCGAAGACGGCAAGCTCAGCGTCGCGCCGGGTGGCGAGAACGATCTCGTCCAGGCCAGTATCGCTTTTGAAGGTGCTCCAGAACGACTCCATCGCAGCATTGTCGTAGCAATTCCCCGCCCGGCTCATGCTGCGCTCCAGTCCGGCGGCCGCCAGCAGCGCGACGTAGTCGGCGTCGACATACTGGCTGCCGCGATCGGAATGATGCAGGACCCCTTTGGGCGGCCGGCGTCGATGGAGGGCGTCCCGAAGGGCGGCCAGGGCCAAGCTGGCATGCAGCGTCGGCGCGCAGGCCCAGCCAACGACGCGTCGGCTCCAGGCATCGAGGATTGCGGCCAAAAACAGCCAGCCCTCCGCCGTTTTGAGGTACGTGATATCGGTTCGCCAGGCTTGATTGGGACCGCTCGGGACCGGGCGCTCTGCGATGAGGTTCGGGGCGACTGGCTGGGCATGACGGCTGTCCGTGGTCCGGGGCCGACGCCGGTTCTTCTTCTTGCCGTGGAGCCCCTGCGCGCGCATCAGCCGGGCGCAGCGGCGCTTGCTCGTGCGGGTTCCTTCCTCGCGCAGATCCTCGACGATGCGTGGGGATCCGTACGTGCCGCGGCTGGCGCGGTGGGCGGCGGCGATCTTTGCGGCGAGCGCCGCATCCTCGCTCTGCCGTTTGCTCGGCCGCTTTTGCCGCCAGCCGTAGTAGCCGCTGGACGACACGCCCAGCAACTCGCAGAGCAGGCGCACGCAATGCTCGCCCTTCATCGCCTCGATCTGGGCATACCGCTCCCGGGCGTTTCGGAGAGGATGCCCAGTGATTTTTTAGCGCGGTCTCCCGTTCCCTCATGCGGAACAGCTCGGCGCGCAAATCGGCAATCTCCTCCTCGGCCTGCGCGAGGGTCCGCGGAGTCGGCCCGCTAGCCCCGGTCCGGGCCGCATACAGCCGGCGCCATTCGTACAGCGCACTGACCAGTATGCCCAGTTCCTCGGCCACCGCTTTTACCGTCCGGTCGCCCCGCAGCGTCAGCTCCACTGCATGGCGCTTGTACGTCTCGTCGTATTGGCGCCGAGGCGCTGCCCCGGCTCCATTGTGCTCTGCCTTGTTCATGAGGTCCTTGCCGCCGCACCGAATCGGTGTCCGTCCGCGTCCAGCGCTGGCTGGGCGCTCCCTGCGGCAAGCTATGGCTCCTGTCCTCGGGAGCGCCCAACCAGCTTACCCGGCGTGTCCGCTAAATCGAGGCAATCTCAAAACTGGACGCGATGCCCGCTGGCTGGGCCCCGGGCCGGTGTATGTCGGTTTTGGGTTCCGAATGGCGCATTTAGACATGAGCCCACCAAGCCCAGAACGCCGGTTGTTCCATCGAACCGCATTGTGCCTTTTGTCCGTGTTTTGTGTTACGCCCGAAAAAGCGGTGCGGATCGTATGGATCATACAGGCAATTCCACCGCCTCACCCCAACCCCCGGTTATCCTATGACTGCGATGCAATATCAAGAATCCCGCAAGCGATATTCGGTCCCCTGCCGATCGATAGTGTCGCTCTGCTGTGCCTGTGCATTGACTTTGCTTTTAGGAGTCCCTTCAGCCCGCGCTCAGACTGCCAGCCCCCCTTCCGGTGAAGGGACCGCTCCGGCGCCTGCTCCGAAAGCGGCTGCCGATCAGCCATCGGACCAGACATCGGTGGTCAAGATGGAGGAGTTTGTGGTCTCCGGCGTGCGCACCAGCTTGATTGATGCTCAGGAAATCAAAGTGGATACTCCGCAATTCGTCGATGCCGTCGTCGCCGAGGACATCGGCAAGTTCCCGGACCTTACCGTAGCCGAGGCGCTCCAGCGGGTGCCCGGCGTTCAGGTCGCACGTGCGCAGGGCGAAGTCAGCTCGGTCGTGATCCGTGGCCTGCCGAACATCGAGACGACCCTGAACGGATATGAGGTGTTCACGGGTGTCGGCCGCGGCGTTGCCCTTCAGGACATTCCGGCTGAACTCGTTGCCGGGATCGACGTCTACAAGTCGATTGACCCGGACCAAGTCGAAGGGGGCGTGGCGGGCCTGATCGATGTGCGCCTCCGGCGCCCGTTCGATTTCAAGGGTTTCACTTTCGCCAGCACTGCCGACGGCAGCTATGCGACCCAGGCGCAGAAGGACAGCTACAATTTCAGCGCGTTGGTGAGCGACCGCTGGAAGACCTCGATGGGAGACTTCGGGGCGCTGCTGGACGTGTCCTATGCGCGCTCGCAATACATGGACCAGATCGTGGACAACTACGTGCACTTCGGCGCCCTCGGCGAAACGTTCGACCTCGCCGCCGATTCCTCCGGCACCCGGGGCTATTTCGCCGACAATTTCGGCATTCAAATGAATCCGGGCGATCGCAAGCGGACCGGCGTCTCGGCCATGCTGCAGTGGAAGCCCAACGCAAACACCGAGTTCTACTGGGACAACCTCTACACCCGTTACGACGACCTGCATAGCGTCGACTTTTTCATCGGCATTCCGAGTTGGGCGAACACCGGTTTCGCCATCGACAACGTCACGCTCTTTCCCGCCGGCTACGACGGCTATAGCGTTCCGGAGATGTACGACAGCTTGGGCACCCCCGCCCGATTCGTCCAAAGCATGACGGCGCTTAACACGAACAGCCTGACCAGCACGCAGGCCTTCCACGACAAGACCGACACGTACCAGGGCGCAGTTGGCGGCAAGTGGGATAACGGGACCGTCAAGGTTACGGGCGAGCTGAGCTACAACTTCAGCACGTACCGGCCGCGGGGCGTGATCCTCGACACCGGGATCGTGACGCCCTCGTTCTCGATCACGTACAACGAAAACAACGCGTCAACGGTCAACGCCACGGGCGTCGACTACACGAATGTCGACAACTACCATCTGCAGCAACTGTTCGACCAGTGGCAGCGCGAGCACAGCACGCAATACGCCTTCCGGGCCGATCTGCTCTACCGCCTGCAGAACGCGTTCTTCAAGTCGCTGCAGTTCGGCGTGCGGTATGCCGATCGCGACGTCGACTATACGTCGGCGAACGGCGGCGGCGATTTCCAGTGGGCCGTCGCGGCAGCCTCGAGTATTCCCGGCCTGGGGCACGAATCCCCCACCGACCTGTTCATCGGGCCCAATCAGATCAACGTCCGGCAATGGTGGTCGGCGGATCCCAATTTCCTGCTGAACGACACGGACGTGCTCCGTCAGATCTTCGGCCACCCCCTGGGCCCGCCGCCGGCCGATCCAACGAAGACCTTCAAGGACACGGAGAAGACGACCAGCCTCTACGGCCTGACCAACTACTCGGCCAAGCTCGGCGACATGCCCCTCGACGGCGTGATCGGCGTCCGCTTTTCGAACGGGGATGACGAATTGGGCGGCTTTTTTCAGCAGAACATCGCCGGTTCGACAACCAACACGTGGACCACGGTCGATCAGTCGCGATGGAGTGTGCTGCCGACCGCGAACGGACGTTTGAAGCTGCAGGACGACCTGTTCCTGCGCGCCTCCTTCACGGAGACGATTACGCGGCCGGATTTCAGCGATCTGAATCCTGCCACATCGGTAACGGCTCCGGGGCCGACGCTGCCCGGTCAGGGATCCGGCGGCAATCCCAACCTGGATCCGATTCGGTCCACGAACTACGATCTGTCGCTCGAGTACTACCCGACGAAGGCGAGCCTGGCCTCGATCGCCGGCTTCTACCGGACCCTT
>CAVRNM010000303.1:0-13924 GCA_963722225.1 uncultured Verrucomicrobiae bacterium
TGACATTCTCCACCGTCACCGACCCGCCAAAAAGCGCGAGGATTCGCTCGGCCATCGGCGGGCCCAACCCCAGGTCTCCTCCTGGCGAGACCGGTTCGCCGATCGACAGAACGTCGAAAAACCGCGCCAGAGCCTGGGGCGGAATCTGCCGTCCGGCCGTGGCAATCTCCAGATGGATTTCGGTCGGCGTGACCTCACCAGCAAACCCAACGGTCCCGCCGCTGGGACAGAAGATGACCGCGGTTTCGATCAAAGAACGCAGCGCCCGGGCGAGAAGTTCCTCTTTGCCGAGCACCAACGAGGCGAAAGCGGGCGGGTCGCCGAGCTGTACGCTGTGCGTCTTGGCAAATTCGGTGGCCCTCGCCAGGGCGTCGGTCAGGACAAAGTTCAAGGAGACGGGTTGCGGCGCGTAGTCCTGTTGCCCTCGACCTCAATCTGGCTGAGCACCAGCGCATCCTCCAGCACTTGAGCAGCCGCTGCCCGATTCTTCATATGGCGCCCGGAACCGGGCGACGGCCGGAACTCGATTCGCCTTCCATGAAGACCAGGTCGGTGACGCCGAACAAGCCGGTGAGCGGCGTGCGCAGTTCATGCGAGATCAACATCAAGAAGTCGCTCTTGGCCTTGTCGAGAATGGCCAGACGGCCTTTGGCCTCGGCCAGCTCGCGCGTGGTTCGCACCAGGTGCTCGAGGCGCGCATTGTGTTGCTCCAACTCCAGCTGGAGCAGCCGGAGCTTCAGGTGGGTTGCCACGCGCGCCAGAACCTCCGATCCGTGGAAGGGCTTGGTAACGTAGTCGACGCCACCGCATCCAAAAGCTTTCACCTTGTCCAGGGGATCGCTGAGCGCGCTGATGAAGACAACCGGGATGGGGGCCAGCCGGGCATCGGCCTTGAGCCGCTCACAGATCTGGTAGCCGTTCAATTCCGGCATCGTGATATCGAGCATGATCAGTCCGGGCGGCTGGTCGGCCGCCGCGGCCAGGGCCTGATCGCCGCGGGAAAACGCACGCACCTGATAACCACCTACTGTCAGGATCTCCTCCAGCAGTTGCAGACTGCCGGGCGTGTCATCCACGATGATGATATCCGAGAGGGGATTACGGTCTGGTGCCATGGCGGTGGCAGGGCGCGGGAATGAGCCAATGTGGTTGAAAGAAGATGGCGCTTGAGGCTGTCTGCGGCGGAAGCGTTTGAATCACTGAGTGCCCCGATAAGCAGTTCCTCGGCCCAATCCCAGACCACTTAAGTAACCTGTTTGTTCCAAGATAGATGAGATATATCAAAACTCTGCCATATTGGCATGGCAAACCGCACTCCCCAACCGCCTCAGCCTTGGCGGAAGAAATTGCCGGTCCGCGGCCGATCTTCTTGGTTGCTGCTGAAGTATTATTGAAGTTGGTGGTGTCAACATTCCGTGTGAAAAGCTTCATTTTTTTTCTTACTACGCTCTCAGTTGGTGCGCTTGCCTTCGGGACCGGCGCCGTTGCGGCGACGCCGACGGGCGGTGCCGACGTTGCCAAATCGGAGAAGCCCGATTCCATCCCGCGCCCGAATCCCGGCCTCCCGCTGAAAAAAGGGATGACGGCCCAGGACGTGAAGGAACGCTGGGGAGCGCCTGCCTCCGTGGAGCCGTTTCCCTCGGCTGGCGGGAAAGCCGAGGTTTGGACTTACTTCTACACGCTGAGCGACCAGACAACGCAGGTGGTCACGAGCACAGAGAACCAGTTGACCTACGCCGGGCCCACGGAGGGCATGCAGAATGTCCCGCACCTGGTTTACGGGACGAAGCGCTCGGAAGTGAAGCAGGTCGTCAAATTGTTGCTCTACGATGGCACCCTGATCAGTTGGAAGAAATCGGTTGAGCGAGAAGAGCGGCTGGAATAGCCGGGCCTTTTGCAGAGGCTGGCCGGGTTCATGCAGCCCGGACGGCAAAACGCTTTTCGCTTGGGACCGGAAGAAACTCCGATCCGGCCCGGCGGCGCGCGGCGGCCACAAGAATCTCATGTTGCACTTCCGATCTCATCGGGGAAACCTCACCTCCAATATTCCCCCAACCAAGCCCCCATGAAGAAGAATCCGATCACCCTGTTTCTCCCTGCCTTCCTGCTGGGAGTGGCTCTCTTGCAGGCAGGACCCGTCATGGAGAAGCAGACCGACGGAATCGTGCTGGCGCTGGACGGCGCGTTTCTCAAAATCGAGGTCCGCGCGGACAACGTTATTCGCGTGGCCTACGCGAAGGATGAGGCATTTTTCGCGCGCCCAAGTCTGGTGGTGCTGCCGCGGAGCGGCCCCGTCGTGCCGTGGGATCTGACGACCGCGCCGGACGAGGCGACCGTCGCGACGGCGAAGCTCCAGGTGCGGGTGAAACTGTCCACCGGGGTCGTAACGTTTTTCGATCCGGCCGGCCGGCCCGTGCTGGCGGAACGGGCGGGGGGACGGGCGCTCACCCCGGCGGAAGTGCAGGGCGTGCAGACGCTGCAGGCGCGGCAGGAATGGGAGCCCAACGCCGATGAATCGCTTTACGGCCTGGGGCAGAACCAGCTCGGGCTCGTCGATATCAAGGACTACGACCTCGATCTTTGGCAGCACAACGGATCGGTCGTGATTCCGTTTCTGGTGTCGAGCCGCGGCTACGGCCTCCTTTGGGACAATCCGTCGTTCACGCGTTTTGGCAACCTGCGGCCGTTCGAGCCGATTCCCGGCGCACGCCTGTTCGATGTCGACGGCAAACCGGGCGGACTGACCGGGACTTATTACGCCGACAGCCGGTTCGAGCAGCCGGTGGCGCGGCAGACCGACGCCCGGATCGGCATCCAGGGCGCCTACCCATTTCGGTCGAATGCCGCCATCCAGGCCAACCTGCCGGCCAAGGGCGATTTCAGCGTGCGCTGGGAGGGAAGCGTCGAGGCAGAGACGACTGGCGACCACCAGTTTCAGACCTATTCGGACGGCAATCTCAAGCTCTGGATCGACGGCCAGCTGGTGGCCAACCATTGGCGGCAGGGCTGGCTGCCATGGTATGATCTGGCGCGGGTGCGGCTGGAGGCCGGGCGGCGCCATCGCCTGCGGCTCGACTGGGTGAAGGACGACAGTCCCCCGGCCCTGCAACTGCAATGGAAGACGCCGGCGGCTGGCTCCGGGACCTCGCTCTGGTCGGAGGTGGCCGAAGGCGTCGATTACTACTTTGTGTACGGGCCGGACGTCGATCAGGTCATCGCCGGGTACCGCCGTCTGACGGGTCCCGCGCCCATGATGCCGCAGTGGGTCTTCGGCCTGTGGCAGAGCCGGCAGCGTTACAAGACGGCGCAGGAGAGCCTCGACATCGTCAAGGGCTTTCGCTCCCGCGGCATCCCGTTCGACAACATCGTGCAGGATTGGTTTTACTGGAAGGCCGACGCCTGGGGTTCGCATCAGTTCGAGCCGGCGCGGTTCCCCGATCCCGCGGGCTGGATCCAGGCGATCCATGATCTGCATGCTCGGCTGATGATTTCCGTCTGGCCGAAATTCTATCCGGGCACGGAGAACTTCGAGGCAATGCACCAGCGCGGCTTTCTCTACGAGCGCGATTTGCAGGAGAAGATCCACGACTGGGTGGGATTCCGCTACACGTTTTATGACGCCTTCAATCCGGAGGCGCGGAAGCTCTTCTGGTCGCAGATCGACCGGGAGCTGTTCAGCAAGCGTGTCGACGCCTGGTGGCTGGATGCGAGCGAGCCGGATCTCACGCGAGCGCCGACGCTGGCGGGCCAGAAAGACTACATGAACCCGACCGCCCTCGGGCCCGGATCGCGGGTGGTGAACGCGTATCCCCTCGAAAACGCGGAGGCGGTCTACGACGGCCAGCGGGCCGCGGCGCCGGACCAGCGGGTGTTCATTCTGACGCGCTCCGGCTTTGCCGGCCAGCAGCGATACGCGGCTGCGGTCTGGTCGGGTGACACCTCATCGACCTGGACGGCGCTGCGCAAGCAGGTCCAGGCGGGGCTCAGCTTCTCCCTGTCGGGCCTGCCCTACTGGACCATGGATATTGGCGGCTTTGCGGTTCCGGCGCGATACGCGGCGCCGCAGGGCCTGGACAATGCTGGCGAACCGGTCCTCGGCCAGGCGGCGTCGGGAGACGTCGAGGACTGGCGCGAGCTGAACACGCGATGGTTCCAATTCGGCACGTTCACGCCCTTGTTGCGGGTGCACGGCGAGTACCCGTATCGGGAAATGTGGCAGTTTGGCGGCGAAACCTCGCCGACCTATCAGGCGCAGCTCAGATTTGACCGGCTGCGGTACCGCCTGCTGCCGTACATCTATTCGCTGGCCGGGGCAGTGAACCAGGACGGCGGCACGATGATGCGGGGATTGGTGATGGATTTCCGAACCGATGCCAAGGCACGCGAGATCAGCGACGAATACATGTTCGGTCCGGCCTTCCTGGTAAATCCGGTGACGGAGCCCAAGGCGCGCACCCGGACCGTCTACCTGCCGGAGGCGGCGGGTTGGTTTGATTTCTGGACGGGCGCGGCGATGGCGGGCAACCAGACGATCGAGGCCCCGGCGCCGTACGACGCGATTCCGCTGTTCATGCGGGCCGGCGCGATCGTGCCGTTCGGTCCCGAGCTGCAATACACCGGGGAAAAGCCGGCCGATCCGATCACGCTCTTGGTTTACGCCGGAGCGGACGGAGCGTTTACGCTCTACGAGGACGACGGCCTCACCTACGGCTACGAGCGGGGTGCCGCGGCACGGATCCCGATCCATTGGAGCGATGCGACCCGCACGCTGACCATTGGCCGGCGGGACGGGAGCTTCCCGGGCATGCTCGGCGAGCGGACATTTCAGGTTGTGGTGATCTCAAAACAGAGGCCCGTTGGATTCAGTTTCACGCCGGAGCCGGATCGCACGGTGCGCTACCACGGCGATGCGATGGACCTGTCCTTTGAGTGATCGGGGCGTGAACATGGTCCCGTTCCGGCTCCTCTGTTCCGGCGCCGCCCTGTTGGCCGGCCTCGCCGTCCCTGGAGCCGGCGGCGGGCTGTCCCCGGCCTTTCCCGTCACCATCACAGTCGATGCCGCGCAGCCCTGCGGCGAGGTGCGGCCGATCTGGCGGTTCTTCGGCGCGGACGAGCCGAACTACGCCACGAAGCCCAATGGCCGCCAGCTGGTCGGCGAGCTGGGCGGATTGCGGCCGCAAGGAGTCTTTTTCCGCACCCATAATCTCTTCTGCACCGGTGATGGGACGCCGGCGTTGAAGTGGGGCAGCACGAACGTCTACACCGAGGACCGCGAGGGGAAGCCGGTCTACGACTGGACCATCATCGACGGCATTTTCGACACGTATCTCACGCAGGGCGTGCGACCGTACGTCGAGCTCGGATTCATGCCCCGGGCCATGTCGGTCAAGCCGGAGCCCTACCAGCACGGCTGGACGCCGGAGGCCCGGTATGAAGAGATTTTCACCGGCTGGGCGTATCCGCCCAAAGATTACGCAAAATGGGCGGAGCTGGTCTACCAATGGACGAGGCATTGCGTGGCGAAATACGGCCGGACGGAGGTCGACCAGTGGTATTGGGAAGTCTGGAACGAAGCCAACATCGGCTACTGGCGCGGCACCCGGGAAGAGTTTTGGCGGCTGCACGACACCGCCATCGATGCGGTGCGGCGGGCGCTGCCAACGGCGCGCGTCGGAGGACCGGACTCAGCCGGCAGCGGCGGGCCCTGGATGCGCGGTTTCCTCGAGCATTGCCTGCGTGGCACCAATTACGCGACGGGGCGGAAGGGCACCCCGCTCGACTTTGTGTCGTTTCATGCGAAAGGCTCGCCGGTCTATGTGAACGGGCATGTCCGGATGGGCCTCGCCAACGAACTGCGCACGGCGGACGACGGCTTCCGGATCATCGCCTCGTATCCCGAGCTGAAGAACATCCCGATCATCATCGGGGAATGCGATCCTGAGGGCTGCGCCGCCTGCGCCGGGCCGCAGCTGGGCTACCGCAACGGGACAATGTATTCGAGCTACACGGCCGCGAGCTTTGCCCGCCTGCCCGAAGTGGCGGATCGGGCGGGGGTGAACCTCGAGGGCGCGCTGACGTGGGCGTTTGAGTTTGAGAACCAGCCGTATTTTGCCGGGTTCCGCTCGCTGACGACGAATGGCATCGACAAGCCCGTCCTGAACGTCTTCCGGATGTTCTCGCTCCTGACCGGTCAACGTCTGGCGGTGCAGAGCTCGGGCGCAGTCCCGCTCGAGTTGATCCTGAATGCCGGTGTGCGTGCCGCCCCGGATGTCTCGGCGGTGGCCAGTCGCGACCACGACCACCTCAGCGTGCTGGTCTGGCACTATCATGACGACGATGTCTCCGGGCCCGACGCCGGGGTGACATTGACGGTCACCGGCCTGCGGCCCGGGGACGACTCGATCAAATTGGCCGCCCACTTTCGCATCGACGAAACCCACAGCAATTCGTTCGCTGCCTGGAAACGCATGGGCTCGCCGCTGGCGCCGACGCCGGAGCAATACCGCCGGCTCGAAGAGTCCGGAAGGCTTGAGCAATTGAAGGCACCTGTCACAATTTCAGTTCATGACGGCCAGGCGACAATGGATTTCACTCTGCCCCGGCAGGCCGTCTCGCTGCTCGTGCTTGAGCTGCCCAGATAGTATCTCGTGGTGAATCCCCATTCCACTCCCTCGGCGGGTTTGACTGACCGGCGCGATTTCATCCGGCGGGCGGTGGCGGGCGGGCTGTTGGCGGCCATGGCTGGTCCGGCTGGCGTCGGGGCGCCCGAGCCCGGAGTGGACCTGGCGGCGGCAGGGCAGGGTGATCGCGCCTACTGGCTGAGGATGATGCGGCGCGTCTGTGAGCCAGTGATCGAGAATCTGGCTGCACAGACGCTGCGAGCCCGCATGCCGGTCGAGGCTCCGGCGGCACCCCGGGACCAACCGCGGAAAGACTATGCACACCTGGAGGCGTTTGGGCGCACGTTGGCGGGCATGGCTCCATGGCTCGAACTGCCCGGGAAACCTGGTGAAGAGGCGGTGCTGGGAGCGAAGCTCGGCGATCTGGTGCGCCGCGGGTTGGACCACGCCACCGACCCGGCATCGCCCGATGCGCTGAACTTTGCTCACGGAGGACAACCGCTGGTTGACGCTGCTTTCCTCGCTTACGGCCTGGTGCTGGCCCCGCAGACGCTTTGGCATCCGTTGCCGGCCGACGTGAAGGCTCGTGTGATCACCGCCCTGCGCGCCACCCGGCAGATCCAGGCGGGTCCCAGCAACTGGTTGTTGTTCCCCGCCATGGTCGAGGCGTTCCTCGCGGGCGCTGGCGCCGACTGGCAGCCAGAGCCGATTGATCGGGCGCTGTCCGCCCACGAATCGTGGTACAAGGGCGACGGCGCGTATGGCGACGGGAATGATTTTCACTGGGACTACTACAACAGCTACGTGATCCAGCCGTTCTTGGTTACATTGTTGACGGCGCTGCAGCCGGTCACGGATCGCTGGCAGTCCCATCTGACCCGGGTATCCGCCCACTGCGGGCGCTACGCGGCAATCCAGGAACGACTTATCGCCCCGGACGGATCCTTCCCGGCGCTCGGTCGCTCGATCGCCTACCGGACTGGCGCCTTCCACCATCTGGCCCACCAGGCGTGGCGAGGGACGCTGCCGACGGAGGTCGCCCCGGCCCAAGTCCGATGCGCCCTGACCACGGTCATCCGGAGGACGCTGGAGCCGGCTGGCACCTTTGATGCGGACGGCTGGCTGCAGATTGGACTGGCGGGACACCAACCGTTGTTAGCTGAACCTTACATCAGCACGGGCAGTCTTTACTTGTGCAGTCTCGTGTTTCATCCGCTGGGCCTGCCGGCAACGCATCGCTTCTGGTGCGATCCGGCCGTGGAGTGGACGCAGCGCCGGATCTGGTCGGGCGCGGACTCGCCCGCCGACCGCGCGCTAAAGGAAACTTGAGCGGACGAACCACTTTGCATCCATGCTGGTGTCCATGAGCACAACCATGGCAACGGTGGCGACAGCCGATAAGAAACTGGGCAAGGAGAAGCTGGGTGATATCGTTGATGCCGCACCGGCTCCACTTGCGCCGGCCGCTTCCCAACTACGTTGAATGCTCATAAAATGGGCGCATGTTCGGCCTTCCAATTTCCATGAAAACCCCCGCCGTTCCATTGTCTCTGTTCGCCGCCATCGCTGCGTTGGCTGCCTCGCTCCCGGCGCAGCCCGCGACATCATCCGCGGCTCCCGCTGGCGCCACGCTGGTTCTCAAGGCCGGCCAGCCCGGCCCGGTCGTCAATCCCAACATCTACGGCCAGTTTGCCGAGCACCTCGGCCACTGCATCTACGGCGGCGTCTGGGTGGGCGAGAACTCGCCGATTCCGAACACCCGCGGCATCCGCAACGACGTCGTGGCGGCGCTGCGCGAGCTTCACATTCCCAATGTCCGCTGGCCGGGCGGTTGTTTTGCCGACGAGTACCACTGGCGGGACGGCATCGGCCCGCGCGAGCAACGGCCCCGGATGATCAACACCACGTGGGGCGGGGTCGTGGAGGACAACGGCTTTGGCACGCACGAGTTCATGGATTTCTGCGAGCAGATTGGCACCCGGCCTTACGTGTGCGGCAATGTGGGCAGCGGCTCGGTGCGGGAAATGATGGAATGGGTCGAATACATGACGGCGGGCGCTGATTCACCTCTCGCGAACCTCCGCCGCCGGAACGGCCGCGACCAGCCGTGGAAGGTCTCCCTCATGGCCATCGGCAACGAGAGCTGGGGCTGCGGCGGGAACATGCGCCCGGAGTACTACGCGGACGAATTCCGCCGCTACAACACCTTCGTCAAGAACTACCCGGGCAACGACATCTACCGCGTCGCCGGAGGCTCCAATGGCGATGACCTGAACTGGACCGACGTGCTCATGGCCATGGCCGGAAAACAGATGAACGGCCTTTCCCTCCATTATTACACCCTGCCTTCCGGCGACTGGAAGAAACCGAAGGGTTCGGCCACGGAGTTTGATGAGGCCGCGTGGTTTGCGACGCTCCGCCACACGCTGCGCATGGACGACCTGGTCGCGCAGCATGCCGCCATCATGGACAAGTATGATCCGGAGAAACGCGTCGGTCTCGTGGTCGACGAGTGGGGCGACTGGTATGACGTCGAGCCCGGCACGAACCCAGGCTTCCTGTATCAACAAAACACCCTCCGCGATGCGATCGTCGCCGGGCTGAATCTGCATATTTTCCAGAAGCACGCCGACCGCGTCTTCGGCGCCAACATCGCGCAGATGGTGAATGTGCTGCAGGCGATGATTCTCACCGACGGGGCGAAGATGACCGTCACGCCGACGTACTGGGTTTTTGAGATGTACAAGGTCCACCAGGGAGCCACGTCGCTGCCGATCGAGCTGACGACACCTGACTATGTGCTGGGCGAAAACCGGATCCCGGCGGTGAGCGCCTCGGCCTCGCGCGACAGCGCCGGCAAGGTCCACCTTTCCCTCGTCAACACGGATCCGAACCGGCCGATCACGGTTACCTGCCGGTTGGAAGGTGTCGCGGCGAAGGCCGTCACCGGCCGCGTTCTGACCGCCGCTGCCATCAATGCGCGCAACACGTTCGAGACACCCAACGCGGTGCGGCCCGTGGCGTTCAATGGGGCGACGCTCGCTGGCGCCACGTTGACGGTCGCGCTGCCCGCCAAGTCAGTCGTGATGCTGGAATTGTAGGCTGGTCCGCCAGGGATCGCCTGCCTTCTCGCTCCAAAATGAAATCGATTTTTCCTGCCGGATGGATCGGGGCCGCCCTCCTCGCCCTGGTTCCCTCATGCTTGACCGCCGCCCCGGCGGTCCGGATCACCGTTGACACCGCCCATCCCGGCCATGCGGTCAGCCCGCTGCTGCACGGCGTATTCTTCGAGGACATCAACTACGGCGCCGACGGCGGCCTGTACGCCGAGCTCGTGCAGAACCGTTCGTTCGAGCACCAGGAGCATTTGTTTGCCTGGGGAACCGTGAACCGGGGAGGGCAGGGGACGGTGACGGTGGAATCCGCCGAGCCGCTGAATGCGAAGAATCCGCACTATGTCCGTCTCACCATCACGGAGGCGGGGAAGGGCTTTGGCGTGGCCAACTACGGGTTCGGCGGCATCGCGGTCAAGGAGGACGAGAATTACCTCTTCGCGGTGCGGGCGCGGTCGGCCGACGGTTTCAGCGGAGTCTTGCGAGCGGGGCTGGAGGATGAGACCGGCCGGCCGCTCGGCGAGTGCGCGATGACCGGGTTGACGGCGCAGTGGCAGAAGTTCGAGGGCGTGATCCGCAGCCGTGGAACAACGGCGCAGGCCCGCCTCGTGGTGGTGGCCACGGCCCCGGGTCGCGTGGATCTCGATGTCGTTTCGCTCTTCCCCGAGCACACCTGGAAACACCGGCGCAACGGCCTGCGGGCGGACCTGGTCCAAATGCTGGCCGACCTGCACCCGGCCTTCATGCGTTTTCCGGGCGGCTGCATTGTCGAAGGCATGGATCTGCCGAACCGCTACCAGTGGAAGGACACCATCGGTGATGTCGCTGAACGGCCGGAGAACTGGAATCGCTGGCGGGATGCGATGGGCGACGCGACCGCGCCGCAGTACTACCAGACCTACGGGCTCGGTTTTTTTGAGTTCTTCCAGCTCTGCGAGGATCTCGGCGCGGAGCCGGTGCCGATCCTCAATTGCGGCATGGCGTGCCAGTACGAGAGCAAGCAGTTGGTGCCGCTCGGCCAGCTGGGTCCCTTGGTGCAGGACGCGCTCGACCTGGTGGAATTCGCCAACGGCCCGGTGACGAGTCCGTGGGGCGCGCGGCGCGCGGCGCTGGGGCATCTGGAGCCGTTCCACTTGAAGATCCTCGGCGTGGGCAACGAACAGTGGGGGGAGCAGTATTTCGAGCGCTACGCGATCTTCCAGGCGGCGCTCAAGGCCAGGTATCCCGAGATCCAGCTCGTGACCGGGTCTGGTCCGGGGGTGGACGACGGCTTCTGGAAACTCGCTTGGGACAAGTTCATGAACGGCACCCCCGCGGACATCGTCGACGAACATTACTACCGCCCGCCCCAGTGGTTCCTGGAGAACGCGACGCGGTATGATGCGCAGGAGCGGCGGGGGCCGAAGGTCTTTGCAGGCGAATTCGCTGCCCACGACGGACGCCCGCACCGCTCGACGCTGCGGGCCGCGGTGGCGGAAGCCGCGTTCATGACCGGCCTGGTGCGCAACAGCGACCTCGTGATGATGTCCTCCTATGCGCCGCTGTTCGCGAAGGCGGGAGCCGCGCAGTGGGCGCCCGATCTGATCTGGTTCGACAACACGCGCGTCTACGGAACGCCATCCTACTACGTGCAGGCGCTCTACAGCCGCAACCGGCCCGACGTGATCCTGCCCGTGGCCATCGACGGCCCGCCGGTGGTTTTGCCGGCGCTGTCGGCGGCCAGTGTCGCCACGCATGGTGCTCCGCCCCGGCCGCCCTATCGCAGCGGACCGTTGCCCGCGTTGTTTGTCGCCGCGGGTTGGGAGCGCCAGGCTGGCGAGGTAGTGTTGTTCGTGGCCAATCCTTACACCGAGGCGTGTGATGCGACGCTCGTTCTGAGCGGCGCCAGCCGCGCGGCAACGGCGGGCATGGCCATCGTGCTCGCCTCGAAGACCCCGGACGATGTGAATTCGTTCGAGGCTCCGGCAACCATTGCTCCGCGCGAGGAGAATCTCACCATCGAGGGGCCGGAGTTCCCGCACCGCTTTCCTGCCAGCTCCTTCACCGTGCTCCGCTTGAAACTGTCAGAATGACATAGCCAAGGCCGGCGCCCCTGCCCTAAACTCTCGAGCACGCGAATCTGCTGGTGCGCAGTTGGCCCAACGCGCTTTGGAGCATCTTGCAGACCAGCCGCACCCCCTTTGGCTGGTCTACCTCAACCCACTCTCCCATGAATCTTCCCCGCACGTGCCTGGTCGTCTCCCTGTTCGCGGTCGGCGTCGGCCGCAGCCCAATCCTTACGGCCGCTCCCGCCGCCGGCGCGCCCGCGTGGTTCCAGGACAGCGCGGCGAAACTCGCAGCGGAACTCGGGGCGAAATATGGCGAGAGCCAGCGCGCGCGGTTGCAGCGCGGGCTCGATCAGGTGGCGAAATTCTGGGAGCCGGCGGACGGCGACGCGGCGGTCTTTGAGGGCTTTGTCCGCCGCTATTTCGCGGGAACGCCGGCGGACCTGGATGCGGCGTTTGATCGTTTCCAGCACCAGCTGGAACAGTTCGACGGCCATTTCTCGGAGTTGCGGTATGAGCTCAAGAAGCCGATCGATCTCGACACGGGCGCGGTGCAGCCGTTTGACGAGTTGTTCGCCGCCTACGAGCCGAACGCGCATTTCGCCGACGATTGTTTTCGCAACAAGCTCGCCTTTGTCGTGCTGCTTAATTTCCCGCTGACGACGCTGGATCAGCGTCTGGCGGAGGGAGAGCAGTGGACCCGGCGGCAGTGGGCCGAGGCGCGGCTGGCGCAGGTTTTCTCGATGCGCATTCCCGCCGAGGTCAACCAGGCGATCGCGGAGACCCAGGCCGACGCCGAGCTCTACATCGACGATTACAAGATCTGCATGCATCATCTGCTCGACGCCCAGGGCGGGCGCCCGTTTCCCCCCGGTCTCCGCCTGATCACCCACTGGAATCTGCGGGACGAGATCAAGGCGTGCTACGGCGACTCCGCCGGCGGCCTGGCCCGCCAGCGCCTGATCCAGCGCGTCATGGAGCGGATCGTCGACCAATCGATCCCGCAAGTGGTGATCAACAACCCGCAGGTGGACTGGAACCCGGTTTCCAATGAAGTGAAGGCGTCGCCAGTCGCGGACCTCGGGGCGCCGGCGCCGGCCGGCCTGAGCCCGAGTGGCGCCCCCGAACCGGACACGCGCTATGCGAAACTCCTCGCGATTTTTCAGGCCGAACGCCGGGCCGACCCTTTCTCGCCGGCGGCGCCGACCTATATTGCGCGTCGGTTCGAGATTGACCGGCAGATGGGCGAAACGCGGGTGCGGACGATGTTGGAACAGGTGCTCAGCTCCCCGCAATTCACCGCCGTGGCGCGACTGATCGAGGAACGCCTGGGCCGGCCGCTGGAGCCTTTCGACATCTGGTACAACGGATTCCAGCCCACGGGGGCGTACACCGAGGCGCAGCTGGATGCGATCGTTCGCGCCAAATACCCCACGGCCGCGGCCTACTGGGCGGACCTGCCGAACATCCTGACGCGGCTCGGTTTCTCGGCGGAGCGGGCGGCCTATCTGCAGGCGCATATCGACGTCGAGCCGTCCCGCGGCCCCGGCCACGCGATGCCGCCGGGGATGAGCGGACAGAAGGCGCGGCTGCGGACGCGGGTCGAGGCGGACGGGATGAATTACAAGGGCTTTAACATCGCGGTCCACGAGATGGGGCACAACATCGAGCAGACCTTCTCAGAACCTCGTGGATTACCATCTCCTCGCCGGAGTGCCGAACTCCGCTTTCACGGAAGCGCTGGCCATGATGACGCAGGGCCACGACCTGGAGGCGCTCGGGCTGGCGAAGCCGGACGCCCGCAACGACGCGCTCTCCACCCTCAACGTCTTCTGGGCAACGGCGGAGATCTCCGGGGTGGCGCTGGTCGACATGGGCGTCTGGCATTCGATATACGAGCATCCGGACGCCACGCCAGCCGAGTTGAAGGCGGCCACGGTCCGGATCGCACGCGATCTCTGGAATCGCTACTACGCGCCGATGCTGCATCAGCGCGACGTGACATTGCTGGCGATCTATTCGCACATGATCAGCGACCAGTTGTACCTGCCGGACTATCCAATCGGCCATCTCATCGGATTCCAGGTGGAAGAGCAGATCCGGAAAGTGGGCGACTATGGCGGCGAATACGAGCGCATGACCAAGT
>CAVRNM010000304.1:0-28838 GCA_963722225.1 uncultured Verrucomicrobiae bacterium
GACGCATTGGTCAGGGACCGCCATGCGGCAACACGACCAAAGGGGGCGGATTGGTCTTTGAACCGCCGGCCGGGAACGTCAGGTACGCGTCGAGTTGATGACCATCGCGGGTTTTGAACTTGAAGGAAGTCATTGGCTGCATGCGCGTGCGGTCAATCCAAGGGGCCGCCCGCTTGAACAGTCCGGCGGTGCGTTTTCCGAAATCGACCCAGTTATAGATCGGCGGCTGCCGGTCGGAAAAGGTCGCCACGAGAAAGATCTTCCGTGCCTCGTCGCTGCCGATGATCCGGGTAACCAGCCCGGGGAAGGAGCCGTCCAGGGTCTTCTGGAAACCACGATATTCCTCGTTGAACCAGACCACCTGGGGGCCCTTCCGGTCGAATGCCGCACCGATGATCTGGCGGCTGGCTGGATCGCGATACAACCAACCGTGCCCGAGGCCACCGCTGTAGAAATCATAGGCCGTGTCCTGAAGCAGCACTTCGCCCAGCCTGCCACTCGCCCCATCCATGAACTGCAATGCGCGAGGCTTTCCTTCCTGGCGCGGCCCCAGCACGACCAACTGTCCGGGCCCGTTGCCGTGGTCGATGATGTCAATGTGGTCCAAATCCACCGGGCATTTCTCCCAATGGTCCCCGACCAGGTGATGAAACGCCAGCAGGCCGTTGTCGGCCGTCGTCGCGAATTCAAGCCTCCCCTCGATATCGGTTAGGTATTCAAGCGTGTTTCCCGTTTCCGGCCCGGGAAAGGTCTGCAGGATGTGGCGCTGGTTGTTCTCCCGGACATAGTCGAGGCGCTTCATGTCCGCAGAGGGCCCCAGGAGGTCCACCATCTTGCCACTGTCGAGATCCGTATTGACCACGGCGACCCCGAGGTCGCGCCGGACATCCCAGGTAAAGAATTCCTGGCGGTTCCACACAAGGGGCCGCAGGCGATTGTGCGGGGGCACTGCAAGCAGGCTCGAAGAACAATATTGGAGCAATGCGTAGGCCTCAGTGAGCTTGCCCACCTCGGCAGCCATCAATCCGACGCCGTAGAGTTTCTGGGCGCCAAGTTGGAAGATCAGCCGGTGGTCATTCAGCCAGTCAAACTCATAGATATCCCGGTCGCCCGGATAACCGACGCCCTCCATCTTCTGGGTTTTTATCTCATAAACCATCAACTGGTTCTGGGATGTGCCTGCAGTGACGATGGCGGCGATATGCGTGCCGGACGGGTTCAGCTTTGGCTGCTGCAGCAGGGGAGCCCGAAAAAAATCCGCCACCGGAATCTGTTCATTCGCCGGCACCGGCGTTTCGCGATCAAGATCCAATTTTCCGGCCGCGGACATCTGACGGGTCGCGGCGGCGACAAGGAACAAGCAAAGGACGACCGGAAGTTTTTTCATCAGGAACTTGGGGTTGGAGGCAGGATCTCAGGTTGAAATGGGGAGGATGAATCGACCGATCTCAGGGCTTTGGATGCCTTTCAAAGAGATTCTTGGTGAGCTTGGCGGCGCTGATGCTCAAAGGCAGGTTCTGACCGGATGTTTCGTGGGGTAGGCGTCGCGGCCATGATTTTTGATTTTCGAATTGCTGTCAACCTGAGCCCTCATGTCTGACGCTATCCCCTCAGACATCTTCGCCGTCTCTTGTCCGTCGACGAGGTCAACCGCCCACAGGTTCCTGCGTCAATTCCCGGCGGTGTCTCGGCGGATTGGGCGGACTTGACAAAAACGGTACCAAGAGGACTCAGGAGTTGCAGGGACAGGGAAGTCCCGTCGTTTCCACTGTATCCTGCCGAGGAATCCCGGCCCTGCGGAGCGCCTGCACCCTCTGCTCGACCTGTTCGGGGCTCAGCACCGAATCTTTTTCAAAATAAACCCAATCGATGTCTTCCTGATAGGTGCGGAGTTGCTGCGACGGCCCCACTCCCTCTCGCGTAAACCAGAGATTGAAGTCAAAACACATGATATCCCTGGGGTAATACTTGCCGCCATGGTCGGCGATCATTCTGCCATCGAGAAAATACCGCACATGGCCAGCGGCAACCTGGAACCCGAGGACGTGCCAGCCGCCTTCCCGGCCTGGAACGATGTCATGGATGCTGTCGTTCGTCCCGTCCGACAGCGGGGTGGCACCATGCCAGGTCGTGACAAAGAGCGCCGGTCCCTTTTCGCCCCAGCCTCCTTCGGGCAGGTATTCAAAATCGCATTCGCTGTAATTGGGGTCATTGGGAACGTCCACGGTGGAGAAGGCGTAACAGCTTTCCACCACGCCGTCGCCCGCCGGCCCTGAACCCGGGCCGGACGAGAAATGCACGCGCGCCGCATAGGTCCCCTCCTTGAATTTCCGCTGCTGGCAGATCTGGGTCTGGACCGTGTGGGCGGGCGTCCCGTCCGTGGATGAAGTCATCCGAAGGATCCGGTTGCCCCCCTTGGCGGGATCGGCCGGGAAGGAGACCCCCTCCTTTTTCCACGAGGCGTTTTCGATGCCCGGCCAGCCGGGCTTTGTCCGAACAGTCCAGCCACGGGCCTCGAGCTCGGCTGGACTCCCATAGGAAAAATCGTCGAAAAACACCTGCGAGGTGGCGCTGGTCGGGTCGGCGGGCAGGTTCGTCCGCGAAGCGAGAAAAAGGGCGGCGCAGGCCAGGCCGCGAAATATCCCGAGGGTTGGTCGTTTCATGCGGGCCATCATATCAGCGTCGGTGCTCAGTATCAAACTTGCTGAACGAGCGCGCTGCCGCCGGTCGACGGCGCCATCGCGGCCAGGCCCAGTCCCACCGCGCCCGAAAGTTGCGCAGGTTCACTGGGGAGCGGTCGCCGGGGATTTCCCCGCGGATGCCTTGAGGAATCCACGGTCACCGAGCCAATCCGCCATGCGCTGCGGCCAGTTTCTCACCCCCGCGAACGGCGAGCGCTCGCCCATGTTAAACGCGTGTTTGCCCTGGGCCAGGAAGTGGGCCTCGACCGAAACCCTGGCAGCGCGGAATTTCTGGAGAAGCTCCAACGTCACCTGGTCGCACCCGTACTCGTCGTCATTGGCGCAGAGAAGAAAGGCGGGCGGGGCGTCGGCCGGGATGACCTTTGGCGGCTGGCCTCCGGGGTAAACCATCATCTGGAAATCCGGGCGCCCGTTGATGCGGTCGACCGGATCGACGGCCTGCGGATCGCCGTCGCCCTTGTCGAAAGCGACCATCATGACCACGGCTCCGCCGGCGGAGAACCCGAGCATGCCAATGCGGTGGGGATCAATCTGGAATTCGGTCGCCCGGCTTCGGACCAACCTGATGGCGCGGTAGGCGTCCTCGCGGACATTGGCCAAAGTGTACGGTGAATGCTCCTCGCCCGGCAGCCGGTATTTCAAGGCGAATACCGTCACCCCGAGGGGATTGAGAAATTCAGCGGCCTGCCTTCCCTCCGGACTGAAGACCAGTTCGCGAAACCCCCCGCCCGGAGCGACCACCACGGCGCAGCCATTGGCCTTGCCCGCGGGCGGCCGGAACACGGTGATCGATGGATTGTGGATGTTGCGCACCCACCAGTCCTTCGCTTGTTCCGGCTCATTCTTGCGGCTTTCGAAACCCGGCGCGCCATTTTCCCAAAGATGGACGACCTGCGGCTCCGATTGCGCCAGGGCGGTCAGGGGGAGCCAGAGAGCGACCAGAACACAGAAGTTGCGGATGTTCATGATAACGTCAGGACCTTTGAGATTAAAAACACGCAACAAACCCTGAAAGGCAAAACAGAACAATCATGGGCCACCACGGCTGAACACGATCTCTTCGCCGGCGTTCAGGCAAAGAGCTTCTTCAAACTCCCATTTCGAAAAGCGGTCGTCAACCAGGACGGGTGGGTGGCGCAAAGCGACGATGGCGCCCATGGCCACGGGGGCGGCCTTCAGCGGATACGGCATCTCCATTGCCGCTAACTTGAGAGAACCCGTCAGGCAGCGCAGGCGCACGGACTGCGGTGACTTGAGGAAATGGGCCGTGGCCGTGGAGGTGGCAAAGAACAGCTTGAACGAATCTTGTTTAAGCTGGGGATCAAATCGAAAGGTGCCCTGATTGATGCCCAGTCCCAAAAGGGCATTGACGAGCGACCACGCCGACAGGGGGCGGAAATAATGCCCCCCGAACTCCTGATGATCCCAGTACAGGCCGTTCTTCCGGTAACGATCATCCACCGCCTTCACGACCTCCATTCCCTCACGATAAAAGCCCCGATACAACAACAGGGAAGCGAAGGCGAGTTCCACGCCCGTCCAGGATGTGTTCCCCTGATCCACCCACACCTCCGGAGCGACGTCGGCGAAGCTCGGATGGCCGGGCCAGCTGCAATTCCGCAAACCAAAGCCTGGCTCGAAATTTGCCTGGAGAATGTTCCCCAGCGCAACGCGAATGTGCTGCTCATCGGACAGGTCTCCCAAGGCAGATTGATGCGCCGCCCACTGGCCGATGAGCTGATCCGTGAGGCACGCGTCGCTCGTGTCGCCCCTCCCTCCGGCTTTGTCCTGATCGTTGTACAGGCGGTAGTACCGTCCGTTCCACAGCTTTTGCTCGAAAAGGCTGCGGCCCGAACTCAGTATCTGCCGGTACTTTGTTTCGCCCGCCGTGTCACCCAGCGCCCGCGCGCCTTCGATCATGCTGGCGATCGCGCAGAGCCACTGGGTCAGAATGTAGGAGGAATATCCGTACATCGCGAAGTTGTCGTAGCTGCTTTCGATGCCCCGCGGAATGGGCATCTGGTCTCCAGCCAAGGCCCGGTGACCGAGCACATAGCTGATCGCTCTTTGCGCGGCCGGATACATCTCCTGCAGATACTTGAGGTCGTTCGTCCAGAAGTAATCCCGCGTGGCCATGATGACGAACTGCCCCGCCAGATCGAGGCGATGGAAAACACCAGCGGTGTTGTCCTCGCTCTTCTGGAAATTCTTGTACATGCCATGGGCAATCTCCCCGTTCTCACCCTGGGCATGCGCATGGCACCGCATCGTGGCCTTCTGCAATTCCGGGAACAGGGCGATGATGGGGACCGTGCCATACAGCATGACATCGATGGTGGCGACGGGCCCCCAAGACCACGCGGAGCTCAATCCTTCCTGCATGCCGAAATCACCGTTCTTCACCAGCCTTCCACTGGTCAGGAAGGTGTTCAATTGGGAGTTGACCTGCTCGAGCACGAACGTTTCGGCCGAGCTGTCGAAGAAATTGGTGACGAACTCGCGGGATTTGTCCTTCAGCAGGTCGCGGTTCCCGGCGGCAAATTCGGTGACCTCGGCGGCGTCTTTGAAGAAATTGGAGTAGTAATGGCCCTCGATGCGTTGGCTGGGCACCCGGAAGTCATCCTCCGCGTGGAGATTTGGAAAGTTCCAGGCATAGAGGAACGAGGCCCTCGCTTCTCGCACACCGCCGTCGAGTTCCAGCGTGCTTCCGACCGTGCACATCAGGTCATTCACGGCCTGCTTTCTCCCGGTCGCAGGATCGATCGAATTGCGCCCATGGGTTTTCGGCAGCCAGTCCGGCACCTTGCCCGGAAGGCTGGCGACGCCGTCCGTGTCATCGAGGTTGGGCAAGGAACCGTGCCGCAGCACATACTCGTAATAGGGATGCAGGTGGCTCCATCCTGCGTAGTAACTTGGCTTTCCCGACAGGGCGGAAAGCGCAATCTCCCCCCAGGAACTCGCCGTCGGCTCAGTCCCGCCGCAACTCATGATCACCGATGTGCGGCCAGGCTCCTCGATGATCCTGGTGGTATGGTAGCGTTCGGGCAGGTCATAGCCCGTCAGGTTGCGAGCGGCCGCCAGCAACAGGACCTGCAGCCTGCGCGCGGTCTTCGGCAGAACGGTGAAATCGAAGAACGCGACCGGCAGCGCCGAGTCTTTGACATTGTGGGGGATGAATGAACTCCAGGCCTGCAACTCCAGGTCGAACGGCATATCCGGATCGGTGAAGCGCAGGCGGCCGAAGGGGAAGCGCGCCGAGTATTCGATATTCTGAACCGCCTCCATCCAGGGGAATATGTAGGCGGCACTCATCAGTTTCCCTTCGTTCAAGCCGTTATTGAGTTGAAGCAGCTTGATCCGCGGCCGTTCGCCTTCGACTTGGTAGCGCACCTTGAAGAACAAGAGCGCTCCCAGCGGGTCCTCCGATTCGCCAGAAGGCAGAGCGAGTTCCTTGCCGGTCTCTTTTGGAAAGTTATTGCCGATGCTCCAGTTATAAAATCTCCCGTCCTTGCGCAGCTCAATCGAGCCTGCTCCAATTCCCCCGAGGGCGATGCCGCTTCGAACCCGATGGGCATTGCTGAAGGTGTCGATCGTGGCGCCGTCCGGGTCCCGCCGAGGGCTGGACAAATCAACGGCCGAAACGGCCGAGGGGGAGAGGGGCAGGGCCGAACCGGCAGTGCCTAAGGCGACCGCCTTGATAAAATTCCTCCTATTCATGGTATTCCTTGGACATCAAGTTTCCCCTCTCCCGGATTTCCATAAGCCAATTAACAGTTTCATCCTCACCTGGGCGTGAAGTCCGATGGGCCGAGTCTTCGGGGCGATTGGAGCGAGCGGCGGCGGTATGGCCTCCAGTCGGCGGAAGGGTCGGGGTCACGGCGTCTCGGGTTTTGGCGCGGCTTCGGCGTCCGCCGTCAAAAAGCCAAACAGGGCGGCCGCCGGCGCCGACTGTTGGTGAATGGTGAACTCTGAGAGCATCGGGGAACAGCGGTTGGGAAAATATCGCTCGTTGCCTGGCCATTGATCGATGTCGGGATAGACCGTGTGATGGGCCCAGCCCTGGTCCGTGGGATTGGTGCCTGCCGTATCCTTCAACCAGGGGCCATACGGAATATAGCCAGGCGGGAAGCGGTTCTTTCCGTTATACCATGAATCCATGTGAAACAGGGTGCTCGGGCTGCGAGGTCCCACTCCCGTGATCCAGGTCATGTTCATGGAATTGGTGCCGAGGAAATAGTCGCACGTTGTATAAAGGGCGGAAAGATAGCGCCGGGCTTTCGCCGGGTCGGTCTTCTTCACGAGCGTGTAGGCGACCGCCCCTTCGAAGACCGCCGGCGTAGTCTGTTGCCCGACGAGCATGGGAAACCCGAACGGGCCGCCCCACCGCAGGGCGCGCTGCTCCGACGAGTCCAGCGTGACGACATCGGCCGTGTGCAACACGGCTGACGTGAGGCGCGCCAGGGTGGCCGGGTCGGATCGCACCGGCCCGCCGCCGAGGGCATAAAGCCAGGGGCCGTAGCGGCCCTCGCCCTCCAGAACCGAATCAGCCCTGATCCCGGACGCGTCGGCAATGAACTGCCTCTCATAGCATGCCTCCCCGGTCAGGCGAAAAAGCGCGGCCGCCGCATACAGCCGCTTGTCCCGCAAAGAAACCTCCGCCACGTTTTCATCGCCGGTCCGGGTATTCTTCAGGGCCCAGGCATACGCCTCAATCGCCTCCTGCTGCCAGTTCACGCCCTTGGGATCGGGCACCCCCGCAAGACGCAAAGCGTAGGCCAGGTGCGCGGCGGCACCCGCATAGCCGTAGGTGGACCAAGGATCCTCGCCCGATACCATCCAGTCACGATTCACATCCTCCCAGGACCCCTGCCCCACTTTCTTCCCCCCGGGCAACACCTTCTCATCGCCACCATAGGCGTCGCCGGCGACGCGCAGGCCGATGCCGCCGGTTCCCCACCCCTTCGCCATAAGCTCGGCGCGCAGGCGCTGGCAGTACCGGGGAAGCCAGGCCGCCTCGTCCACGATGTCGGGAACGCCATTGCCGCTCTCGGGAATGTTCAGCTCGCCGTCACGAAAGTGCCCGGGTGCCATTTCATAGGCAAAAAGCAGTTCCTGGGCGACGCGGAGATGCGCGATATATCCGTCCCAGTCGCCCGCATCCTGATACCATCCCCAGGTCGCATCCAGATTGCCCTTGCGACCCGCATCGAGCAGTTCGCGAACGCCGCCTTCGCTGCCCCACTCGGTGAACCGGGTCGTGGTGTAGAACAGACGCTTGGCAAAGCCGGGGGTGATCCCCGGGTTATGGGGAGCCGGGCGCGTGAATTCGGTGAAAGGTTCCCGGAGCTCGATGCCCGAGCGATTGTGGTAAAGCGAGCGCGCCACATGGTAAAATGGCTTGCGATAGACATCAGACGCCATCCGGAAAGGCCAGGACGAGCCGATCCCCTGAACCACCAGGACGTAGGAGCCCGGTTGGGTAAAACCTGAAAAGTCGCACTCCCAGACGTCGGCCCCGAGGAAGTTCTGGCCGGGGGTATCGGCGGGTCGCGAGGTCTCGACTTGGGTGCGCGGCATGCGGAAGGCAATGCGGCCGGCAAACACCCTTCGCCCGGTGGAGGCATCGGCCAGAAAGAACGGGCCTCCCTCGCGGGCCTTGAGATCGAGCGATCCCCTGTCACCCATCCAATGATAAAGATACGCAAACTTGGCCGGAGCAGTGGGCACATAACCGATGACGTTCACGTGGACGGCTTCTGAGCGCGCCTTTCCCTCGTCAAATCGCAGCGGCCATTTCTTCCCGTTCTTGGCCAGGTCGCCGGTGCTGATCAGGTAGGTCTTGCCGCTCCGCATGGGGCACGGGAGCTGGAGGTACAGCCAGTGGCCCTTCACGTGATCAGGCCGGTGATTGACCGCATGCCCGTCGATCCATTCATCAAAAAACCAGGCAAACTCCACGCCCTTGCTCTTCCGTCCCACTGCCAGAGGCACAGCGGCAACCCGGTAGCTGGCATCATCGGTGCTCTCGATGCGGTAGCTGGCGGGCACTGAAGCGGCGGCGACATCCAGCGGGTCGATCTGCACGGTGTCCGCGCTGCGTGGCTGGCCACGCTGGTGATATTCCACCCGGCCCTCGCTGAATTGAAGCATGACAATGCCATCGGTCAGCGGCTGCACGCTGATGAGGTCCGCGGCGCGTCCGGCAACCGCCACGAAAACCGGGAGGATCCAAAGAGGGAGATTCCTGATTTTCATGGATTCTGGCCAGCTCGATTGGTTTCCGGCGTTGCGCCCGATTCAGCAAACGTGGCAGCCGCCTCGTCCCAATTCTCGTCCGGCTCAGTCACCCCACTCCCGCACCTCTCTGGAGTGTTCGCACAGATCTCATTGCAGTCAGCCTATCGTCTGGCCCCGCCCCGAACCGGGACGCATGATGCCGCGGCTGGTCCGGCCGGAAGACCGCGTCATCGCTCGCGCTTCCCGGCGAGCGAGCGCCAGCAGGCTAAGTACGCCGTAGAACCACACGCTCGGCGCGCCACCTCCCCCACCGCCGCCCCCGCCGCTGGCAGGCGGAGGGCTGACTGCATTGACCGTCAACGTGGCCGGAGCGCTGCTCACCGTGCCAGAACTGTTCGTGACGTTGACCGTGTACCCCCCCGCATTCGCGGATTGCACGTTGTTCAGGGCAAGCGTGCTGCCGGTGGCCCCGTTGATTGGCTCTACGACACTGGTCCCCTGTGGGAAAAAATACCATTGGTAGGTTGGTGCGGGGCTGCCAGTGGCCGCGACGCTAAAGGTAACATTCGCCCCGGCGGCCGCAGTCTGACTTTGCGGTTGGGTCGTGATCGCCGGAGCCACGGGGGTGACCACCAGGCGGATCATGTCGTTGTCCGTGTCTGCGACATGGACATCGCCGGAACTGTCCACGGCGACCCCCGTGGGAAACGCAAAGCGCGCCGCGGTGCCCACCCCATCGGTGCTGCCGCTGACTCCAGCCAGGCCGGCCAGGGTGCTGACCGCCCCCGAGGAGGCAATTTCACGCAGAAGATGATTGTCCGTATCCGCGATATAAAGATTGCCTGCCGTGTCGACTGCGACGCCCGAGGGATAGTAGAACTCCGCCCGGCTGTTGGCCCCGTCGGTGCTGCCGGCAACTCCGCTTTGGCCCGCCACGGTGGTCACGACGCCCGTCGCAATGACCAGCTTGCGGATGGCGTTGTTGTTGGTGTCGGCGACAAAAAGATCACCCGATGTATCCAGGGCCAATCCCTGCGGTCCGTGGAACTGCGCGGCCGAGCCGGCGGCGTCAGAGAAGCCGCTTGAACCAGCCGTGCCGGCGATGGTGGTGACGACGCCGGCCGCCGTAACCTGACGGATCGTGTGATTCAGGGTGTCGGAGACGTAAAGATTCCCACTGGCATCGACGGCGATGCCGGACGGTCCGTTGAAACGGGCCGCGGTGCCGGCGCCGTCGGCGCTGCCCGCGGGCCCCGCCTGGCCGGCCAGGGTCGTCACAGCGCCGCTGGCGACGACAATCTTGCGAATGGCGTTGTTGTTGGTGTCGGCGACATAGACGTTGCCGGCGCCGTCTACGGCAATGCCTGCCGGACGGTTGAACAGCGCCGTGCTGGTGCCGTCATTGCTTCCGCTGACGCCGGCCTGGCCGGCCAGCGTCGTGACGGCGCCGGCGGGTGTGATCATCCGCACCGTGTCATTGCCGGCATCGGCCACGTAAAGGTCGCCGGCGCTGTCGAGCGCGAGGTCGGCGGGCAGATTAAACCGGGCGGCGGAGCCGGAGCCGTCGGCGCTGCCGCTGGCGCCGGCCAGCCCGGCCAAGGTGACAACGGCCATCGGCGCGTCAACGACCAGCGCGACCGGGGACGTGGTGATCGCGCCATTGCTGTTGGAGATCACGCATTGGAAGGAGTCGCCGTTCATCGCCGCGGCGACCGAGCTCAACGTCAGGGTTGCCGTGGCCGAGCCGCTGTAAGTGGCGTTATCGCTCAGATTGGTCCAGGTGGAACTCCCGGATGCCTGCCGCTGCCATTGGTACGTCGGAGCGGGGTTGGAGGTCGCGACCACGGAGAAGACTGCGCTCTGGCCCGGCGTCAAAGTCTGCCCGGCCGGAGAAACCACAATCGACGGATTGGCTGGGGCGGGCTCGAGCGCCAACACCGTCGCGGAATAGGGGGCGAACGGAATTGTAAAGGCGGGATTGAGGAGGCTGGACGTGGCGATGTCGGGCGAGCCGATGCCAGTTTGCGCGGCGGTGTCCTGCGGAACGCCGTAGGAATAGACGGTCATCGTCGGCTGCGGCACGAACCCGGTGAAGCTGACGTGGGCGGTCTGCGTGCTGATCGGACTCTTGTTGATCACCAACAGGCTCAGTGAGCCGTCCAGGCGCTGGACGGCGTAGACTGCCAGCAACGGGTTGGCGCTGACCGCCTGCACGACCGTGTCGCCACCCCGCGCGAAGTTCGCCAGCAGCTTCATCACGTAGTAGGTTGGGTAGGCGTCGTAGTAGGTGGACTCCCCGGTCAGGGAGGAAGGCATCGAGAGGAGGCCGTAGTCTCCATACATGCGCCACCCGTACAGAGAGGAACTCATGTTGCCGAGCAGCGCCGTTCCGGTGCTATTTGTATTTGGACCATTCCGCAGATCCCACCACAGCCGCGCATTGAACTCGGTCTGGAGCAGGCTGCCCAGGCTGTCGGCCAGATAGAGTCCGTTGACCAGGCTGTTCATCTGCTTGCCCGGATTGTTGTGGACAGAGTTGTTTTCAGTGACGCAGAGCTCCACGTTCGCGGCGGCGGCACCGAAATAGTCGTTCAGCGGCCCACGAAGAAGGGCGGCGTCAACCGGCCAGCCCGTGGCGGGCGCGCTGGCCAACTGCAGGAGGGTCGCGTCGTTTTCCTGCCCCGCGTTCTGCTCGTAGCGGTGGCAGATGAGGTAATCGGGCATGACGCCGGCATTTTCCATCGTACCAAGCATCACGGGCACCCAGCCCGTCTGCGACGCTCCGGTCACAGGATCGGTAACCGCTTCGCTCGGATAATTATACGGGCCCTCCGTGCTGGTGGTCGCGACTGCGCCGACCTTGATGAGCTGATCGACTTTCTTCATCAACGTATAGTACTGTGCGAACCGGGTGCCGTATTCGACCGGATCGTTCTTGACCGCTTGCACGTCGTATTCCCAGGTCCCATAGCACTCGTTGCCAACTTCCCAATATTTCAGGCCAAAGGGAGCCGATTGGTTGAGGCGCAGAAAGTTCTCGCCGTCGTCCGTCGCGAGCGGAGCGGACGCCCTCAGGGCCGACCAATAGCCGGCTGTTTTCCAATCAATCCCGTCGGAATCGACGCCGAGGTTCACGTCCGCGCCCGTGTTTTGGAGAGTCGCACTCGCATTGGTATAAGCCACCCAGGCGGCCGCTTCCTGGGGCGTGCCCGAGCCGTAGTTGACGGTGACGAAGACCTGGCTGTTGAGGCCCGTGATTAGCGGAGCAAAGAAATTGAATCCCTCCGGCCAATTCTCGGAAGTGCTGATCTGCGTATGGTTTGCCCAATTGTAGTCATCGGACATTCCTCCACCGGGTATGCGAATGGCGCGGAGGCCGATATCGCTGCAGAGCGCGATGGTCTCCGCGTCGGAGGTCTGTGGATCCCACAGCACCGCGTTCACCCCGAAAACCCGCTCGTCCACGGTGCGAACGGTCTTCGTGGTGTCGATGGCGAGGTTGACCGTCTGGGCGCGGCTGGCGACCGCGAACAGGAGGCCGATGGCCAGGAGCAAGCTCCCCCTGGCGGGAAGGGAGAGCGGCAGACGCGGGCAAGACAAGGCGGGAGGATTCATGGCAAGGATCGGGGCCGGGAGGCCCAAGGGATGAAATGTCAACCACCGGACTCGTGCTGGTAGATCAACTGCTTGGAAAGTCTGGGCGGATTGTCGGGGGCGCGGGAGGGTGGTCCAGCAACGGGGGGGGAGGGAAGAAGCCATTCCGGGATCACTACGGTGTGAATCATAGCTCTTCCAAGGCGGGAATGCCATATCATTTCATGCAAAGTCATATCGTTTTGGGATATCTTGTGTATCCGATCTTGCGATACGTTCGGCCCGGCACTTCCGGGACCGGCCGGGGGCGCGACGGAGCCCGGCGCGGAAGACGCCGGTGCCTTTCCGGAGGAACAGTCGATGGCCCGCATGTGGCTGATCGCCCGGCGGACGTCCCGGAGGTGGAGGACGACGCCGTAGTCGGTCCCGTTCAGGTCTGACGACGAGAACAGGTGATAGCTGATCATCGTGTCGCGCGTGTTCGTCCAGGGCTGGTCGGGCGAGCAACTGAGCCAGAGCCGGTCGTCACCCGGCCAGACGTGGGCGGACGGATCGGCGGAATAGAGCGGTTTAAACAAAACTGTGGCCGCCTTCCAACCCGATATCAGCTTCGCCTAGAGTGAGATCACAATCCGGAAGCGGCTACACCTGGATTTAAACTGCTCTAGACGGTCGGATTGAGCGGATTCGCCCCCAAGGCGTTGCCGGCAAGTCCGAGGGCCGTGCCGACGGTGATTTGGGCAGGGATTCAGCGCTTCATCGGAACAGATTCTCCCCGCGGACTACGTGACCGCGGCCGACAGTCCCGGCGGCGCATAGCCTGCGGCCGGATCGTCAAAGACCAGGACCCAGTCGGGGCCATAGGAAGGCGTAACGAATTCCGTCCGCTCCGCCGGGATGTCTCCGATCAGCGCTCCCACGCCGGTGCGCGGATCGAACCACCATCCCTGGAGGCGCGGTGCGTTCAGTCGGGCGAGATTGAGGGTCACGCGCTGGTCGTTCCGCGGCACGTAGACGAAGGCATAGGTGCCGTCCCGGTCCCGCGCGGCGCGGATGTGGTCACCGCCTCTGCCGGCATCCGAAGCGATAAGATCCTGGTCGGGCATGCGGCGGAAGAACGGACGGCTCTGGAGCAGGTCGCGAATAAAACGCACCTGGTTCCCGCCGGGGCGATTGAGGGCGTCGCGCCAGTCGCGGTCGGCGTGGTTGATAATCTCGTGGCGAGCTCCCGCCAGCTGCCAGACCGCATGGTGGCCATACGTCACCCCGCAGGCCCCGGCAAGGACGGAACGCCAGCATTGTTTGCGCACATCGTGGTCCCGGAAGTATCCGGTCGCCGGATCCCAACGCGGCCAAGGATTATAGGGATGGTCCTCGTAGTTGGGTTCCAGATCCAACGTGGGCTTGGCCGGGCTGAGCGCGTAGTCACGGGTGACGAAATCCCACACGGGTTGATCGTGCCCGCCTCCGTGTCCGCTCTGCATTCCATGAATCGAAAGCCACGGTTCGTCCGGCAACATCTGTGAAGTCGTCCAGTCTCCTCCCTGGGGATGATACAGGCAGATGGGCGTTGCGCCTGTGCCCTCGGCCAGCCCCGCGGCGATTTCGCGCCAGATCGGGCGCCAGTCCTGATCCGGACCGAAGCCCGAGGCGAGGGACTGTTGGTTTGGCCAATCGGACCGCTTCCTGTTATCGACGAGGGCCGGCCGGTCGCCGCCCAGCATCCAAACCACGTTGGTGCGGTCCTTCAGCTTCTCTCCGAGGTAGCGGGCGTAGCTGCGGGCGACGGGCAGATTGTCGTTGCGAAAAAGTCGCGGGCCCGTGCCCCAGGGACCGGTGAGCTTGTCGCCCCAGGTGGGCAGCAGCGCGACGTAGAGTCCACGCGCGGCGGCTTCGTCCACGATTTCCCCGACGCGGTCGAAGTACGCCTCGTTGGGCCGCAGTGGATCGTTGTCGACCAGGGGCCGCTGCCCGAGGGGATTCGGCTCGTTCAGGCCGTCGAACTCCGCCAGCACGACCGTCTGAATGACGGTGAAGCCCTGTCGACCGCGCTTCGCCAGGAAGTAACTGACTTCGTCACGGGTGGCGCGGTGAATGAGCTCCCAGGCGGTGTCACCCAGCCAGAAGAACGGCCGGCCGTCCTCGAGTTGCAGGAGGTGGCCGTCGGCGTGCACGCGAACCCGCGGGAGCTTGGACGCGGGAGGCGGGCCATCGGGGCCTTGACTCTTGGCGATGGAGGGATCGTTGGCCAGCATGGCCAGCGGCGCCAGCGAGGCGGCGCCGGCGAGCGTGCGAAGGGCGGTGCGGCGATTCATAGGGGGGAGATGGTCCGAAGAAGGGATCGGCAGCGGAGGGCTGGCGCTGGACCGAGAAGCGGGAGAACGCCGAATTTAGTGGCCGGGTGCAGGCGGGTCAAATTCGCCGCGAAGCACCCGGAACCAGACGGCGGCCATCTTGGCATAACCGCGATCCGACGGATGCAGGCCATCGGGCGAAAAGTCCTCGGGAGCGAACGCACAGGCGCCGGGGAGGTCGACCAACACGATAGGCATTCCCTGGCGGGCGCGGTCTTCGACCAGGCGCCGGATCCGGGCGTTGAGCTGGTTCACCGCGGCGGGCGACACATGGTAATCGTTGGACTCGCGCACCGGGTTGAGCGCAGCGACATAGATCCTCGTGGCGGGCGCCGCGGCACAGCCGGTGTCCAGGAGCCGGGCGTATCGGGCAGCCGCCGCTTCACTGCTGGCGCCCTGGATAAGGTCGTTGATTCCGATCTGCAGCAAAACCACTTCGGGCCGGGCGGCGGCAAACCATCCGTTGACGTGGTCGGCCAGCTGATCGATCCGCCACGCGCGATGCCCTTCATGGTGGGCATCGAACGGGGCATCAGCCGGATCGTTCAGCGAACCGACAAAACTCACCGCCAGGCCGACTGCCGCGCATCCTTTGACGAGTTCCGCCCGGTAGCCGCCGACGCCATCCTGGCCGGCGCCGTAGGATCCGGCGGTGATCGAATCGCCCAGCGGCATGACGCGGAGCCGTTGGACCGCGGCTCGAGCCACCGGGAAATAGGTGATGCGCAGCTTGGCGCATCCGAACGGAATCAGGGTGACCGTCTCCTCGGGGCCCTCGAGGTTGGCCGCGACGACGGCCGGCGGAGGCACCGGTGGCGTGAAGAGGAACGTCCCCTCCTTGCGGTCAAAACCGTTCTTCACCCAGTTGGTGACGCGGTTGGTCTTGGGATCGCGAATGACGTCCCAGTGCTCGGTCTGGACCTCGTGCTGCGGCACGATCTCCCAGCCCCGGACCCGGCGCGCCCGGGCGCGGATCTCGATCGGGGCAGTGGCGGCCGACCACGGCTGTTCGCCCGGGTTTTTGACCACGACGTCGAGGCCGGCCGCACCGCCCGTCGGGTCGAGAACCAGCGCATAGTTCCAAGGGCCGGCGGGCCGGACATCGTAGGCCGGGAACTCCGGGGTCGAGCGCCGGTCGGTGGCGTCGACCTGCCACTGCTCGGCGATCTTCAGCGAATACACCAGCGGGCCGCGCTCGATGGACACCGTGCTCTCCGGGCCCGGGGTGAAGCGAATGCGCTGGGGCAGTCGGAGGGTCACGGTGGCGCCGTCCACAAACTCGCGGTCAAGCACCGCGAAGCTCCCGGCGGTTGCAATGACCCCGGCGGGGTGCCCGTCCTCCTCGACGGAGGCATCAGTGCACCAGCCAGGAATGCGCAGGCGAAGCGGGAAACGCACTGGTTGCGCCGCCTGGATCCGGAACCGGATGATCTCGGAAAACGGATACGTGGTGTCCTCCTCGATTGTGACCTTCTCGCCGTGCGGCCCGACCTCGGCGGTCACCCGGGACGGCGAATACAGCACCGCGGCGAGTCCGCGGTCCGCGCCGCGCATCCACAGCCGCGCCGCGAAATTCGGCAGGCAGCGGTTGACGTTCCCCGGGCAGCATTCCGTGCCGGGATTCGGCGCGAAGCACATCTGCGAACCGCCGGAGCGCGGGAAGCTTGCATGGGTGCAGATGACCTGGTTGGGCGCTGAGAAGTACTGGAGGGCCTTGAAATCCCAGGACACGCTGCCCGGCGCCGCGTTGAAGGCCGCCCGTTCGATCTCGTCGGCGTAGTGGGGGTCGCCGGTGGCCATCAAGAGGTAGCCGGCCGACCAGGTGAAGTCGCTGATGTCGCAATTCTCGCACGCCTCGGAGGCGGTGACTGGTTCGAGCCACTCGGACGAGACGTTCACCCCGCCGATCAGGTGGTAATACTTGTCAATCTTGCGAAACGCCGCCTCGGAAACCGCCAGCGCGTCGCGATCGCCGGTGGCGAGGAACATCAGCGCGCCGAGCTTCGCCCGCTCGTCGTAGGTGACGCCGTGCTCCCTCACCGGGGCGTCGCGCAGGAAGTTGATGGCGGCGGTGGGATTCGCCGGATCGGCGTTCGAGGTCGTCCACGCCCTGACCGCCCGACGCCGCAGGTCGCCGTCGCCGGTCAGCCGATAAGCCCAGAGCATCGCCTCGATATTGAGCGAATCGCGTGAGCCGGCGAAGGTGATGTCGTCGGCCTGGTAGTGCCGGCGGACGGCCTCCACAATGCGCCGGTCGCCGGTGGCCGAGAACTCGGCCATCAACGCGCGGAAGAAGACGACATGGATCCAGCGGTTCATTTCCGCCGACGTCGGCGTGAGGAGCGGCCCGAGGTACCCGTTGGGCGCCGGATGCGCCAGGACGTAGTCGATGCTGCGGCGGGCCTTGGCGATCAGGAAGTCGTCGCGCAGCAACCGGCCGCACCGGATCATTCCGTCGACCCAGTAGGCGTTCTGTTCATACGGCCACCAATCCTCGATGCTGGTGTTGTTCGGGATCGTGGCGCCGGCCCAGCCGATTGTGTCGAACGGATACCCGGCAGTCTCGAGGTGGCCGGTCAGGCCGTCGCGCTGGTTCACGAGGTATTGCCGCAGCCAGCCGCGGGGCTCGATGGCGGTGAGAGGCAGCTCCTCGAAACTCCCGAACCGGTCGACCGGTTGGCCCGAAGCGGCGGCGGTGACCGCCGCGAGGCAAGGCAGAAAGGGGAAGATCAGGCGTGCGAGGGTACGGACGGGAAATGGCGGTGAGAGGGGCATGTGATGCAGCGGTTCAAAGGTCGATGGGCGCTGGTATCTAATCATGGGCGGACAGACGGATCACGACAGTCGCCGGTTTCTCCGGCGTATGGTCGGCCTCCACCGCACAGTCGCGGCCCGCGACCCGGGCGGTGAGACGGTAATCTCCATAGAACGCCGGCACGGTGATGCGACCTGCGGCATCAGTCACGACGGTCTCCTTGGTCCGCCAATCGCGCAGAACGAGGTCGTCGAACGCCGCCAGCGCGGGCTTCGGCGTCCAATCCCGGCGGAAGAGCGCACCGAGGGGTTTCCACATCACGCCTTCATAGAAGCCCCAAAGGATCACCCCGTCGATGGCAGGTTCGCTGAAGGCGGCAGTAAGGAAATCGCGAACGTAGGCGGCCTGGAGGTTCTCGTCGGAGGCGCAGGCATCGAACTCGGTGACCTCGAGCCGTCGACCGAGGCGAGCCATATCCTCCCAGCGCTCGAGCAGCCGGGCGACCGGGGGGAACGGCTGTTCCAGGTGACATTGGTCGCCGAGCAGTTCGAACGGTGCGCCCGCGTCGGTGAGCTGCTTCACCCGCGCCTTCCAGCTCGCGTAGCCCTGGGGCTCGAGATCACGGTGCTGGACAAAATCGTTGTAGGCCAGCAGCACCCCGGGGGCGAGCTGGCGGACCTGCTTGAAGACCTCGGGAAACTCCGACCACCCCACGGCGTCCCAGAAATCGTGTTCCCAGACCGCCTCGTTGACCACGTCCCAGGCATAGACGTCGGTGCCGATCTTCCGCACGTACTCGTCGATGTGCCGGTGCAGCGCCCGGCGGAGTTCCGCCGGCGGACGCCCGGCCAGGCTGCGCGGCGAATGCTGGAACGAGCCCCAAACGAGGGTGTGACCCCGCAAGGCCAGATGGTGCGCACGGATCCAAGGCAGCGCCGCCAACCCGCGGCCGAAGGCGCCCGGCGACCAGTCCTCGGTGCTCCATTTGAATTCATTCGGGAAAGTGACGGTGTTGAAACGCCGCAGCAGTTCCTCGCGCAGGCGGGCGCTGGTCGGGTCGTCGCCCAGGATGAACTCGGCTCCGCACTCCGTGCCGAAGCGGAAATGCGATCGCGTCTGCACGATCTCGACCGCGCATCCGGACACCGGCTTCCCGGCGGCGTCGATAACTGTCACCGCCAACGGCCCGCGGCGCAGGCGGCGGATCCGTTCTTGGGCCGGAGCGCGCCAGTCATCCGGGTTCGGCCCGTCGTACGCGGCGCCGCGAAGCTCCGGGATGGCGTTCTCGGCGGTGACGCCGAAGTCCAAACAGCGCAGCTCGGCGAGTTCGACGATTCCCGGGGAGTCGCCAAGCCAGATTTCCACCTGCTCGCCCACCTTCCCGGTGCACCGACCGACCAACCGGTATTGCTGCCAATCGGGCGTGAGCTGGAGCCATTTGTCGATCGCGCCGACGAGGCGCACCTCGATCCGGTGCCGGTCGGGACCCCGCAGATACGCCTCAAAGACGACCGTGGCGCCGTCGCGCGCCGGCGCGATGGACGCGGCGTAGGAACCCAGCCACGGCTTGCCTTCGGGCAGCAGCGGTGCTGTGAGGCGGGTCGCGGCCGCGCTCGGCCGGCTTCCGACGGGAGCGCGGAACGCGATCGACTCGAGGCGGGTGGGGGTCCATGGCCGGTCACCGACGAGGTCGACCGGAGAGGGAATGGTGAGCGCGGCCAGAAGGAGAAACATCGTCAAGACAACGCGGACGATTGGCGGTCAGTCCTCCTCCACGATGGCCACGCCCCAGGGTTCGAGCGCGAGGTTCTCGCCGGAGCGGAGGCGCGCACCGCCCAGCAGGTTCCTCCCGGATTTGAAGCGGTACGGAACCGTGGCCGGCGCGGCGGCGTAGTTGAAGAGGTAATGCAGGGTGTGCCCCTGCGCGTTAACGCCGGAGCGGACGATGATCGGGAAGTGGTAGTCCTGAGCTGTTCCCCACAGGCCGGCGCGTTGGAAAAGATACCGATACACCGCCTCCTGACTCTCCGGCGCCAACAATGTGCCCTGGTAGACGACGAGGCCGCCCCCGCCCGCGGGCGCATTCAGGGTCACCGCCGGGTAACGCGCGAAATTCGGGTCGGCATACTGCAGCAGCGGGCGGGCGCCGGCCGGTTGCAGGTACTCGATCCAGGTCGAGGCCTGATTCCGGCCGTCGGGCAGGACCAGATCGCCCGGCAGGAGATTGAGCGGTCCCGCGTTGGAAAACTCCTGATAGGTAACGCCGCAAATCGCCGCCAGCGGCCCCGGCGCCCGCTGGTGCCGGACCTGCGAGTTCTCGTCGCAGAACGCGGACTTGAAGGAGAATACCAGGTGCCCTCCCTTGCGCTGGAATTCCACCAGCTTGGCGCAAAGCGCGTCGCTGGCAATGTAGAGAGGCGGAACCACCAGAACCGCGTAGCCGCTGAAGTCGCCGTCGGGGACGACCACGTCGACGCCCACGTTTAACCGGTAGAGGGCGTCGTAGAGGTCGCGCAGCACGGTGCCGTAGTCCGCGTGGTCGGCGAAGGGCTGAATGCGCAGGGCGTTCTGCGAGTCGTTGCTGAAGAGCAGGGCCACTTGATTGCGGATACGCAGGTTCACCAGCCGGTCCGAGATCGCCTTCATCTCGTTGCCCGTGCGCTTCACCTCCGCGTAGACGCGATTGGGCTCGAGGTCCTGGCCGAGGACTCCCCGCCAGTAGGTCTCCTGGCCGAAGTGCAGCGAGTGCCAGTGCCAGTATTCGACCATGTTTGCGCCGGAAGCGAGGTGACTGTAGAAGGCCTGGCGCACCTGTCCGTCGAGCGGCGGATACTGGTATTTCGAATCCCAGCCGTTGGTCTGCGCGGTGGTTTCCAGGACGAGATGGTTCTTGCGCAGAAACGAGCGGGCGTAGTCGCCGGCGAAGGCGATGCCCGCACCGGTGAACGCCGACTGCGCGGGGTAGTAGACATCGATGCCCGCCACATCCATGAGCGGCGCCGCGGCGAAGTGTTCGACCTGCCAGTTGGGGGCGTCGCGCTCGAGATCGAAGTTGTGCGTGAGGAATTGGTCGGGACGCTTCAGTTCGCGCACGATGCGGCACTCCCAGGCGAGGAAGTCGGTCGAGAGGCTCCGCTGAAACCGGGTCCATTCGAGCTTCAGGCCCGGGTTGCTCGCCGCGGTCGGATTGGGAAAGTCCTCCCAGGCATTGATGTTCTGGCCCCAGTAGTTGAGACCCCAGGCAAGGTTCAGGGCCTCGAGGCTGGGGAAGGTCTTCTTGAGCCGCTCGACGAACGCGAGGCGGACGTTCTCACCTGAGGTACCGTAGCTTTTGGTCTCATTGTCGATCTGGTAGCCGATGACCGCGGGATGATTCCGGACGTGGGTGATCATCGCCCGGATCGCCCGCTCGGCGTAGAACCGGTAGCCGGGATCAGTGATGTCCATGTTCTGCCTATAGCCGTAGGAATCCCAGCCGTGCATCAGGACCTGTGGGCTCTTGCGCGCCAGCCAGGTCGGCACGGAATAAGTCGGGGTGCCCACGATCACGCGGATGCTGGCGCGGTGCATGGCATCGAGGACGCGGTCGAGGTGGCTGAAGTTGAACTCGCCGTCGCGCGGCTCCATCACGCCCCAGGTCGACTCGCCGATGCGCACCACGTTAAGCCCGGCTTCCTGCATCAAGGCGACATCCTTCGCCAGATGGTCGACCGGCAAGTATTCCTCATAATAAGCCGCGCCATACAACACGCGGTCGAGGGCCGGAATGGCGGAAGCCGGGGCGTCCGGCGCCGCCAGGGCGGGCCGAACGGCGCTCGCAGCCACGGCGAATAGAAGGGCGAATAGGGGAAGTTTCATGGGATAGAACCGGCCATTGCTCAGCGCACCGGCCGCCAGCAGACGGATTTCGTTCATTGACCAAAGTATAGGACCTGATGCCCGGCTTGGCTACCACGCGTTTGCGGTTGGGATGCTCGATTCTTCCACGTCCGGCGGGGCCGCCGGTTTGATTTCCGCCCCCAACTGGTCAAGATCGCAGCCCGATTGGGGCAGAAACCGGGTCAAATCAGGTGTTCGGGCTTTCTGAGTCTCCTCAGAAGCGTGGCCGGCTGTCTCGCCTGCCACCGTCGAAACGCCGCATCGATCTCGCTGCAGAGTTGCCGGTCTGTTACCTCGCTGGGCCCGAACGGGCGACTCTTGAGGCGAAACCCACAGCGGCGCCCAACATTTGCGCTCGACGTGCTCATTTGAGTAGGAGAACGGCCTTCCGGACAGTGAGTTTAGCCATTTAGCGTTTCTTGGGTTCCAAACTTACAGCGAATTAGCGCAGGCCGGCGGCCCCCAGGAAGGCGGCAGGGTTTCCAAGGAGACACCTGGCACGCGAGGTTGCGTGTCCTGCAATCGACAGCCTGGCGCCTCCGCCGCCCCCTTCCGGCGGCCTGCGCCCTACAACACGGGTGCGGTTGCCGACGCCGATCGCCGCGGCCATCGGACCCCCTCCAGCCTCGCCCGCCAGGGTCGGGAATGCCTGCCTCGCTCCCGGGCGGATAATTTTCCCCTGTCAGATCCGCCGTAAAAAGGTCGCGGCTCTCGTTCAGCGGCGGGGTATCCGTCATGGCCACCACGTTGACACCAATTCGATGTTCGCAGATCTTGATCATGACCGATATAGGATCACGCGATGCTTTTTGCCTAATCCCATGCCAATCTCCGTCGGGAGATCTCAAGTCGATCCATGAGCGCCCATTTCGATCTGCACACAATGTTCATGGTGTGCAGCACCCTGACGATCGCCTCGGGCTTCTGCATGGTGCTCGTGCAGCTTACCGGCCGCCCCTATCCCGGATTTCGCCATTGGACGGTCGGGGTTCTGGCCCAAGGAGTCGCCTATACCTTGTTTGCCTATGCCCACGCTCTGCCGCATCTGGTCAGCACGGTCGTCGGCAATCTCTTTTTCATCCTCTATTCCATGCTCTACAGCCGCGGCACGCGCGTTTTTGCGGGCCGCGCAGCGCCTCGCCTGCCGATGATTCTCGGGCTTTTTTATGCGTTCAGCGTCACCTATTATTTTTCCGCCGTCAGCCCTAACCTGAAACTGCGGGTCGCCGCCGGAGCTCTGTGCTTCCTGCCGTTCTATTTCGATTGCGCGTGGGTGATCTGGCGCGATCCGGCCTATCGTTATGCGATCGTGCGCCATTGGCTGGCCGGGGCGTTCGCGCTGTTCGTGCTCATCAACCCCGTGCGGATCTGCCTCATGTTCGCCTTCGAGCCGAATCGCCAGGAAATCTGGGCTCAATCGGATCTCCAGACCCTCTTCATGACCGTAGATACGGCCCTCAGCCTCTCCATCGTTATCGGGGTCTGCGTGCTCAACTTCGAGCGTGCTTCCTCCAAGCTCAAGGATCAGGAACGCCTCCTGATCGCCGATGTCGCCGCTCGCAAGCGCGTCGAGGCTGTCCTCCGGGAGAGCGAGCTGCGGTATCGCATCCTGGTCGAGCGATCGCCCGAATCGGTCATCGTCCACCGCGACGGGATCATCATTTTTGCGAATCCAGCCGCCATCCGGATGTTTGGCGCGGAATCCATTCAAAATCTCACGGGCAAAACCTTCCTCGATCTGGTGGACCCGGACCTTCGTGCAGAGGTGCTGGCGCCGCGGGAAAGCAATGCCGACCGGGGAGCCGGCGACCGGATGACTGAGACCCAATTCCTCAGGCTTGATGGAACCAAGTTCGACGTGGAGTCCCAGAGTGCATCCATCGTCTACGACGGGGCCATGGCCACCCAAGTCACCGCACGCGACATCTCAGAGCGCAAGCGGGCGGCGGCGGAACGCCAGGAGTTCGCGCACAAGCTCCAGGAAACGCAGAAACTCGAGAGCCTCGGCGTTCTGGCGGGAGGAATCGCGCACGATTTCAACAACATCCTCACGAGCATCTTCGGCAACGCGAGCCTGGCGCGCCTTGAACTGCCGTCCGGTTCTCCGGCCGCGGAGAACCTTACGGCCATCACCGAGGGCTCGCAGCGGGCGGCGGACCTTTGCCGGCAGATGCTCGCCTACTCGGGCAAGGGGAGCTTCGTGGTGCGAAGATTATCGCTCAACCGCCTCGTCGAGGAGACCACGCACCTTCTGAAGATCTCCATCAGCAAGAAGGCGGAGTTGCGCTTCAACCTGTCCCCGGCCCTTGCGGCGATCGACGCCGACGCGACGCAGATTCGGCAGGTGATCATGAACCTCGTGATCAACGCCTCCGAGGCGATCGGCGATCACACTGGCGTGATCAGCCTCAACACCAGCCTGGCGCAGGTGACTCGGGATTATCTCAGGGAAGGAGGCCTGGTTGTCACCCAGGAGATGCCGGCGGGTCCCTATGTTTGTCTCGAAGTATCGGATACCGGTTGCGGGATGAGTCCCGAGACGCAGGCGAAGATCTTCGATCCGTTTTTCACCACCAAGTTCTCGGGGCGCGGTCTCGGGCTGGCAGCCGTGCTCGGCATCGTCCGGAGCCACAAGGGTGCGCTCAAGCTTTCCTCCGAGCCAGGCCGCGGCACAACGTTCAAGCTGCTTTTCCCCTGCTCGACGGGCACCGCCGAGACGGCGGCGGTGGACCAGGTGGTCAAGACGACCTGGCGGGGCCAGGGCTGGGTATTGGTGGTCGATGACGAGGAGTCGGTTCGCAGCACGGCTGCGGCAATGCTGCGGAAGCTGGGCTTCGAGGTCGTGCTGGCAGCAGATGGGCGCGAGGCCCTGGCCGCCTTCCAGGCAGAGCCCGACCGCTACGCGCTGGTGCTGTTGGACCTCACGATGCCAAAGATGGATGGTCAGCAATCGTTCCTTGAGCTGCGAAGCCTGCGCCGGAATGTGCCGGTGGTGTTGATGAGCGGCTTCAACGAACAGGAGGTGTTCTCGCAATTCGCTGAGAAAGGGAGCCTGGACTTCCTGCAAAAGCCGTTTGGATTTGAGGCCATGAACAAGGTCGTGCAAGGCGTGCTGGCTGGCGCACCGCAGCCGAAGTGAAGACGCGGACGGCAAGCCGTACTAGAATTCATACTGGCGTAGTGGCCAGCTCGGAAGCACTCCCCTTTCTCAGATTCCACGCCAGCGATTCGCCTGCGGGTTTCACAATCCGGGGAAATGTCACCGGCCCGCGGACCCAGGGAATCCCTTGGGGCATTTGCGTCTGCGGCGGAGACTGGTAGCATGCTGGATGGATCCTCGTTCTCGCCCGGCATTGTCGCGCCGCGATGCCCTCAAAACCTTCGGAAGCGGTGCAGCCTTGTTCAGTCTGGGCGCTTTTTCTCTGCGCTCCGTGGCCGCCGCGCCGGAGGATGCGGCCGCAGGTTCCGGGATGGCGCCCGTGACGCCGCCGCCGCTGACGCAGCCCTTTGTGTTGCCTAAGCTGGCTTACGCCTACGATGGGCTCGAACCGCACATCGACGCCCGCACGATGGAGATTCACTACACGAAGCACCATCAGGCCTATATCACCAATGCCAACAAGGCGCTCGCCGACCATCCCGACCTGCAAAAGCTTTCCGCCGGCGAGATCCTGAAGAATCTCAACGCCGTGCCGGACGAGATCCGAACGACGCTGCGCAATAATGTCGGCGGCCACGTGAATCATTCGTTTTTCTGGCAGGCAATTGGTCCGAATGCCGGTTGCGTGCCGACCGGCGAGCTGGGCGAAGCCATCACCAGAGCATTCGGCTCGTTCGATGGGCTGAAAAAGGAGTTCTCTGATGCCGCCATGAAGCGATTCGGCAGCGGCTGGGCGTGGCTCAGCGTGAAGGATGGCTCCCTGAAGATTCACTCAACGGCCAATCAAGACTCGCCAATCAGTGACGGGGCGACGTCGGTTCTCGGACTCGATGTCTGGGAGCACGCCTATTATCTGCACTATCAGAATCGCCGGGCGGATTACGTTGCGGCGTTCTGGAACGTGGTCAATTGGGGCCAGGCGGACACCAACTATCGCGCGGCACGCGCCTAGCAGCCTGTCGGGCTTCGAGCCCTTCAGGCTGCTAATAGGAGGCTGGCCGGACGGAAGTCCGACAGCCTCCTAGAACATGCAGCTCACGCTCAGCCGGAACAAAGTCTTCGCCACCAACTGGTCGCCAGTGAAGTGGTAATAGAGTGGCAGCTCGACGTCCGTGTAGACTTTGATCGGATGCAGATCGAACTCAATCCCAGGGGCGGCAAGCACGCGCACGAATCCCGAAGCCACGGGATCCGCAGAGTTGGCCCCCGTGTCGCGGGTGCGAACGGAGAGCTTGATCTGCCCGATCGGCGAAATTTTCAGGCGACCGATCCTGAGGCCATCGTAGTAGGCCCCGACCGCCGCGTCGAATTCCGTGCCCGGACGGTACTGGACCTGCGAAAGCACCGGCACGTCCAGCAGGGCCTGCGAGAATCCGCTCCAGTTGGAGCTTGTTCCCAAGGCGAAGCGGTCGAAACCCCCGAACAGGATGTCGGTGCTCCCGCTTCCGATCTGGGAATCGCGGTCGATGTCTTGAAAGGCGTCATTGGTCGCGTAGCTGCCGGTTGGCAGCTTGAGCCCGAACGTCAAGCCCTGTGAAAGGTCGGAGGAAAATCCCGTGTAGATCCCCTCTATGCGAATGTCGCCGATCCCGCGGAAGTTCAGCGTGACGAGGTCGTTGCCCGTGGCACCACCCATCGTGACGAAATGCCGCTCCTCGTAGGGCAGCTCCAGCCGGATCCCCCAGGTACGATTGACCATGTCCTGGTAGCCGAGCGTGTACCAGCTCGTCCGGATATCCTTGTCGCCATTGTCTGCGGCGGGAGCCTCAGAGGTGCCACTCCAATTGTGGCTCTGGTCCTGGTAGTCGTAATCCAAAAACGTCATGATACCCGAGTCCGTGGGAATCATCGAGCTCGTGCCCACCTCGTAAATGCCACAGCCACAGGCGCAGGCGCCGGCGCTGGGCGCGATTGCCTGGGTCAGGAGGAGGACTGAGCCAGCAGTAAACATCAGGCGCAGGCGGCGCCCTTTGCCGCGATGCTTGATCGCGGCAGTGGCTGGCGTCGTCACTTTGCAGGTCGGACAAATCCGACGGTTCATAAGGGAATTCATTGAGAAATAAGAATGGAGGGATGATGATCTTCATAAAAGGTGCGGCGGAGGACTGAGAGCAGTTGTGTTGGTCCAGAATCCGCCGAGGCGAGAACTCCGCGTCCAGGCGCGGTGGACGTTCCGCCACATTTTCACAAGGCAGGCAGCGCCGGCAGCCGAAGGATCGCCGGCGGTCGCTGCCGCCGGAATCCGCCGTGCGGCTGCGCCGTTGCCCCGCCAGTCTTGCGGAACGGTGAAGGGCGACCGCCGACCGGAGCAGTCCTCAGGCGGCGACGAAACGAGGTGGCGGCAGAGGCGGGGCAGCGCGCTCGGTCGCCGGCATTACCGGATCGCCCAGCAGCCACGAGGCCGAAGCCGGAGACGCGACGACTGGATGCGGAACCGGCGGGCAATGCAGCGAGATCTTGGTCCCAACATTGATCTGCGCAGCCGGATTCGATTCCTGGCTCTTCCGCGCCTGGTTCACCAGCCGGCAAATCTTGCACATGTTACCCGGCGCAAATGTCCTTTTCACGGATTCCGCAACCGTCATCGTGTGCGAATAGCCGTAGATCATCCGGCCCCAAGCGAACGCTTGGACGACATCCCAATGACTGCCCGTGGCCAGCATCCAGGCGATCACCGCCGCCCAAACCTGAATCCGTCGCAACGCTCCCGAAAGACGGGCCCGGGTCAGGCTAGTTGCGGCATGATTCGAATGTGATGACGCTTTGATCACCACCACTTAAAGCCGTGAGGACCAAAAACTCAAACGGATGCTCAAGCCGCGTCCTGTCCGCGTTGAGGCGGTCGCACCAGCCGGCTCAAAAGAACGAGCTTAACCTCACATGGGCGAGACGGACCAATGCCAAATGGCAGGGCCGCCGCCGGAACCTGTCTTGCGTTGGGGAGCCGGATTGAAGGAGAGAAACCTTGCGGCACCTTCAGGATGATCTCCGCTGCTTCTACCCGAGCAGGTATTCCGGCTTGATGTCAGAATACGGACTATGACCCGGGCGCACCGCTCTCTTGCGCGACTGGCGGCGGATTGGCTGGCGCGACGGGCACCGGCGCGGGAACGTCCGACGCCTTGGCCGGGGACCATTTCGGCGGCCGGGCCACGAGTTCCTTCATATGCGGAAGCTGGGATGTGTCCCAACCGCCGCCAAGCGCCATTATAAGAGCGATGCTCGCATTGACCTCCCGGAGCTGGACCTGGATCCAGTTCTCGCGATTGGTCAGCACCGCGTTCTGCGCTGTCGCCACGTTGAGCGAGCTGTCGATGCCGGTTTTGAAGCGAGTTTGAGCAAGCGCGAGATAGTGCTCGGCCGAGGCCACCGCCGTCTGCTCCTGTTTTTCCTCGACGGCCAGGAATCGGAGCGCCGCCAGGTTGTCCTCGACCGCTTGGAACGCACCGAGAACGGTTTGCCGGTAATTCGCCACGGCTGCGTCGTAGGCGGCCTTGGCTTCATCGTTCACGGCGCGCAGCGAACCGACCGAGAAGATCGTCGCGCCGACCTCGGGTCCGACCGACCAAAGGCGGCTCGGCCACTCGAACCAGCGGGAGAACGTCGACGATTCGTACCCGGCGGCGGCGTTCAGGGTGAGGTTCGGAAAATAGGCCGTGCGCGCCACCCCGATTTGGGCGTTGGCCGCGGCGACCTGCCGCTCTGCGGCGGCGATGTCCGGCCGCCGCTCCAACAGGTCGGAGGGGATGCCCGGGGGAATCGCGGGCACGTTCGGATGGAACGCGGTCGCCGCGATGGAGAGGGCGGCGGGCGGTTTTCCAATGAGCACGGCGATTGCATGCTCGTATTGCGCGCGAGAAACCCCGACATCGGTCGCCTGGGCGACCACGGTGTCATACTGCGCCTGGGCGATGGCGAGGTCTTCCTCGGAATCAATGCCGTTCTTCACCAGGGAGGCGGTGAGATCCAGCGTCTGCCGGTACGACGCAACGGTCTCCGTGAGGATGCGACGCTGCTCGTCGACGGCGCGCAGCTCGAAATAATCCTCCGCCAGCGCGACCTGGGTGCTGAGCACGGCGGTGGCCAAGTCGGCTGCGCTCGCCTGCGCCGAGAATTCGCTAGCCGCGACGGAATTCCGGATGCGGCCCCAAAGGTCG
>CAVRNM010000305.1:0-6738 GCA_963722225.1 uncultured Verrucomicrobiae bacterium
GCTGATCTTGTCGATTTCCACCAGGAACCGCGCGTTGCCATAGGGAGTATCCCGAAAAGTCGCCATGATTTTGGATTGGGTCGCGCCCAGGGTTTGCGCCGGGCAGGGTTTTGGTCGAATGGGTTTCCGCTGAGGGATCATACGCCCCATCACGGTTTGTTCAAGCGGCGGAAATCAATCGTCGGAGGTCGAAGACCGATCCGGTCTTGTCGTCCGTCAATATCTTGCGTCGCTTGGTTGACAGGCGGTTGACGAAATCCGGCGACAACCTGCCTAACCAACGCAGATCAGGCTCCAAACAGCTCGCTGTGCGAGCCGATGCGGACGAATTTCACCAAGTTAGGCGTGGTCTGGTAGATCAAGACAATATCGCCGCGCAGATGGCAGTCCCGGTAGCCCGAAGGCGATCCTTTCAAGGGATGATCGCGAAAGCCGGCCGGGAGCGCCTCACCAGTCGCCAAGAGCCGGACCAGCCCGGCAAATTCCAACTCCATCGATGTCCCGGCGATGTGCCGCCGGTAGTCCTTCTTGAATCGGCTAGTCCGGCCAATCGCTTTCACGATTCTAGATCAGCAAGAAAGGCGTCGGGCGACCGGAACCGCATGGCGGGTTTCTCGCGGATCGCCACCAGCGTTTCGGCATTCGGAATATGCGGCAGATAGCCGTCATCGGTTGCATGGGCGTTGACCGCGAACGGCAGGCCGTTCTTTAGCTCCACCTGGGCGAACACCATGTTGACAAGCTGCCCCGGTGTCAGCCCGACCTTCGCCAGGATGCGCTCGGCATTCTTCTTGCGGCGGGCATCAACGCGGGTTCGAAACAGGACGGTCTTCGGCATGGCACAACTGTGCTCCTTTTGTGCCCTCAGGTCAAGTCTAAGCCCGGCACCCCAAACCCCAAAGCCAGACCCTTTCCGGCTTGTCCCCGTCCTTTCTACTCGTCGCTAAAGTAATCCGAGTCGATCCGTTTTAGCTGGTATGTAGCCTTCGATGTCACCCCAAGATCGAAATCCAGCATGTAGTTTGCCAGCTCACGCCCATCGATAAGAACAACCCTAACGTCGATTTGGGCGACATAGGATCGCGCATCCGTCGAAAAAGAGCCTGTCGTGATAAAGACCCCTTTTCGCGCGCGTTTTCCCTGTAATGCTCCAACGAATCTGTGGATCTCAGGGCGACCGACCGTCCCTTCCCAACGCTTCGCTTGGATATAGATCATGTCCAGCCCGAGCCGGTCTTCCCGTCTCGGCGTTGTTAACAATTTCGCGTGTTCAAGAAACGACTTGGCCCATGCAACGCGGTTGTCAAATCGTCGTTGGCGGCCGCTCGGCAGCAATTCCCCTCTCTCTTCGGGTGTCAACGCAAACTCCCGTTCCAGGGAATCGCGCGCTTCCTGCAAAGAGTGTTCAGCTCCGTCTTTCGCAAGAAGCAAAACCGGCAGCATGAACGACTGGAAATCTGGAATAGGCATATGGATTTCTGTCTCCCAAAGAAGTTGCCGTAACTAGCGTGACTCGCCCACGCCCAACTTTCTATGGCACGAGATTCCCCGCGAAGGAAGGAAGAATATCCCTTGGCATACAGCCGGTCACGGCAGCAAGAAACTTCGGGCTCTGGCCCCGGCCGCTCCGCGCTTGCGCCGGCGGCCCGACCGCGCCATCCTCCCGGTCACTTACCCCGTGTCGAACCTCGTTCTGTCAATTGTGGTGAGCGCCTGCCTCGGCGCGCTGGTGGGCTTGATCCGCCAGTGGAGCGACCAGAAATCGTCCCCCGGCGTCGAGGCGGACTTTGGCGGCGTCCGCACGTACACTTTCTGGGCCATCCTGGGCTGCGTCGCCGCCTTCCTCAGCCAAAACCACGCCGCCGCGGTGCTGCCCATAGTGCTCGCCCTGGTGGGGCTTCACCTCACCGCCCTGCATTTCAACAACCCGGCCAGCGTCCACCCGGGCAGCACCACGTTCGCCGCGTCGCTGTTGACCTGCCTGCTCGGCGCCCTGGTGCAGTGGGAATACACGCAGGCCGCCATCCTCGTGGCCGCCGCCACCGCCGTCATGATCGGCCTCAAGCAGCCGATCCACGCCTGGACCCGCGCCTTCACGGTCGATGACATCCGCGCCACGCTGCAGTTTGTGGCCATCACCGGCGTGGTGATGCCGCTGGTGCCGGACCGGAACCTGGGCCCGTTCGATGCCTTCAATCCCTACTCGACGTGGCTGATGGTGGTGCTCATTTCCGGCATGGGATTCGCCGGCTACCTCATGATGCGCCTGCTGGGCGCCAAGGCGGGCATTTCCATCACCGGCCTGGTCGGCGGGCTCGCGTCAAGCACCGCCACCACCCTCGCCTTCAGCCGCCGCAGCAAGGACGACCCCGCGCTTTCCACCAGCTTCGCGCTGGCCGTGATCGTGGCCTGCACCATCATGCTCGCGCGCATCATCGTGGTGATCGGCGTCATCAACCGCGAGCTGGCGGTTTCGCTGATCCTGCCATTTGCGCTCATGGCCGTGCCCGGGGTTGTTTTCGGACTGTGGGTCTGGCTGTTCGATCGCCCGGCGGACAACGACGTGGCCACGCCCCACCTGCTCAATCCCTTGAGCCTCGGCATCGCCATCAAGTTCGGGATCATCTACGCCGTGGTCGCCTTCCTGGTGAAGACCGCGACGCATTTCAACCTGCGGGGCGGCCTGCTGCCCCTCAGTTTCCTTTCGGGCCTCACGGACATGGATGCGATCTCGCTGCTGATGGCAAACAGCCGGAATGACGCGAGCGTCGCGCCGTTGCTCGCCACACAATCGGTCATTCTGGCCGCGATTGGCAATTCCGTCCTGAAAGGATGTTTTGCGCTCTCGCTCGGCTCGCCCCGCCTGCGGCGGGAGGTGGCCCTGGTGCTCGGGCTGACGATCGCCATCGGCACCGTCAGCTTGTCGCTGGTGCGGTAAGCGCCGCGCCGGGGGTTGCGAGATTCGGACTCCTGGTCATAGTCGTCCTCGCCATGGCTGCCGCCACCGACGCTCCTGACCCGCCCGCGCCCGTCTCCGACCGCCCGGAGCCGGCCGGCCCGGTTACCCTCGACTGGGGACGCACCCCTTACGCCGCCGCCTGGCGCCAACAGGAGGCGCTGGTGGCGCAGCGGCTCGCCGGCGAGGTTGGCGACACGCTCGTCTTCACCGAGCACGAGCCGGTGTTCACCCTCGGCGTCCGGCCGGGCGCCGCCCGCCATCTCGTGTGGGAACCGGCCGAACTCGCCCGCCGCGGTATCGAGTTGGTGGAGACAAACCGCGGCGGCGACATCACCTATCACGGTCCCGGGCAGATCGTCGGCTATCCCATCGTCAATCTGCGCCCGCGCCCGGACCTGCACGCCTACCTGCGTTTTCTCGAGGCCGTGCTCATCCACTCGCTCGGCTGTCTCGGCCTCGCCGCCGGCCGGCGCCCGGGCCAGACCGGCATCTGGCTGGGTTCCCGGAAGATCGCCGCGATCGGCGTCGCGGTGAAGCGCTGGGTGACCTTCCACGGCTTTGCGCTCAACGTGAACAACGACCTCGGGCCGTTCGCCGGCATCGTTCCGTGCGGCATCACCGACGGGACCGTGACCTCGCTCCAGCAGGAACTGGGCCGCGCGTCCGAGCCCGCCGAGGTCAAGATGGTCATTTCCAAAGTGTTCTGGTCACGATGGAAAACTTGGATCACCTCTGAAGCCGACGACAGTGGATTGCTCGCCACGACTTGCGACGACCGCAATGCGGTCACCAAGTGTGACCGTGATAGCTGCCAAAACGCTGCCACAGGTCAAAATCCAGCCGGGTCCCGGGGTTAAACCCCGTCAGACTCGGACAAATCGTCCGTCGCCGTACGGGTTAACGTAGCGGGCGAACGACAAGAGGGTCACCCAGCACTTCCATAGTTAGTGCGGGTGGCTCACTTGCTCCGTCTCGGATTTCAGCCCTCCCTGTTCATCAAACTCGAACGTATACACCACATCCTTTTTGATTTCCCCTCCGACGACAAGAGGCAGAAAGGCCAAGAGACCAATCGTCTTCTGCGTATGATAGAGCCATTGGCGACCATCGAGTAAGACGGAGTCCGGTTCACCAAGGGCAAGTACAACTCCTCACTATTGCTGACGCCCACCTTGAATTGTCCCGCGGCTCTGCTGGTCAACTTCGAGGTCGATGGCAGACGGTCGTCAAACTCGCCTCCGAAAGACGGGGTTACGTCCGTCCCCCCCAGCCGGAAGCGCCTTGAGCCAGGGAACGGTTGCGTCACCAACTCCACGAGCAGGGTCTTGCCGGTGCGGTCGTCTTTCACGGAGATCCGAAAACGGGTCGTCGGACGTTTCATGGCAAGCAAAGGAAACCTGCCCCGAGATTTTCACTAAGCCCAAATTGGTCGAATGATGCCAGAAACCGGCATAAACGCCCAGGCAGATCACCACCGGACAGGCGCGAACCGAGGATTGTTATGGAACGACACCACCATCTACTCAGTTCTTTGCGCTCCGGCAGCCTTGTTGCGATGGGTTTGTCGGTAGCGTACTTGGTTTTCGGATCATGGCGTGATCCTGGGGCATGGGCAGGAATTCTGTTCTATCCTGGTTTCGCCGCGGGTAACTGGTGGTTTAGCCACGTCATACTTTCGTGTCACTTGCTGGAGCACACCTCAGCCTCGACCAATATCCTGTTCTGCCAAGGCGTTGGTGTTGGAACGATGGGCCTGGTGGGCGGAATCATCGGCTTGGTGTTGCACGCGGCCATCCGCAGGAGGCGAACCGGCAGGATTGAGAAAGAAACGGATGCCGCCGAATCGGGTAGCCGGCGGTGATTAGCCGCCGGCCCCCACACCACCCGGCGTACGGGTCCGTACCGGGCGGTTCCGATCTGATGACTTCGCCGGCGATCTCACCGAGACTGGCGCGCTCGGCTCCTTCTTGGGCGGGTAATGATAGGCGATCCATGAGGCTTGCAGGTTGGGCACGCCTTGTCTGTCGAGCCACTCATTCGTGAGCGCACCTTGCACCAGACTATTGGTGCTCATGCGCCAGCATCCTTTCCGACTGCGCGAGGCCAAGTGGACGTCTTCGCGAGCGGCCCCGAGCCGCAACAGCATGCGCCGTCGCGTCGGTCCGCGTTTCCATTGCTTCCAGTAGCACTGCCGCATGCGACGGCGAATCCATTTGTCCAGCTCCAGCACCTCGCCCCACGTGCGACTGATCCGGTAGTAGCCGAACCATCCTTGCACGTAACGGCTCAGCGACCCGAGTCGGTGTTCCATGGATACACCCCATGTGCGTTTGGTCATCCGGCGCACGTTTGCGCGGAATTCCTCCAGGGAGGTCGCACTCCAACGGATTTGCTTCCGCTCGATGCGACAGCCCAGGAAGGGGCACTGCGCCAACCGGTCGACGCGACTTTTGGCCGTGTTAACCGTCAGCTTCAACTTGCCTTCCACGAATCCGACCACGTCTGTCATCACCCGCTCTGCCTGAGGACGGCTTTTCACCAGGATCAGAAAATCATCGGCGTAGCGCGCGAAGCGCAGGCCGCGTCCCTCCAATTCCCGGTCGAGCGGTGTCAGGGCGATGTTCGCCATGAGCGGCGAAAGCGGTCCGCCCTGGGGAACTCCCTTGGTCGTCGGCTCCCGCGTGCCATCCGGCATCACCACCCCGGCGCGCAGGTATCGGCCGATCAGACGCAGGACACGTTTGTCTCGCACCCTGGCCGCCACCTGCGCCATGAGCAGATCATGATCTACGTGATCGAAGAAACCTTTCAGATCGCAGTCCACGGCCTCGGTGTAACCCTCGGCCGCTGCCGCGCGCACCGCCTGCAGTGCATCGTGTGCATTGCGACCGGCCCGGTAGGCATAGCTGTGCTCACTGAACGTTTCCTCGAACACCCCGCCCAGCACTTGAGCGAGGGCTTGCTGGATCACCCGGTCCAGCACCGTCGGAATACCCAGCGGACGCTCGCCGCCGCTTTTCTTGGGAATCAACGTCCGTCGCACTGGCGACGGCGCATAGGTTCCCGCCTGCAACTTTGCACGCACCTTGGTCCAGTGGGCGCGGTAGAAGGCGGGGAAAGCGGCGACCGACATCCGGTCAATCCCCGCGGCCCCGCCATTTTCACGCACCCGCCTCCACGCTTCGTTGAGGTTTCCCGGACTCAGTGTGCATTCCCATAGTTCCCCTTGACCACGGTCTGTCTCCGCCGCTTGCTTCCGCTCCGCCGAAGAATCGACGTTGAGCGCCAATTCCAGTTGGAAGGAAACCGCGGTCTCCGCAGTCCCGATCAGTTCAGTCCTTCGTGCGTGCGTGAGACCCTCCAGGCCTTTCAGCGCACCCCTCGGGAGGTGAACCCCTACTCCTGGCTCGTTTCCCGCACTACTACGACCTCTGCTGACTCCTGCTCGTTGACCGCCGCTGTTTCCAGTGACGGCGCTCTGCGCACCAGCCGCAGGGCATGCCGGACAGGTCTCCCCGGGTAAGGGAGGTGACTTTCGCGACACAACCCCAGGCTTTACCTGTGACGCTGATACCCGGACTTCGCTGTGTGGTGCCAGCTCGTCCGCGTCACCGGCCTCGCAGCCTGTTTCTGTTCGTGGGCTCGTCGCTTTGACTCCAGCTTCTTTCCCACCCGGCCTCGCGGCCGCGCAGTTGCCTTTGTCTAGTGCTCTTGTTCTCATTGGTATCTTGCATCGAGGACTTTCACCCCGTCAGTTCACTCCCGTGCCGGGCACACAC
>CAVRNM010000306.1:0-11213 GCA_963722225.1 uncultured Verrucomicrobiae bacterium
CGCATCGCTTGGAAAACTTGCCGAGTGGCGCAGGACAATCATGTCGGCATTGAGGGCCTGGATGTTCTGGGCGGTGTCGCGCAGGGTTTCCCCCTTCGTGGTGCTGGAAGCGTTGGCATCGAATGAAATCACGTCGGCGCTCAGGCGCTTCGCCGCCATCTCGAAGGCCATGCGCGTCCGGGTGCTCGGCTCGAAGAAAAGATTGACGATCGTCTTTCCCCGCAGGGCAGGAATCTTCTTCATGCTGCGCTGCAGGGTCTTTTTGAAGACGGCCGCGGTGGCATGAACCTGGTCAATCTCGGCGCGGCTGAGTTCCTCGATGGCAATCAGATTTCGGCGGTTCCAGGGCATCGGAAGAGGTTTGATTTTGAGCGGCGGACTGCGGGAAGGATCGGCACTTGACCGCTGCAGGGGGATGTCGCCACGGACGCCCGTTGTGCCGCGCCCAGGCCGGACGGTAAAGCGAAAAGCCACCGGGCCTTCGCGTGCTCCCCGGGCGGATTCATTCTCGGCAGCGCCAACCCATGTTCCTCCGCCGTAGGGGCGCAGACTTGCTGCGTCCCTCCTTGGGCGCGACAAGATCGCGCCCCTAAGGGAGAAATCGGACGTTTCATCCGAGAAGGAATCTACCCTGCGCGTCCTCCCCGGGTCTTTGTTCTGACTAGGGCCCGCAATGATCCCAATCGCGCGCGGCCGGATTGGTAGTCCGATCGGACCACGGGCTCGGCCAACGGAAGGACAGCCAGCGAAACAGCCGGGGGTGATCAGCGGGCCGGCTCGGTGGCCTCCGGGCCGCGCGGCGGCGCGAGTCCCAGCCATTTCGCGAGACCTTCATCGTGGTCGATGAGCGCGCCCTGCTGGTATTCCGGTGAGAGCAGGGTGGCGTAGGACGGGTCGGCGAAGCGGCGGCAGTGCAACAGCACCCGGGCCCGCTGACCCGGGGCGCGCACCAGGCGTCCGAGCGCCTGATTGACCTTCTGCATTCCAGGAATCTGGTACACCCGGCGGAACGCGGCGGCGCGGCCGAGCCCGGTGCTCTCCAATCCGGCGAGCCGCGACCGTTGGATCGCATTGACTTCGGGCAGGGCGGGGCCAACCACCATTGCGCAGGTCACCCGGCCGCCGAGCAAATCGATGCTCTCGGCAAAGCTGCTTCCGAGCACCAGGAAGAGCGCGTCGGCCTGGGCGAGCGACGATTCGACCCAGGCCGCCTGGGCGGCGAGATCGATCGCGCGCGGTTGCAGCGCCACCCGCAGCGGGGAGGCCGCCGATTCCAGCGACCGGATGATATTCTCCGCGTAGGCATAGCTGGGAAAAAACACGACGATCGAGCAGGCCATCGGTCCGGCTTCCCCGCCGGCCGGGCGGCCTTCGACCGGCCCGGTTGCCGGCTGGGCGGTCCGAAGCGCGGCCTCGCGCAGCGCCGCGACGGTGGCCGCGGTGGCCCCGAAGAAGCGGGTCCGGTGTTGAAAGGTGGTGTCGACGCGAGTGTCGATGCCAACCGTGTAAGCCTGGTCCCGCCACGGCGCCGTGGCGCGCAAGAGCGGCGGATGCGTGCTGGCTCTCGCTTCTTCAATCTTCAGCAACTCGGCGCCCGAAGTGAGTGCCCGCAGCGTCTGGCGGGCGCGCCGCGAAAGTTTGCCGAGCGCCGCGGGGGCGGCGACTGGTTGGGGTGGGGAGAATCCAGCGGGCGTTTCGTCGAGACCGCAGCTGGCGGCGAACACCTCGGCGGGCTCCAGGGTGGCGGACGTGAGAATGGCGCCGCCGAAAGCGCGCAGGGTCTGGCCGATCAACGCTGCGGCGTCGAGACAGGTGAAGTGCAGCTCGGCGGCGTGCGGGCACCACAAAAGGGTGGAGATCCGGGCGGTTTGGCTTCCGCCCTCCGCGTCCAGCCCGGGCAGCGCGCCGAAGGCGCCGGCCAGCCAGTCGCGGAGCTTCGGAATCTGCCAGAGTTGCTCCGCCATGACCGGTCCGAGGACGGCGTAGTCGAGCGGGGTTGTGGCGATCAGCCCGGCCAGACGGTCGACCGCGTCGCGAACGTCGTCTTCCGTTGCCAGATCGAGACCCTCGGTGTGACGCAGACCCGACAGGAGCCGCGTCCAATGCTCCCACGCGAGCAGCAGCGATGACGCGGCATGGTGGTGCTGCAGTTCCGCCAGCACGGCCTCGGCATCGCCCGCCCGGACCACGTGCGAGTACGCATCGGCGACCCGGGCGGGAAGATTGTGCGCCTCATCGATGATCAGCAGCGTCTCCGCCGGATTGAATCCCGGCCGGTCGAAGAACACGCCCCGGCTGTCGGGGGAGAACACATAGTTGTAGTCGCCGATCCAGACGTCGTTGAATGGCAGGACGGCGCGCGTGATTTCGTAGGGACAGACCCTCGCGTCGCGGCCGGCGGCCCGGAGGGCTTCGAGATCCCGCGGCTGGCCCTCGAACAGGTAGAAGCGGCTGAGCCCGCTGTGCGACCAGCGGGACTCCAGGTCCAGGAGATACGGGCAAACCTCGCGCGCGCAATGGAAGACGGAATTCACGCAGTGCTCCCCCTTGGGACGTATTTGCCAGGCGGCGACGGCGACGGGCGCCGGCGCGAAGGAAGACGGAAGAGGAAAAATGGAAGAGGGATCAGTGGAGGTCATTGCGGCCAGCGTTCGCATGACCTGCAGTTGGCCGGTGGACTTGCTCGTCAGGTAGAGCAGGCGGGAAGACCGGTCGGCGCGCAGGCGGCCGAGCGCGAATTCGAGCAGCACTCCCGTCTTGCCATAGCCGGTCGGAGCTTCGAACAGCAGCGTGGTGGCGCGGCGGGAACCGGCGATGGGACCCGCCGGATCGCGGCCTCCGCCGGCCCCGCCAAAGGCCGCGAGCAATTCGTTTTGAACGGATTCCTGCCCGGGGCGCAGCCGGGCAAAGGCCGGGCGGAATTGCAGGCCCCGCAGGCGCTCGCGCGCCCGGAGCTGCAGATCAAGGAAATCGACCAACCGCTCGAGTTGGACGCGAAAACTCTGCTCATCGTCCGCCGTCAGCGCCACGGTCTGGGTGAGGCCGCTGCCCAGCTCGACGAAGACGAGTTCGGCCCGCAGGGTGGAGCCGCGGGCAAAATCGAGGCCGGGTGCCGGCCAGGCGTTCTCTTCCGGAGCCGGATCGCGGGAGAGCGGCCGGGCGGCCGCGCGGGGAGCGGTGCGGACCAACGCCAGATAGGCGATCACCTGGAGAAAGTACCCGGGGTATTCCGCGCGCAGGTTTTCCTCGTCCGCCGGCAGGGGACCAGCCACCGTCTTGATCTCACGGATGGTGACCGACACCGCCGGCGGCTTCGCCGCGCCGCTCTCGGGGGAAAGGGCGAAGAGGGTGACCACCTGGTCGATGCGGCCGCTGAGCGTGACGGTCCATCCGCGATGGAGGCAGGGAAGGGTCAACGGCACTTCGAAGGCAACATCCGCCCGCGTTGAACCCTGGTTCTGCCCGTTCACCTCCGCTTCGGTCCGCTGCCGCAGCCGGGCATGCCACTCCTGGCCGAGTTGCGCGCGCCAGAGACCGGACGGGCCGCCCTGGCCGGCGTCCCGCGGGCCGAGCGTGAAGCCGGCAAATTCGCCGACACTCAACGCGCAGGTGCGTTCATCGAGGGAAAATTCCATGCGGGAATCACCACGAAGCCACGAAGCCGGCGAAGGGGAAGCAAAATCCAGCCGCGGTCACTCCAGCAGGATTTCAGTGTGCGCCCGCAGGTAATCCTCGAGCCGGTGCGTCAGATGGTTGACGGCGGCCGGCGCAACCGCCTGGTCCGCCACCGGCTGATTGAGCATCTCCGCTGCCGCCGTGCGCGCGGTCGCCGGCAATCCCTGCCACCATTCCTCCTTGACGGGATAACCTTCGTCGCGCGCAAAACAGTACAATGCCTTCAGATAGACCAGGTCGGGCCGGCTGGTGGAGCCGAAGGCGGTGAACGTCTGCCGCAACAGACGATAAACGCCCGCCCGACTCTCTTCGTGCACGGGATTGCGCGCGATGATGGCGGCGAAAACCGAAGCCAGGCGCAGGGCATCGTAACTGCGGCCAATGGCATCGTGGCGCAGCAACACGCGGGCTTCCTTGATGAACCAGGTGCGGCCTTCATTCGAGGTTTCGAGGCAAAGATCCGTCTCGTCAAATAAATCGAGAATCGCGGAGGCGGAGGTGGCTTTCGCGGCGAGGCGGCGCAGGCAAAGCAGGCCGCCGTGCTGGGCGGAGAAGACGATGAGCGGTTGAAAACGGTCAGCCGGTGGTTTCCGGGTGAGGACAAGCGCTTCGGTCTGGAGCTGCCGGCCAGGCATGGGTTAGTGGGCAGAGTCGCTTGACGTCCCGGCGGATGGGGCGTGCTGGCGCCCATTCTCGATGCCGTGACGGTCATGCAGAATGACGTCGGGCTGAGCCGGACTCACGCCGTCGGAAGTCGGGTGACGAATGGCGGGTGTAAATCCAATGATGCCAGTTGGTTTGCGCGCGGCTGACGAAGAACCCGGTGTGATCGAGCGCATTTGACTTTCGAGTCTCGCCCTTCGGCTGCATCGGTGCGTGTGGTGCCGGCGCCACAAGACCGGGGTGCCTTTAGCAGCCTGAAGGGCTCGAAGCCCGGCAGGCTGCTAGGCCACCGGCGGCGGGGGAGGGGTTGACGGGGGGCGGTTTGCACCCGCGGCGGGAGGAACCACGGTTCCGCCAGAGATCACCATTTTCATGCCCTCGCCTACCGACATTTCCAGTTCGATGATCTCCTGCGGGGGAAGCAGCAGCAAAAAGCCACTCGTCGGATTGGGGGTGGTCGGAACAAAAACCGTCCAGAGTTCCCTGGCGATCCTGGCTTGTGGCTCGCCTTGGGTCCGGTTGGTAAGAAACCCGATGGTGTAAACACCGGCGCGAGGAAACTGGACGAGCACAACCTTGGAGAACAGGTTGCGATTCTGGGTGGAGAACGTGTCCACGATCTGCTTCACCGTGTTGTAGACCGTGTTGACGCCGGGAATGCTTTGGATGAAGCGCTCGGCCAAGCCGCCAAAATACTGTCCGAAGACGTAACGGGAGAGGTAACCCAGGACCGTGATCATCACTAGGACGATGATGGTGGCGAGGATGTCCCAAAGGATGGCAAATTGGGCCAGCGACCCAGGAAGCAGGGGGAGGAAAATCGGCCGAAAACTGCCGCCGACCCACTCAAACAGCCGGCTGAAGACAAGCCAGGTTATGGCCAGGGGCGCGAGCAGCAGCAGTCCCGATAGGAACGCGTTGCGAACGAGTGTGAAATGGCCCTTATTCATGAAGACGGGTGGATGCTGCAAATTGCGGGAAGCGGGCGGGAAAGGCACGTAAAATCCCAATGCGCCCGGCCCCCCATGGCCATGGTCTTGCGGTTGGGCGCCGCCGCCCGGTGCCAGATTCGTGGTACGGTCGTATCATAATCTTGGCTGATCGCGTGCCATCATCTCGTGTCTCCGTGGCGAGATCAGAAACCATCGCACCAGGACCGCCCCGCCGGAACCGCGGTCTGACCAGGGACCCGGTGCGGAGGGGTTGCACGCCGCGGTTTTTCCGGACAGACCGTCGGACGATGGACCGCGTGCTTTACATTCTGACCGGACCGACGGCGGTGGGGAAGACCGACTGGGCCTTGCGCTGGGCGGAAGCGTCGGACGCCGAGATCGTGTCGTGCGATTCACTGTTGTTCTACCGCGGGATGGACGTCGGCACGGCGAAGCCGACGGCGGCGGAACGGGGGCGGGTGCCTCACCACCTTATCGACATCCTCGACGTGACCGAATCCTGGGACGTGGCGCGCTACGTGACCGCCGCGCGGGCCGCGTGTGACGCCATCCGGGCGCGCGGCCGGCGGGTGCTGGTCACCGGAGGCAGCGGGTTTTATCTCAAGGCGTTTTTCGCGCCGGTGGCCGACGACGTGGAGGTGCCCGCCGAAGTGCGCCGGATGGTGGCGGCCCGCCTGGAACAGGAGGGATTGACGGCGCTCGTGGCGGAGCTCCGGGCGCTTAACCCCCGGGGGCTGGGCGCGCTGGATGTCCGCAATCCGCGGCGGGTGGTCCGCGGCCTGGAGCGGTGCCTCGCATCGCGACGCACGCTGGCGGATCTCGCGGAGGCCTTCACGCAGCAACCGCCGCCTTTTGCCGATTGGCAATGGCGGATTGTGCAGCTGGACCGGCCCCGGGCCGAGCTCGATGTGCGCATCGAAGTCCGCGTCCGCCAGATGCTGGCGGCGGGCTTGGTGGAGGAGGTGCGGCGATTGGTGGCCGCCGGGCTGAAGACAAATCCGAGCGCCGCCAAGGCCATTGGTTACCGGGAGACGATCGAGTGCCTGGAAGGCCGGATGCCCGAAGACGAGCTGCCGGCGGCGATTGGGAAAAACACCCGGGCCCTCGTCAGGAAGCAGCTGACCTGGTTTCGCACGCAATTGCCGGCGCATCCGGTGCGACCCGCGGACGCCACCGACGTTAACGGGCTGTTCTGAGGCGTGCCTATGCGTCCGCCGGCTGATCAGCGGGAGGACTAGCGATGTCGGTCGGAGCGCTCAGACGCACGTAGATGATGACGTGCGTCGCGATGATCAACGGGACGAGGAAGGTCGGGAACATGCTGCACGGCAGGAGCCGCACGGCCAGGAGCGGCCAGGGTTGCGCGAAGCCGAGGCGGAGGGCGGTGGCGACGAGCACAAGGATTTCCACGAGGCCGAACGTGTTCCAAATTACGCAGGCGCGCCGGTGAAGCGATGCGCGCAGCGGGAGAAAGACCAGTCCGAGGGCGGCCGCGGCCACGATGATCTCACTCCAGCCGCCGGGCACGGCCAGGGCGTAGGGCAGCCGGCCCTGCCTGTAGAGGACCAGGAAGACAAAGCCGATCAGGCGCGAGACGTGCAGCAGCACCAGCACCCGGAGGTCGATCGTTTTCACCCAGGCGCGGATGGCGGGGAACCCGAAGCAGGTGGCCAGGAGGAGGCCGGTCAGCCCAAGCAGAAGGCCCGTCAATGCCGCTCCTGGCAGATTTCGGAGCAGGCCGAGACGGCCGACGATGAGGGCGGCGAGAAACCACGTCCAGAGAACGAGACGGATCAACATACGCAGGGAGTCACGGATGGAAATCGGCGGGCCCCGCGGACCAGGAGGCTGTCGGACTTCCGTCCCGCCAGCCTCCTACTGGCAAAACCGCCCAATCCAACCCGGGGAAACGGGCAGAATCTCGGCGATCTTTACACGAATTGAAGTCACCTGGGCTCATCGGATCATATTCCCTGGTCAATGAAAGGGGCGGTTTTGCTTTTAGCAGCCTGAAGGGCTCAAAGCCCGAACAGGCTGCTAATCGGGCAGCGTGATATGATAGCGCTCGAGCGAGCTGCCTTCCAGGCGGTGCAGAGCCGAGATCGAATTCTGGAGGGTGATCCGCGATTGCAATTCGGCGACGCGGGCGTTCTCCAAATCCGACTGCGTTTGCAGGACATCCCGGCTGGTGACGAGTCCGGCGGAGAAGCGGGCGTTTTCCAAGTCGTACTCCCGGGCGCTGAATTCAGCGGCCAGGGCGGCAATCTTCACCTTCTCGGCGTTGGTGGCGACCGCACCCACGGCGGAACGAACCTGCACCAGTATGCTCTGTTCGAGCTGGCGGACGGTGAGCGTCTGCTGATTGAGGGTGGACAGGCTCTGGCGATAGCGCGCCTTGTCGCTGACGCGGCCCCACGGATAGGTCACCGTCAGATCAACCTGCCACGAGTTGTTGTCGCGATTCGCCATGCTGTTGAAGGCGTCAGAGCTGCTGCCGCGAAGGCCGTTGAAGCCAACGACGCCATCGAGGTTGACGGTCGGCTGGAGGGCGTTCTTGGCGACGGCGAGGTCGAGCCGCATCTGGTCGAGCTGCATCTGGGCGGAGATATAATCGGGCTGGTGGTGGAGCGCGAGTTGGTAGGACGACTCGACCAGGGGCAACTGGCCGTTGAAGTCTTCAAATCTCGTGGCGCCCAGGGCCGTATCGAGTTCGAACCGGCCGACGAGAGCGAGCAAGGCATCGGCAGTATCCTTGACCGATTTCTCGGCGGAGATCACGTTGCTGCGGGCGTTCGCCACGCCGACCTGGGCCTGCAGAACGTCGACATCAGTTGCGGTGCCAACCGTTTTCTTCGCCTGCGCCTCTTCGAGCAGCTGGTTGGCCAGGTCGAGCGAAACAAGGTAGACGCGCAGCTGTTCCCGGGCGTAGACCAGGTTGTAGTAGTCGGTCTCCGTCTGCTGCACAATATTGAGAACCTGGGCCCGGAAGTCGAAACCGGCGCGGGTCAGGCCGATCTTGGCCCGGTTAAGCGCCGCCGTGGTCACGGCAGTGCCGGCGCCGCGCAGGAGCGGCTGGGTGACGGTCACCGTGAGATCAGAGTTGTAGATCGGGTTGTAGAAGCCGTTGACCAGCGGGGAATAGGGATTGGTCGCGGAACGGCTGAGCTCGGTGCTGACGTTGACGGTCGTCCCGGTCTGCAGCAGCTCGTTGACGGAGAGACTGGCATTGCGGGCATCGTTCTTGATCCCGAGGCCGCCTTCCACCGGTCCGGTGTTAGAGTGACTTTGCATGCCGTTCAGCGAGATCGTCGGGTCGAAGCCGCCCCGGGCGATATCCACCGAATCCTTTGCCATGGACGGATTGTACCGCTGGATCTCGATGTCGAAGCCGTGCTGCAACGCCCTCTGGACGCATTCCTCCAGCGTCAGGGAAGCGCCCGAGGGAGCGGCGGGGGCAACGGGAGCAGCGGCCGGAAGAGCGTTTTGGGCTCTGGCCGGCAGGCAGAGGCCGGCGAGCAGACTGGCCGCGGCGAGGGAAGAGCGAAGGCGGTTCGACATGGCGGGAAGAACTGGAGGGGGAGGAGATTGGAACAGCGCAGCCATGACGCGATCGAATCTGCCTGCTGCCCCGCGCCGGGTGGAAGAGTTTTGGACTGGCGGCAGCGGAGAGGGATCAGAGGTTCCGACCGGCGCCCGGCGGCGCAACCGGTCAACGGACCGCTGCCGGCGCGTTCTTTTTCAGCTCATCCGCGACCATTTCACGCAGGAGAAGGCTACTGGCGAGGTTGGCCGACTGCTGGGCAATCGCGGCTTGCATGGCGGTGAAACTCGGGGCGGTTTCGGCCAGGTCGGGATTCTTCTTTTCGCGGACGTACACAAAGAGACCTTTGTCGGCGGTCGGAATCAGATCGGAAACCTGCCCTTGATCCAGGCGGTCCAGCGCTGCCAGCGCCGGTGATTGTCCGAGTTCCTTGGGCGGCTGGTGGCGCGACAAAGGCAGGATAGTCCTGCACGGAGAGCTTGACCTGCCCGATCGCGGCGGCGGCCTTCTCCAACGAATCGCCGGCCTTCAGGCGCGCTTCCAGCTGGGCGCGAACCGTGCGACCGATGGCGACGAAACGGTTGCGGCGTTCATTCTCCCGGTAGTCGGCGACGGCCCGCTCGCGCGCCTGGGCAAGTTCCGGCTGATACGACGGCAGCGTTTCACGCCAGAACAACACCAGGCTGCCATTCGTCGCGGACAGCGCATCGGACACCGGACGGTCCGGCGTGAGCTTCTGCGCCTGATCGATGATTTGCGGATTCCAGCCGAGACCGGGAGGGATCTCCTCGGCCTGGAACGGAGGAACGGATTTCAACGTGAGTTTGTTCTGGGCGACGAAATCGTCAAAGGCCGGCGTGTGGGGCCGGAGCTTCGCTGGTAAATTCGCGACCGTGATGATCGGCGGCGGCTTTCGCGGCCAGACGCGAGGCGCGCTCGGTCCGGAGGGTTTGTTCGACCTGGGCCCTGACCGCGGCAAAATCGGCCTCGGGATTGGAAGGCTTGGCGGCGTCGGGCTGGGCCGCCTTCTTGTCCCCTTCCGCCTTGGGCTCCGGCGGCTTGGGGAAACGGGCTGGATCTTCGTCGTAATACGCGCGGACTTCGGCCGGCGTCAGCGCCACCGCGGGGAGGAAGTCGCTGGTGCGATACTCCACGTAATCGACTCCCACGCGCGGCGGGACGGTGTAGCGGAAGGAGTTCTCCTCAAGTAGCGCTTGAGCGCGTCCTCGGCGACGGGAATCTCCGGCTTGAAATCGGCGTAGTCGGTGGTGGCGACGGCGATGGTCCACTTGGAGTCGGCGCGGATCAACTGCTCCCTGATTTCACCGGGGAGCACGTAACCCGGGCCGCCGAGAATCCGTCGCACCTGGGTGAACCGGACGTCGTCGTTCAGGACCCGGGAGACGTCGGCTTCGGAGTTGCGCGGATTCGCTTTGATGCTGTCGCGGTACGAGGCATAACGATTCGCATCGAACTGTCCGTCGGGGCCGGCGAACGCCTGCAGGCCGCGAATGTGATTGGCGAGCTCGTCGCGGGTTGGAGCCGGGAGTTTGAGCTGGTCCGCCACGGCGAGGGCGGCGGTGCGTTGCAGCCCATACTCCTGGATCTGGGAACTGTCGCCGCCCAGATAGCCGACCTGGAGCTGAATGCTCAGTGCGGCATCGCCAAAGAGGTTCTCGCTGGTGCCCTGCTTGCTGAGATCGTGGCCAAAGAACAGTTGGGAATAAGTCTTGGGTCCGGCCCGGCCGATGCCGGTGAAGCGCCGATCGTGAAGATGAACGAGATGATGGTAACGGCCAGCAGGACACCGAAGACGACGCGAAAGTGATGCTGGAAGGAGCGTTGGATCCAGGAAATCATGGGCGAAAGGGGGAGCTAAGGCGTGGCGGGAAGAGGTGTCAACCGGGGATTGGCAAGGAGGGGGCTTTCTGCACAATGGCCGGAATGTTTGTCGACGAGTGTATCATCAAGGTGCAGGCCGGTGCCGGCGGGCGCGGCTGCGCCAGCTTCCGCCGCGAAAAATTCGAGCCGTGGGGCGGACCCAACGGCGGCGACGGCGGGCGCGGAGGCGACGTGATCCTGGTGGGGGACGACGACACCAACAACCTCGTCGATTTCAAGTACCGCCCGCAGTGGAGAGCGGGACATGGCGGGAATGGGCAGGGCAAGGACTGCCATGGCCGCGATGGCAAATCCGTCGTGCTCAAGCTCCCGCTCGGCACCGTGGTCATCAGCGAGCAGACGGGGCTCGCCGTCGCGGAGATTATTGCGGACGGACAGAACGTCATTCTGAGCAAGGGAGGCAACGGCGGGTGGGGGAACACCCGTTTTAAGTCGTCGACGAATCGCGCCGCGACAACACGAACTGAAACCAGTACATA
>CAVRNM010000307.1:0-49883 GCA_963722225.1 uncultured Verrucomicrobiae bacterium
CTTGCAGGCTGGGTCGCGGCCGGTGCGGGATTTCCCCCCGGGACGGACGGGAGCGCAGCCGACGCCGAAATATTAGGCAGGGCACCCCTGCCATTGGAACCGTGACTCCGAACCCGGACGTACCCGAGGTACAGCAGGAAGCTCAGGACGAAGAATACAACGGTAGCCCGGATGGTAAACTTGCTGAGAACGTTGCTCGTGTCCGGCCCGAAAGCCGATTCCACCATGCCGCCGCCCATGGCCGCCATGCCGCTGTCCGATTGGGCGCGCTGCAGCAGCACCGCCCCGATGAGGAGGACTGCCACAATGATGAGCAGAAACGTGCCAATACCGATGAGAACCGGAATCATAAAGGGCGCATGACAACAGGCTCCGGTGTGCAATGTCAACCCGAGTTCTCAACGGGTCCAGCCGGCCGCCCCTGCCACCAACTGCAGAGCCACGCCAGGATGCCGCAGGCGCCTCCGCCAATGTGGGCCGCGGTTCCCACCCGGACCGAGGGGTCATCGAATTGGATCATGCCGCCGCCATGACCGTGGCCATATGTGGCTTCCAGGATCACCTCGGCGACGTAAATCGCCAGGACCGCGGGCCAGAACCAGTCGACCCAGTTCTTCTGCCAGCCCCGGCCCGCGAGGAATAGCAACAGACCGAAGTTGACGGCGCTGAGGCCGCCGTATCGGACCATCGCCGGGTCGAGCCAGTAGAGAGTGACCGCAATGACCACGGGCATCGCGACCAGCGCCGCGCGGCTGATCATGGGATAAACACGCTCCAGCAAACGGCCCAGAATGAGGAACAGACCGGCGTCGCAGACGAAATGAGGCCAGCCAAAATGCACGAGGTGCCCCGTCCAGATGCGCCACCATTCTCCCTGCATCACCGCGGTCCGGTCGTAGATCAGCAGCGGCCGCCAGGCGCCGTTGAACTGGATGACGACAGCCGCCAGGGTCACGACAAGAAACACCCAGGGAATCTCGTCGAACGCGAAGATTTTGCGGAGAAGCGGGCGCATTCGGGCGAACCAGAGAAACTGCGAGTGCCGCGAAAATCAACCCTGCAGGAGCAGGCGTCATTCCGCTCGGCCGGTGTGGCCGGAAGCGCCGGCCGGTGGATCGGGCGGCCGTCGTGGTCAGACGGTCGTCAGATGCCAGCAGCCACAGATCGGGCACCGGTAGGCTTTGCGCTGGCGCTCGGCCCCGGCCAGCGACGCCGCATCGAGGGCATCGCCCTGGCTGCGATACCGGCGCTTTCGCGTGCACATGCGCTCGCGTTCCTCGGATCCCAGGCGCGCCGCCGGATCTCGCGTTCGCCTTTTCCTGGTCGGCATGAGGCGGAAGGAAACTCAAGAATGGGGCCCGGCGTCAACCAGCGCCGCATGCCGATCGCGAAAAGCGCGCGTGGCCGGACCGAGTTGCGCCAGGCTGCCCATTTCGTCGACGCCGCTGGAGGTCCATCCCATGGCCCCCTGCCAGCCGTTTCGGAAGGCGTTTTCATAGTCCTCGGCGGCGGTGTGGCCCGCCGTCCCCCGGGCGGGCATCTCACCAAGCACGTTGGGCTTGTCGGTTGGAAGCTGGTAGGTTCCGGGCGACCGATAGACCGCGTTGCCCCAGATCTCTCCGTTCCAATCGTAATAATGGGTCGCGTAGAAATCCAGCCGGGCCCCGGGGTCGTCGACCAGCGCCCGGAGCGCGCGATCACTGACCTTGTTGCCCAGGCAGTTCGCACCGGTGTCGCTGTTGTACTTGAGCATCGCCATGCCCACTGTGACCAGGACCAAGCTGCGGTGATGAATGGTGCGGGAGGCGCGGGCAAAGTAACTCTGCAGGCGCTCCCACGGCACGCGGCCGTTGTCGGCGTTTTCAAAGACCCAATCGGGTTCGTTCATCAGGTCGATCGACCAGAGCCACGGAGATTTCCCATAGCGGCCCAGGAAAGGGAGCAGATAGTGCTCGACGTACGACTCGATGTTTTCGTCGTGGGCGATCCAGTTCCGCCAGCGCTCGGCGTGCGGGTGACTGTTTTTGAAATGATCGAACGACATCAGCGTCGCCATCACGTAAACCCGGTGCTGCGCCGCGATCTGGAACAGGCGATCGAGGTCGGCCCAGTGCGCCGGCGTTGCCCCTGAAACCCGTCCGTCCTCCCCAAGGAGAATCCCGACTTCCCCGTTGCACGTGACCCACACCCGCGCCGCGTTCGCCCCGCAGTCATGGAGGGCCTGGAATTGGGTGTTCCACCAAGATACGTCGAACTGCCCGCCGAAGTCGTTCCAGTGATTCCACGGCGTATTGGCTCCGTTGATCCAGATGCGGCGATCGCCCACCATGAACTGGCCGTTCGCCACCGCGATCCGTCCGTCATCGGCGGCCCAGGCGGAGGAGGCCAGTGCCAGCAGCAAGGCCAGCGAGGGGGAAAACCGCCCCGCCCATCTCCCCGTCTGCCGCCAAAGTTCGAATGCCTTCACCGAGAATCCATTCCACTCATTGCTTCGTTTCCGGTTCGTACTCCAGCACCTTCGGTACGCCCTGATCTTCAACGCTTCATGCGCCAATAGCAAAGTTCGATGATCAATACATTGGACTTGAGCAGATTAAACAACTTGTTCGGTCCATTGCAAACTTCTCCAGCCGAAGTCATGGTGGGATACGTCCCACTCCAAGGCGCCCGCGTGAACGATGTTGGTAGCCAACAACCACCCGTACCAGCGCCAGAAACGCGCGCGGCCAGGATGTCAAAAGCGGGATCGGGGCAGGATCGCGCCGCCGGCCGCCGGCACGGGCACGCCAATCGTCCGGGCCGCACCGACGACTTCTTTCGTGTCTTTTCACGCCTTTCATGGTTAATCATTCTCAAACTATGCCCCTCAAAGTATTGATTCTCGGCGTCAACGGTTTCATCGGAAGTTCGCTCACCCACGCGATTCTCAAGCAGAAGGACTGGGAGGTCTACGGAATGGATGTGGGCGACCACAAGCTCGGGCATTGCCTCGGCAATCCGCGCTTCAAGTTCGTCGAAGGCGACGTCACGATCTCGCGCGAGTGGATTGAATATCACATTAAGAAGTGCGACGCCGTCCTGCCGCTCGTCGCGATCGCCAACCCGGCGCAGTACGTCAAGGACCCGCTCCGGGTGTTCGAACTGGATTTCGAAGCCAACCTGGAGACGGTTCGCAAGTGCGTGAAATACAAGAAGCGCATCATCTTCCCTTCCACCTCCGAGGTCTACGGCATGTGCCCCGACGCCGAGCTCAACGAGGAGACCAGCACGCTGGTCTACGGTCCGATCGACAAGCAGCGCTGGATCTACGCCAGCTCCAAACAACTCATCGACCGCGTCATCTTTGCCTACGGGGTGCGCGACAACGTCGACTACACCCTCTTCCGGCCGTTCAACTGGATCGGACCGAAGCTCGACAACGTCTTTGAGCCCAAGGAAGGCAGCTCGCGGTTGTTCACCCAATTCATCTCGAACGTCATCTTCAAAAAACCGATCCAGCTCGTCGATGGCGGCCGGCAGGGCCGGTCCTTCACGTTCATCGACGATGGCGTGGACGCGCTGCTGCGCATCATCGAGAACAAGGACGGCTGCGCATCGCGCCGGATTTTCAACATTGGGAATCCGAAGAACAACGTGAGTGTCGCCCAGCTGGCGAAACTGATTATCGCTGCATTTGCGAAATATCCCGAGTATCGCGAGCACGCTGAACAGGCCAAGGTCGTGGTCGTGCCCTCGGGCACGTATTTCGGGAAGTATTACCAGGACATCCAGAACCGCGTGCCCTCGATTGCCAACGCGAAGAAACACCTCGGCTGGAAGCCCAAGGTCGACCTCCCGACGGCGATCCGCCTCACCCTGGACTACCACCTCGCGCACAAGGATTATCAGCTCGAGTGAGCTTTCTCCCCACTCCCTTCGGCGAGCCCCGGCGCAATCGCCCGGCAGGCTCCCACACCATCCGAGCCATGCCCATCCGCCTCGCCCTCAAGGTTGACGTCGATACCGACCGCGGCACCCGGGTCGGTGTCCCCAACCTGGCGGCCGACTGCCGCGAATTCGGCCTTCCGGCTTGTTTTCTGTTCTCCCTGGGACCCGATCAGACCGGCCGGGCCATCACCCGGATCTTCCGCCCCGGGTTCTTCCAGAAAGTCAGCCGGACCAGTGTCGTGCAGATGTATGGCGTCCGGACGCTGTTGAACGGCACGCTCCTGCCGGCACCCCACATCGGCCGGCGCAACGCCGCCACCCTGCGCGCGGTGCGCGATGCCGGCTTCGAGATCGGCATTCACTGCCACAACCATTATCGCTGGCAGGATCACGTCCACCGCTTGAGCCTGGACGAAGTGCGAGCCGAGTTCGCCGCGGCCCGCGCGGAATTCCGGCGCATCTTCAGCGTCGAACCGCACACTGCCGGGGCTCCCGGCTGGCAAAGCAACGCGCGCAGCCGGACGGTCTACGACGAGGCCGGCCTCCTCTATGCGAGCGACACGCGCAACGGGCCGCCCTTCTTCCCGCGCCTCGACGGCCGCGTGTTCACCACGCTCGAAATCCCCAGCACCCTCCCCACTTTTGACGAACTGCTGGGCCGGCCGGAATACCCCGACGATGGCATGGTCGCACATTACCTCCGGCTGCTCCGCGCCGACAAGGCGAACGTGCTCACGATTCACGCCGAGATCGAAGGCATGGGCAAGCGCGACCTCTTCCGCGCCCTGCTGCGCGCCTGCGCCGACCGCGGCGTCCAGTTCATCCGATTGGACGAAATGGCGCGGGAATTGCTTGCCCACCGCGCGGCCGTCCCCGTGCGCGACCAGGTTCTCGCCCCCATCGATGGGCGGTCCGGCGTGGTTGCCACCGGCGGAGAATCTTGAAAGGGAAGAAACCGGGAAACCCGGGAAAGCGGGAGATCGGGAAACGGCGGTCTGACACGCAGGGCCGGCGCTTGCGGCGGGCCGGTTTTCCCGGTGTCCAGATTCCTAGGTTTCCCCGATTTCCCGGTTTCTCCGTTTCCAGGTTTTCCGGTTTCTCTACCGCCGGTCCACCCGCCAGAACATCCACAGGCCCACCCCTAGGAAAATCAGATTCGGCAGCCACATCAGAAGATCCGGCCGCAGTTCCGGATGCCGGTCGAGCCAGCCGATCGCGACCGTGAGAAAATAGTAACCCATCGCCATCGCCAGCGCCAAGCCCAGGTTGGCCGATGTCTCCTTTCGCGAGACCTTGATCCCCAGCGGCACGGCCACGAGCGCGAACGAGAACACGGCGAAGGCCGTGGTGAACTTGTCCTGCACCACGATGCGCAGCTTCATCCGGTCCAAATCCCGCTGCGCCTGTTCCGCCGGTGCCACCGGCTGCGCCAGGCGTTGCCACTCGGCCCGCAGTTTCGCCAGGGTAAACCACTGAAGTTTCGGGCGGAAAACATCCTGCCCAAACAAGCTGCCAAGAGGCAGCCGCAAAGGCATGTGGTCGGCACTGACCGACCGGCGCGGTACCGTGAAATCCTCCGGATTCTTGGCCTCCCGCGCCTCCACCTGGATATGGTTGAGATTCAGGATGAGATCGCCGGTTCGCTCGTCGAAATCGAAGTTGCCCGTGGCGGCCCGGATGGAATTCTTCACCCGCCCCTGCGCGTCGAGCTCCCACAGCCAGAAATCCTTGACGCCCGGGCCGTTTTTTTCCCCGACATAGAGCACCTTGCCCGGGAAATCGCGGATGAAGGTCCGGGGCACGATGAAACTGAGCGGATCCTTGCGCACCGCGTTGTTCAGCTCGACGTGGTACACCACCCGGGCCCATGGCATGAATTGGAAGTTGATCGCCAGGTCCGCGATCACGCCGAGCGCCGCCAGGATCAGAATCGGCCGCGCCACCCAGCGCAAACTCAGGCCCGCGGCGCGAATCGCGGTGATCTCGTGCTCGGCCGACATGCGGCCAAGGACCAGCAGCACGCCGGTCAGCACGCCAAACGGGAGCGCGTAAGAAAGGACAAAGGGCGGGATCAGCAGCAGCAGTTCGAAGAACAAACCGGGAGCCAGCTGGCCGGCGACCAGATACCCGAGCAGATCCCGCACCACATTGCCCACCGTCAGGATAAACGCGAATAATCCCACCGCCGCCGCACAGGAGAAGAAGACGCTCTTGAAGATGTGCCGCTGGAGAAGATTCATCCGCCGTCATTGATTAACAAGAACAGGCTCCAGCGCACGAAGGAAATGCACTGGCGGCAAATCGATCGGCTCGAGGGCGACCGGTTGCCCCGGCAAGTGTTGGACGCCGTTATTCCGCCGGACTGGTTGCGGCGCAGCCCGCGGAAACAGAGTGAAGGATGACGACCGGCGTCCCTGGTCCGGCGCCTCCGCGACCGGCGCGCAACGCCATGACGGCGGTGTCCGGTCGGTGAACCCGGCTACCGGGGAGCGGCGCGCAATTGCTCCACCATCTGCTGGGCGGGTTCCCAATCCGGGCGGAGCTGCAAGGCCGCCTCAAAATGAGCCAGGGCCTCGTGCTGGCGGCCGGGCGTTTCGAGCAGCGCCCGCCCCAGATTGAAGTGCGCCTCCGGATAGCCGGGCCTGATCCGCAGCGCCGCTTCATACTGGGCGATCGCCTCCGGCAGGTGCCCCGGGCTGTTGGCCAGCGCGTTTCCCAGGCTATTGTGCGCTTCCGCGAAATCGGGCTTGATCCGCAGCGCCGCTTCAAACTGGGCGATTCCTTCGGGCAGACGCCCGGGGCTGCGCATGAAAATCATCCCCAGATTGTTGTGCGCCTCCGGATATTCGGGGTTGATCCGCAGCGCCGCTTCAAACTGGGCAATTGCCTCAGGCGAGCGCTCCGGGCTTTTTGCCAGGACGATTCCCAGGTTATTGTGCGCTTCCAGGTAATCCGGCCTGATCCGCAGCGCGGCCTCATACTCGGCGATCGCCTCCGGCAGGCGGCCCGGAGTTCTGGCCAGGGCGAGTCCGAGGTTGAAATGAGCTTCCGCGTAATCGGGTCTGGTCCGCAGCGCCGCCTCATACTCGGCGACCGCCTCCGGCAGGCGACCCGGAGTTCTGGCCAGGGCGAGTCCGAGGTTGAAATGAGCTTCCGGGTAATCAGGAGTGATTTGCAGCGCCGTCTGCAAATGGGCGATCGCCTCCGGCAAGCGCCCGGGGATGCCGGCCAGAGTGAACCCCAGGTTGTTGTGCGCCCTCGCATGATCGGGCTTGATCCGCAGCGCCGCCTCATACTCGGCGATCGCCTCGGAGGTCCGCCCCATGCCGTTCAAGACGTTTCCGAGGTTGTTGTGAGCCATCCAGCAGTTGGGATTTCGGGCAATGGTCGTGCGATAGAGCGTCTGGTCATCGTGAAACATTCCGCAGTGGTCCCACGTGAGCGCGCCGATCCCGATGGTGAGGGCGGCGATCAGCATCGGACCGAGCCCGCGGAGGCGGATTGTCACCCGGTTCCACCCTTGAACAAGGCCAGCCGCTGCGACGGCGAATAGACCGAGATCAGGCAGGTATTGCCAGTGATCCCAAACCCACGAATAGAGCGATCCATAGAGGTTGACAAACCCGAGCACCGGAAAGAGCGAGCCCACGAAGAAGAGGAATGCGGCCAGGGGCGCGCGAGTGCGCCCCCGGATGGCCCAGAGCCCGACCCCGAGCGCGAGTACGCCGAGGGGGAAGAGCCACTGCTGCCAGGATGCAGGATCAACGTTCCAGCGGGGATAAATGAAGTTGAGATGAAACGGCCAGACGACCGTCCCCGCGTAGAACCAGACGGAGCGCCCGGCCACCAACAGGCGTCCGGGAAAGGACAGGGAAAAGTCCGTGCCTTCCGCAGTGACATAGTGCCTCTCAACCCAACTGCTGAAAAGTCCACCGGCCAAGCCCAAGGCGAGCCAAGGAAGCAGGGGCACGACGTCCTTCCGCCAGGTGAGCCGGCCGCGCTTCCACCAAAACACCACCAAAAGGGCGGCCGGCAGTGTCACCGTTACGGTCTTGCTCAACAGAGAAAGCACAAACAGGACAAACGCGGCAACATAGGCCCGCGACCCCCCCGTCTCGTCGAATCGAAGGTAGACCAGGGCGGCAGCGAGGTAGAAGGCAAGCGAGAGCGTGTTTTTCTGTTCCGAAATCCAGGCCACCGACTCAACGTGCGCCGGGTGCAGCGCAAAAAGCAGCCCGGCCAGCCACGCCCCGGAAATGCCCAAACGCCGCAAGATCAGGGCAAACAAGACCGCTGAGCCGATGTGCAGCAGCAACGTGACGACATGGTAGCCGAGCGGATGGTCGCCCCAGAGCCGGTGCTGCACCCAGAATGCGCTGTGCAAGAGCGGATAATACTGCTGGGTCGCACCGGGCTCGGTCCAGATGCGACCCAAGCCATCGAGGGACCGCAGCGCCGGCGCCGTCACGTAGTCGCTATCGTTCCAGATGAAGTCGCCGGAGAGCGCGGGCAGGTAGGCGAGCCAAGTCAGGCCAAGAACCAAGGCCCCCGCCCCGACGTTCCGAAGCCAGACTGACGCAAGATTCATCACGGCCGCGCGATCCTCCCGTGGCAAACCTCAAGGGCAATAGCAAAACCGTCCGGGCAGCCGGACTTTGACTTCCGCGCCCGCTTGGTGTTCTTCGTGGCGGGATGAAATTCACGCCCGCCAAGCCGTCCCTCCACGGCGAAACCCTGGAATCGCTCGGCGCGCGTCTCGCCGAGGCGGGCGAACCGGCCTACCGGGCGCGCCAGATTCTCGACTGGCTCTACAAGAAGCGCGCGACCGGCTGGGACCGGATGACGAATTTGTCCCGGCCGCTCCGCGCCTGGCTCGCGGACGCTTTTGACCTCGAGCCCACCGCCCTTGTTTTCGACCGCCAGTCCGAGGACGTGACGGACAAGCTGCTGCTTGAACTGCGCGACCGCTCGCTGATCGAGACCGTCATCATCCGCGCGCCGCAGGAGGGCGTGGGGCTCGACCAATCGCGCAAGACGATCTGCATTTCGACGCAGGTCGGGTGCGCAATGGGCTGCGTTTTTTGCGCCTCCGGGCTCGCCGGTTTGAAGCGCGACTTGTCCGCCGGGGAGATTGTCCATCAATTAATCCAGGTGTGCCGCCGCGAGGATGCCCACACCCCGCGGGCGCGCACCGAACTCGCCTCGTTCGACAACATTGTCATCATGGGCATGGGCGAGCCCTTGCACAACTACGAGAACCTGTTGCGCGCGATCACCATCTTGAATGCCGAATGGGGGCTTGGTTTCGGGGCCCGCCGCATCACCCTTTCCACCAGCGGCCTGGTGCCGAGGATCCTCCAGCTCGCCGATGAGCCGGTTGGCTTCCGTCTCGCGATCAGCCTCCACGGCGCCACGAACGCCGTGCGGGAGCAGATCATGCCGGTCAACCGGCGCTGGCCGCTGGAGGAACTCCTGCCCGCCGTCCGGACCTTCTCCGAAAAGCACGGTCGCATGGTGACGCTCGAGTTCATCCTCATCGATGGCGTCAACGACACCGCGGATCAGGCGGCAAAACTGCGCAACATCGCCAGCGACCTCCACGCCCACGTCAATCTCATCCCCTACAATGCCGTCGACGGGCTGCCGTGGAAACGCCCCAGCCTCGCCCGCCAGCAGGAATTCCTGGCCGTCCTGCAGGAGCGCGGGGTTTCCGTGACCCTCCGCCGCGAGAAGGGCCACGACATTGACGCCGCGTGCGGCCAGCTGCGCCTGAAGACGGAGCGGGACCGTACCACCGGCCCGGCCTAGGAGGCTGTCGACTTCCGTCCGGCCAGCCTCCTCCTGGCAAAACCGCCCAATCCAACCCGGGGAAGGGGCAGAACCTCGGCGATCTTTACACGAATTGGAGTCCTATTGGCTCATTGGATCATATTCCCCGCTCAATAAAAGGGGCGGTTTTGCTTTTAGCAGCCTGAAGGGCTCGAAGCCCGACAGGCTGCTAGTCCGCCCGGGTGCGGCCGGAAACATTCTGATTTTTCTCTTGAAAGCCGTAACCGGGTCACCAAAACGAACGTCTCCCCGGTGTCCGGCGCCACGACGGGCAACCGCGGATCATTCGCACCTGCATCGCGCGGCATGGCACAGCTTCCTCCTTCACTTTCCATGATCGAAGTCCAGGGTTTAGTCAAAAACTACGGCGCGCTCCGTGCCGTTGATGGCGTCTCCTTCAAAGTCAATCGCGGTGACATTCTCGGTTTTCTCGGCCCCAACGGCGCCGGAAAATCCACGACGATGAAGGTGATCATGGGTTTCCTGCGGCCCACCGCCGGCACGGCGATCGTCGGCGGTCACGACGTCACGGTCGAACCCGTGGCGGTGAAGCGGATGGTGGGCTACCTCCCGGAGAACGCCCCCGCCTACCCGGAGATGACCGTCGAGGAATTCCTCGGTTTTGTCGCGGAGGTGCGCGGCTTCCGGACGGTCGCGCAGAGCCGGCCGCGCATCGAGCGGGTGGTCGATCTCTGCCACTTGACGCAGGTGCGCCGGCAGACCATTGAAACGCTGTCCAAGGGTTTCAAGCAGCGCGTCGGTTTCGCGCAGGCCCTGCTGCACGATCCGCCGGTGCTGGTGCTCGACGAGCCGACGGATGGTCTTGATCCGAACCAGAAGCACGAGGTTCGGAATCTCATCAAGCAGATGGCCGCGGAGAAGGCGATCATCCTCTCCACGCATATCCTGGAGGAAGTCGAGGCCATCTGCACCCGGATCATCATCATCACGCGCGGCAAGGTGGTGGTCGATGCCACGCCGGATAAACTGCACGCCCGCCATGCCGGGGCAACGCTGGAGGAGATTTTCCGCGACCTGACTCAAACCGACACCTAGGAAAATCGGGAGGGCTGAAATCGGAAAAACGGGAAACGCTCCGTCTGCTCCCGGTTCCGCTTCTCCCGCCCCGCCCCCTCCTTCGATTCGCCACCGACCTCGCTTCCTCGCTTTCCCGCTTTTCCTCTTTCCCGTTGTTTCTCTGCCGCCCTCGTTTCCCGATTTCACGCTTTCCCGGTTTTTCGCTTTTCCGCCCATGTCCCAGATTCCGCCCCTCTTCAAACGCGAGTTCTTCGGCTACTTCCGCTCGCCGGTGGCCTATGTCTTCCTGATCGTATTCCTGATGGCTTCGGTTGGGTGCGCCTTCTTCCTCGGCGGCTTCTTCAATGCCAACATGGCCAGTCTTGAGAGCTACTTTGCGTTTTTGCCCTGGCTCTTCATCGCGTTTGTCCCGGCGGCGGGCATGCGACTCTGGTCGGAGGAAAAACGCTCCGGCACGATCGAATTGTTGTTCACCCTGCCGGTCACGACCCTGGAGGCGGTGCTCGCCAAGTTCCTGGCTGCCTGGGCTTTTCTTTGCCTGGCCATCCTGCTGAGTTTCCCGATGGTGCTGACCGTGGCCTATCTGGGCGATCCGGACTGGGCCGTCATCGGCTCCAGCTACCTGGGCTGCATGTTGATGGCGGGCGCCTACCTGGGGATCTGCTCGCTGGCCTCGGCGTTCACCAAGAACCAGGTCATCAGCTTCGTCATCAGCGTCTTCATCTGTTTTGTCCTGGTGCTGCTCGGCTGGAGCATCTTCACCGACTTTCTTGGCGGTTATCTGGCGCTTCCGGCCTGGCTGGTGGATCTGGTCTCGAACTTCAGCTTCAAGAGCCATTTTGACGGATTTGTGAAGGGCATCATCGATCCCAAGGATGTTGTCTTCTTCTTCTCGCTGGCTGGATTCTGCCTTTTCTTGAACGTGCTCGTGCTGGAACGCTGAACCACCTTTGCCCTGTCCGCTCCGCTCGCCCGATGAAACCCGGAATTAAACTTCTCTCCGTCGCCCTGCTGTTCGCCGGCCTCGTCCTCATCAACTATCTCGCCTCGTCTCTGCCCACCCGGCTGGATCTCACCGCCCAAAAGATCTATACGCTCTCGCCGGGCACCAGGGCCCTCGTCGCCAAGATTGAGGAGCCCGTCCAGCTCGATTTCTATTTCTCCCGCAGCTCCACCACCCTGCCCATCAGCCTCAAGAACTATGCCGAGCGCGTGCGGGAGATGCTCGGTCAGTACGTCCGCTCGGCCCACGGCAAGATTGCCTTGAACGTCATTGATCCGAAGCCCGACACGCCCGACGAGGAGAAGGCGACGGCCGCCGGGATCGCGCCACAAACCTGGCCGTCGTCCGGCGAACAGTTCTACTTCGGGCTTGTCGCCATCCAAGCCGAGCAGCAGAAGGTCATCCCGGCCCTGGTCACCGACCGCGAGCAGTTTCTCGAATACGATCTCTCGCAACTCCTGTACCAGGCGCAGCTGGTCGACCGCCGCAAGCTCGGCCTGCTCAGCGGAGTGCCGCTCCGGCCCGAGATGGACTACATGGCGATGCAGAGCGGACAGATGCCGCAGAACCAGATGGTGATCAGCGAGTGGGAAAAGACGTTTGAGATTGTGCCTGTCGAGTCCACCGCCGACGTCCTGCCCGCCAATCTCGACGTGCTCGCCATCATCCATCCGCAGAATCTCTCGAAGAAGCTGCAGTTCGCCATCGATCAGTTCCTGCTCGCCGGCAAGCCGGTCTTCCTCGCCGTCGATCCCTCGTCCCGCTACTTTCGCGCCCGCGGAAACCAAATGGCGATGATGGGCGGGCCCCCGCCCAACGTCTCCAGCGACCTGCCCGTTCTTTTCCAGGGCTGGGGCATTGTCTACGACCCGCAGTCCGTGGTGGGCGACCCGGTCGAGGCCATGCCTGTCGGCGGGATCTCCCCGGGCTCCGTCGTCCGCTATCCGATTTGGCTCAATGTCACCAAGGATCATCTCAACAGCACGGCGCTGCCCACCAGCCAGCTTGAGTCCATGCTGCTGGTGGAGGCCGGCAGTTTCTCCCTGAAGGACGGCAGCGCGCTCACGCTCACGCCGTTGCTCGAATCGTCGGCGCAAAGCGGAACCATCATGGGCATGGCGCTCGGCATGACTCCGCCGGAAGAACTGGGACGCCAGATCACGCCCTCCGGCAAGAAGGTGCTCGCGGCTTTGATCCAAGGAAAATTCACCAGCGCCTTTCCCGACGGCCCGCCGGCCGAGCCCGCGAAACCGGACGCAAAGCCGGACGAGAAAAAGCCGGGTCCCGCTCCCGAAGCCGGGCCGAAGGCTCCTCCGGCGCTCAAGGCCTCCGCGACCAAGTCAACCCTGCTGCTGATCGCCGACACCGACTGGTTGTTCGACGATTATAGCGTCCGCAAACTCAACTTTCTCGGCACCTCCGCCGCCGAGCCCATCAACGACAACCTCGACTTCGCCGACAACGCCCTGGAATTCCTCTCCGGATCGCAGGATTTGATCTCGATCCGCGGCAAAGGCATCTCCCTCCGGCCGTTCAAGGTCGTGGAGGACATGGAGATCAAGGCGCAGCAGAAAAACCAGGAGCAGCTGACCGAACTGGAAGACAAGCTCCACAAGGTTGAGAGCCAGTTGACCGAACTCGAAGGCAAGAAGACCGAGGGCGGACGGCTTGTGGCCACGCCCGAGATCACCAAGGCGATCGACGAATTCCGCCACGAACAGGTGAAGCTGCGCGCCAGCCGCCGGGAGATTCGCAAATCCCTGCGGGAGGGTATCGCCGCCCTGGAGAACCGCCTTTTGATCCTCAATCTTCTCACCACGCCGGTTCTGGTCGGCTGTTTTGGGGTGTGGTTATATTACCGCCGGAGGCAATGATCCAGCGCCCTTCCGTTTTTCCCCGCGATGAAACTCAAAACCCTCGTTCTTGTCGTTGCGATTCTCGCCGCCCTCTCCCTCGTCGCCTACTATTTGCAGCGTCCCCCCACGACTGCCGGGACCGACCCGCGGACCAAACAGCCGGTGTTTGACGTCAAGGTGCTGCAGAAGACCTCGAAGATCCGTTTTTCCGACCAAGGCAAGACGGTGGTTCTGGCCCGGCAGCCGAATGGGAAGTGGATCGTCCCGACCTACTACGACATCCCGGCTGATTTCGCGAAGCTTAGCCGGTTTCATCGACGACCTGACCGGCGGCAAGATCCAGCGCCTGGTCACGCAGAATCCCGAACGTCTCGCGCGTCTTGAATTCAAGGATACGTCCCTCACCCTGCTGGATGCTGCGGACCACGCGTTGTGGACCCTCACCCTCGGCAAGGACGCCGAGGGGGGCGGGCGGTTCGTCCGCTTCGATGACGAGCCGAAGGGCTACCTCGCCAGCCTGAATCTGTTCATTGATGCCACGGCCAAGAACTGGGTCGACACGCTCCTGGTTGAGCTCAAGCCGGATGACATTGCGCAAGTCGAGGTCACGTTTGGCGACGACGCGCCCGTGACCGCCACGCGCGCCAAGAAGGGTGAGGCGTGGGCCGCTGAAAAGATGCCCGCCGGCCAGCGGATCAAGGGCGACCGGATCACGTCGCTGCTCAGTTCGTTCACCAGTATCCGTTTTCAAGACACCTCCGATCTGAATGACGCCAATGTCGAAGCGGCCCGCAAACATACCCGCACGATCGAGCTGACGACCTTCGACCACCGGACCATCAAGGTCGAGATTGGCCGCAAGCCCGAGGAGAAGAAGGTCATCGAAGCTCCCAAGACCGAAGCCAAAGGCACGGAGGCGGCAGCGGCGGGTCAGAAGCCCGAGCTCGGAAACGGGGGCTCGACCGCCTCCCCGGGGGAACCCGCCGCCACCCTGACCACGGCTGAACCGGACGCGAAGAGCCCCGCAGCGGCCGCCACCGCCGGGAGCACCGGAGCCAACCCCCCGAACCCGGCGGCCGGCACGCCGGCCGCCGCGCCATCGGCTAAACCGGAAGAACCGAAGACGGAGACCATCCCCGCAGGTCCGGTTTACGCGTTCATCACCAGTTCCGATCCCGCCGCGCCCATCAACGCGCTCATGAAGAAGCGGGCGTTCCAGATTTTCGATTGGAACTTCACCAGCCTTCCCCAGAAGCGCGACGAGTTCTTCGAGCCCGTTCCGGCCACGCCCGCGGAGAAGAAGCCCGGCGACGCGCCCACCCCGGGCAAGGTTGGGCACGACTGAGGCGATGGCCGGCCTGGCCGCGGAAAATCAGACCTTCAGCCGGTATCCGGCCCGGGCGATCCAGCCGGTTGCCTGAACCACCGCGAAGGCCATCACGAGTGATCCCACCACCGCGATCACGGCGGGCAAACTGGGATCCTGGTAGAAAAAGACGACCGCGAGCGCTCGCTCGCCCGCGAGGCCGCCCAGAAAACAAATGAACGGGTGCAGCAGGTAGGCCAGCAGCGGATTGGCTCCAGCCGGCTGGAAGAGGCGGCTCCACCCGCGGATGCCGCGCGCATCCAGGAGCCAATGGAGAAAAACCCACGCCGCGACTGTCAGCGCCGCGCAAAACAGACACCATGACGGGGTCGCACGGATCTTGTTGATTCCGTAAGGAGCGTCGAGCAGCACGCCGGTGATAAATAGTCCGGCGGCAAAAAGCAGCGCCCAACGCAGTCGTTGGGCCGGCTGCCGCAACTCCGAGTTGCCGGCGAGAATCGACCCGAGGCAGCATCCCGCCACCGCGATCGAGGCCTGCGAGCCGAGCGTCCCGCCGATGCCAACGTGGGCGTTGATCCAGCCAAACCCCGCCTCCAGCGCGGTCAGCGCCGGCGTCGCCCAAGTCAGCCAGGAACGCGCGGCGAGTTGCGCGGGCAGGTTCGATTCAGCGGTGACGTAGAGCAACACCAGGCAGCCGGTCGCGCCGACCAGCCATTCCCGGCGGTGTCCGACCGCCAGATACACGAGTGATGCGACCAGATAGGCCCAGCCGATCAATCCGAGAATGCCCCACCACGAATGTCGCAGCCAGATCGTGTCGGCCGGATCGAAGAGCGGCCCGAGAATCATGGCCTTGCCGTCAGCGGTGCGGTACGCGAGCACGAGCGCGAGCAGGGCGACTCCACCGACCAGGCGGCCGAGGCGGAGAACGGCTCGGGCGGGTCCCGGCTGCCCGGGCACCACCGCGAAGGCGAGGAACAAGGCGACATAGGCCAGCACGCCCCACAGACCCCGCGCCCACGGCTCGTGCTCCTCCATGTTCACCATGACCACGCCCATGACCAGCAAGGCCAACGTGCGCCCGAGCACCTTTCCCAGGAGTTGCCGGTGCGTCTGCCCCTGGGCCAGCGCCCGGCTGAAGGCGAGCGGGATCGACACGCCGGCGATGAAGAGAAATGCCGGGAAAACGACGTCTGGCAGCCTCATCGCGTCAGCGCTGATTCCCACGTGCCTGAGCCAGGAGGGCGCGTGAGGCGCGCCCGCGAGGTCGTTGACGAAGATCATCAGGGTAATGACCAGTCCACGGAGCACATCAACCGACGCCATCCTCCCGGAGGCGCCGCCGGGAAGCAGACTCGGGATGATTTCCGACACGGACGTCTGGGGCATGGTTCATTCAACCCATCCCACCCAGGCGGGGCAAGGCAGATAGCCGCCGCCGGGCGCATCTCCCGATTGTCGGTGATTCCGAACGTAGCGCAGCCCTCCCTGGCTGCATCGGTTGCAGGCTGGAAGCCTGCGCTACGAAACGCGATCGCTCGTTCATTGCCGATGGCGCAGGCTTGCTGCCTGCTTTACCGTCTATCGGCAGATGCGCCGCCACCGGCGCGATTCCTCCCTTTACAGAGTTCAACCGATCTGCACCTGTTGAAGTGTCGATGCCAGCCGACCGACCCATCTCCGACCTTTTTGCACAGGGGCGCCCCCTGCGTTCGATTGAATTCTTCCCGCCGAAGGACGACGCCGGCGTCGAGGCACTGCGCCAGACGGCCACGGCGCTGCGCCGGATTTCACCGGACTTCGTGTCGGTCACCTACGGCGCCGGCGGCAGCACTCGGGAACGCACCGCTCAATTGTCCGCGATGCTCCGGCAGGATTTTGGTCTCACCGTCATGCCCCACCTGACCGCGGTGAACCACACCCGGGAGGAGATCACGGCTATTGCCGACGCCCACCACCAACGCGGCATCCGCAACATCATGGCACTGCGCGGCGACGTGCCGAAGGAACTGACCGCCGCCACGGCATTCAAGGACGGCCTGCGCTACGGTTGTGATGTTGTCGCCCTCCTCAAAAGCCTGCATCCCGATCTCTGCCTTGGCGTCGGTGGCTACCCCGAAAAGCATCCGGAAGCACCATCACTCGACGCCGATCTTGCCAATCTCCGGCGGAAGGTTGAGGCAGGCGCGTCATTCATCACCACACAGCTGTTTTTCGACAACGAAGTCTACCATCGCTTCGTCGACCGCTGTCGCGCCGCCGGCATCACCGTGCCCATTGTGCCGGGCATCATGCCGGTGCTTTCGCTCAAGCAGATCAAGCGCATCTCCGGGCTCTGCGGAGCCGCGCTGCCCGCTCAACTCGTCAGGCGCCTAGAAGCCGCCGGCGACGAGCCGGAAGTCATCGAGACCATCGGCATCGACTGGGCGTTGACCCAGATTCGCGACCTGCTGGCCCGCGGCACGCCCGGCTACCATCTTTACATTCTCAATCGCGCCAAGAGCGCTTTGATTCTCGCCGCCGGCCTGGCCGCGTGAGCACCGGCAATTCTGCGATTGGGTTGCAGCCGCGAGACTGGCCGCAAAGGGTTTGGCTTTGTGGCTTGTGATTGCGCGGCCAATTAGGTTTTGGCGCAGCCAAAACCTCCGCCGGCGAACACCGGCCGGAATCCCGCTTCACTGAGAATCTTCGCGACCTGTTCGCGTTTATCGCCCTGGATCTCGATGCAGCCGTCCTTCACCGTGCCGCCCGCGCCGCAGGCTTTCTGCATCTTTTTCGCCAGCTGTTCCTTCTCCGCCTCGCCGATCCCGACAAAGCCGCCCGCGACGGTCACCGTCTTGCCGCCGCGTCCGGCGGTCTGCCGCGTGATGTCCACCCGACCGCGGTTTCTCGCCGGCGGCTGGGCCCGCGGGGCGCCGGCCGGCGGAAGCCCGGCCGCGGCAGCCGGCAGACCCGCGCCGTGCAGTCCGCCAAACGGATTCTGCGCGAGCGGCGAACCTCCCCCGGTTGGAACTCTGCCCTTCATGCTCATTCGGCTTCCAATCGGGGCGGTTCATCCAGCCGGCAGTCAGTCGGGAGGAAAACCCGACAGACCGCCGGCCGGAAATTGTGGCTGATGATTACTTCTTTGGCTTCGGCTGCAGCTTGGCGATTTCGATTTGCGCCTGGTCCAATTTTGCCTGGAGGTCGGCGGCGTGAGCCTTGGCATCCTCCAATTGCGCCTGCTCCTTGGCCGACTCGGCCTTGGCTTTATCCAGCTGCCCCTGCAGCATGGCGCATCCGCCCTTGGCGTCAGTCAACTGGGTCTGGAGCATGGCGCACCCGCTCTTGGCGTCATCCAGCTGCGCCTGCAGCTTGGCCGCTCCCGCCTTGGACGCATCCACCTGGGTCTGGAGGCTGGCGCACCCGGCCTTCGCTTTATCCAGCTGCGCCTGCAGCTTGGCCGCTCCCGCCATGCTCCCATCCAGCTGGGCCTGGAGTTTGGCGGCGCCGGCTTTGGCTCCGTCGAGCTGCATTTGGAGTTCCGCCGCCTGGCCGTGGGCCTGGGCCAGCTCGACCTGGCTCTTGGCGAGGCGATCGTTCAGGTTGCGCACCTTGGTGCCGAGTATTGCTGCAACAACTACAATGGCGAGGGCGAGCAGCACGATAACGACGGCCGTCGCGGGGGGATTTTTCTTGGGGGTGGGTAGGGTTGAGTCAGTCATGGTTGAGCGGGTTGGCTACAGTTCTTTAAGACCGCGTCTCCGGCTTAGCCCCTTCCTGGGCCGGGTTCAAGTGAAGAGTAGGCACGGTTGCCGGGCCCTCCGCGCCGCGGCGGCGGAGCGCGGCGCGGCGCCCGCGCGTGCCTTGATCCGGGTGGCGCCGGATCCGCGTCGCGCCATTCCCGTTGCCTGTGGGCCGGATTGGCTTCACGCTGGCGGGATGAAAGTCCTTTTCATCGGCGGCACCGGCATCATCAGCTCGGCGTGTTCCCGAATGGCGCTCGACCGGGGCGTTGAACTCTGCCTGCTGAATCGGGGGCAGTCGGCCCGGCCGGCTCCGGAAGGAGCGCGGGTGCTGCGCGGCGACGCGCGCGATCCGCGCTCCGCCCGCGCGGCGCTGGGCGACCTCACGTTCGACGCCGTGGTCGACTGGATCGCCTTCACCCCCGAGCACATCGAGGCCGATCTCGACCTGTTTCGCGGCCGCACCCGGCAGCTGGTCTTCATCAGCTCCGCGTCCGCCTACCAGACGCCGCCCGCCTCGCTGCCCGTCACGGAGTCCACCGTTCTCGACAATCCGTTCTGGCAGTACTCGCGCAACAAGATCGCCTGCGAGGAGCGACTCGTGCGCGCCTACCGGGAGGAGAAGTATCCCGTCACGATCGTCCGGCCGTCGCACACGTATGACTGCACCCTGGTACCGATGGACGGTGGCTGGACGGTGGTCGATCGCATGCGGCGCGGCCAGAGGGTCATCGTGCCCGGCGACGGAACCTCGCTGTGGACCCTCACCCACCACCGCGATTTCGCCCGGGGATTGGTCGGGCTGCTCGGCAACTCTCACGCGATCGGCGAAGCGGTGCACATCACCTCCGACGAATCGCTGACCTGGAACCAAATCTTCGAAATCGTGGCCCGCGCCGCCGGAACCGAGCTGCGCCCGGTGCATGTTCCCTCGGACGTGCTGGCGGCCTACGATCCGAACTGGGGCCCCGGGTTGCTCGGCGACAAGAGCCACAGCATGATTTTCGACAACCGCAAGATCAAGCGGCTGGTCCCGGATTTTGTCTGCAGCATCCCCTACAGCCGCGGCGCGGCCGAACTGATTGCCTGGTATGACGCCGATCCGGCCCGCCGCAAAGTGGACGAGGCCTTCAACCGCACTTGCGATCGGATTCTCGCGGCCTGGGAAGGCGTCTGGCCGCGCTGATCAATCGTCGTCCACCCCGTGCGACGCCGCGCCCGGCGCGATGCGCGGCTTCTTGCCGGCCAGCTCGAAAAGCATCGGGCAGCCGTCGAGTCCGAATTCCGCGATGACACCCGCCTCAAGGTAGCGCCGGTACGATTCGGTCAGCCGGCGCTCCTGGTTGCAGAAGAGGCGGATGCGGAACGGCCGGTTGCCGGTCTGCACGCAGTAATAGATGCGGAATCGTTTCCCGCCCACGGAGGGAGGCGGCGTCCGGTCCGCCAGGCGGGTCAGAGTCTGGTTCAATTTCGCCGTCGGCAATTTGGTGTCGAGCTGGCGGTGGAGCTTCACGGCCGCGTTGAGCATCCGGTCCACCTCGTAACCGGAAAGGGCGGAAACGAAAACCACCGGCGCGCCGGGCGTGAAGAACAGCCGTTCGAACAGCGCATACTCGAATTTCTCCCGGAATTCCCGCTCGCTTTCGTAGCCCTCCACGCCCGCTGGCTGCTTGAAGGCGTCATGCACCTTGTCCCACTTGTTGACGACGATCACCACGGGTTTCGACTCCTTGACCACCTCCCCGGCGATCGCCTTGTCCTGCTGGGTCACGCCTTCCATCGCATCCAGCACCAGGAACACGACGTCGGTCCGCTTGATGGCATCGAGCGCGCGCAGGCGGGAGAAATACTCGACCGAGGAGGCGAGTTTCGTGGCGGCCTTGATGCCGGCGGTGTCGATGAGCCGGAACGGATAGAACCGGCCATCGCGCCCCTGAAACTCGAAGGGCACCTCGATGGCGTCGCGCGTGGTGCCGGGCTCGCTGTTGACGATCAACCGATCGCTCTGGATCAGGCGGTTGCTCAGCGAAGACTTGCCGACATTCGGGCGGCCGACGAAACAAACGCAGAGCGCGTCGCGCGCCGTCTTCGCCTCGTCCGACTCGACTGGGGTCGGCCCCAGCTTTGCCAGGATCGCATCGCGCAGCGGCACCTCGCCCACCCCGTGCTCCGCCGAGAGGAAAAAGGGCTCCCCCAGGCCGAGCTTGTAGAAGTCGGGGTTGTCGCGCCGGTGATCATGGAAATCGATCTTGTTCACCACCAACAGCACCGTCTTGTCCTTCCGGCGCAGACGCTGGGCGATGCGTTCGTCGAGCGCGGTGACTCCGTCCTTCGCGTCGACGATGAACAGGATGACCTGGGCGGTATCAATGGCGAACTGCACCTGCCCCTCGGTCGCCGCGACGATCTGGGCGGAGCTCTCCCCGCCCCTGAGGCCGATGCCGCCGGTGTCGAGCAGTGTGTAGGCGCCATCCTCCACCTCGGCGGCAATCACGTCCCGGGTGACGCCCGGCTGGTCATGGACGATGGAAATGCGCTTCCGCGTCAGCCGGTTGAACAGGCGACTCTTGCCGACATTGGGACGGCCGACGATGGCAACGGTGCGGGACACGACGCGGAGCTAGAATAAAGAGGAAATAGCGAAGAAGGAAGACCCCGTCGCACGATCCTTCGGAGATCTTCGATCTTTCGTCTTGAATAGCAAGGCTTGAGGCCTACCGGCGCAAGCCCTGCACGAATCGCTCGGTGCGGAGACACGCCTCCACCAGCTGCTCGTAGCCGGTGGCGAAGCTGGCGCGCACAAAGCCCCGGCCATTCTCGCCGAAGGCGGTGCCGGGCACCATCGCCACACGCTCCTGGTCCAGCAGGCCGATCGCGAACTCCCGCTCGCCCAGCCCCGTGGCCGCCACGGAGGGAAACGCATAGAACGAACCGCGCGGGAGGTGGCAGGCCAGGCCGATCTCGTTGAAGCGCCGCACGACGAAGTCGCGGCGGCGATGGTACTGGTCCCGCATGCGCTTGACGCCGTCTTCGCCGCGCAGCAGCGCCTCGATCGCCGCCTCCTGGCTCAGACTCGAAGCACAGAGCATCGAATACTGGTGCACTCTCATCATGGCCTCAATCAGCGGCGCCGGGCCGCAGGCGTAGCCAATGCGCCACCCGGTCATGGCGAAGGCCTTGGAAAAGCCGTGCAGAAAGACCGCGCGTTCCTGCATGCCCGGAAGACTCACGATGCTCGTGTGGCCGCCCTCAAACGTCAGCTCCGAGTAGATCTCGTCACTGACCACCAGCAGGTCCTTTTCGACGCAAAAGCGCGCGATGGCCTCCAATTGTTCGCGGTCGCAGGTGCCCCCCGTGGGATTACAGGGGAGATTCAGCAGGAGCACCTTGCACCCCGGCTGCCACGCGGCCGCGAGCGACGCCGCGGTCAGGGCAAACTTGTCCGCGGCATGCGTCGGCACCGGCACGGCAAGGCCATGCGTCAAGGTCACCGAGGGATGATAGGAGACGTAGCAGGGCTGGTGATACATCACCTTGTCCCCCGGGTTGACCAACGCGCGCAGCACCAGGTCCAGGGCCTCGGAAACGCCGACCGTGATCAAAACCTCATTCTCCGGCTGGTATTCCAGGCCATAGTGGCGGGCGACATAGCCGCCGATGGCCCGGCGAAGTTCGATCAGCCCGAGATTCGACGTGTAGTGCGTCTTGCCTTTCTCAAGGGCATAAATCGCGGCCTCGCGGATGTGCCAGGGCGTGGTGAAGTCGGGCTCGCCAATGCCGAGGGAGATCACGTCCTTCATCTTGGCCACGACCTCGAAGAAATCGCGAATCCCCGACTTGGGCAGGGTGACGACGTGACGGGCGATAAAGCGGTTGGTATCCATGGGATGGGAGGCGGTGGTGCCCGCGGTCCGGGCGGGCAGGAAAACGCCGGTCGGCCAGGGCGCGCCCGGTCAGGGCGTCACGGTCAGCCGCTCATTCTGTTCCGCCGGGACATCCATCAGGTAGCCCTGCTCTTTGTAGGAGCGGAGCATGAAGTGGGTCGACGTCGAGATCACTCCTTCGATCGTCGAAAGCTTTTCCGACACGAATGCCGCCACCTTCTGCAGGCTCGAACCGGTGACAAACACGAGCAGGTCGTAGCCACCCGACATCAGGTAGCAGGATTCCACCTCGTCAAAGCGGCTGATCCGCTCCGCGAGCCGGTTGAAGCCCCCGCCGCGCTCGGGGGTGATCCGCACTTCGATCACCGCGCGCACGGCCCCGGCGGCTTCCTTGGACAGGTCAAGCACCGGACGCCAGCCGAGAAAGATGTGTTCCTTCTTCAGCTGTTCCAGATGCCCGTTGATCTCGCCCTCGGTCAGGTTCAGCACCTGCGCCATCTGCGCCGTGCCAAGGCTGCCGCCTTCCAGCAGGAGTTTCAGTACCGGGTTCATAGGGAACGGCGATGTTTGCAAAAAACGCCCGCAAATCCATCTTAATCTTCCAGCGGCCTTCGGCCTCGCCGCACTTTTTCGTCGTTTCCTTGGGCGGGCCGCGGCAATCTTGTTCCGACCATGAAAATCCTGATCGCGGAAGACGATCGCATCTCCCAGTTGCTGATTCAGCTGATCCTTGAAGCGGACGGCGGTCATACGCTCACCATCGTCAGCGATGGCGAGGAAGCCTGGCAGAAACTGCTGGGGGCCACCGAGCCATTTGATCTCTGCCTGCTTGACATCAGGATGCCCCGCCTGGACGGACTCGGTCTGGTCACGCGGATGCGCGCCGATGAGCATCTCAAGGCGATTCCGGTCATCCTCTGCACCGCCTTCAATGACCGGACCACCGTGCAGAAGGCCGCGCTGCTCTCCGTCAGCCAGTATATTGTGAAGCCCTATACCCGGGCCAATATCATTGAGAAAATCCACCTCGTCCACGGCCATGCCGCCGGGGCGCAGCCGCTGGAGGATAGCAATGTCGTTTGCGCCCGGCTCGGTGTGGACACCGGCACCTATCGGAAACTCCTGGAGAGTCTCGTGCAGGCCGCCGCCGAATGGACGCAACATTTTGTCGTGGCCGAGGGTCCCGCCGGCCGGCAGGGGCTGCAGTTGCAGCTCAACGGGTTGAAGGGCTCGGCGCTCAGTCTCGGCGCCCGCGGGCTGGCGGCGCAATTCCGGGTGGCGGAGGAAATCCTGGAAAGGACCGGACCGAAGGACCGGGAGAAGCCTGCCCTCCCGGACAACGTTGTCGCCGCCATCAAGGGCGAGATCGACGTGTTGCAGAAGCACCTCCAAGGCTCCGCGCCGGCTTGAGGCGGCAAACTCGGACCCGCGGCCGGGATCACCCCACCGCGGGGTTTCGTTGCCGTTCCGGTATTACGGTCCGGTGGCAGAAATCGCCGAACCGTTCGCCCGCCGCGCGCTCCCGCCCGTACCGGCGGATCATCGGGGCCAGCGTGGCCACGATCTCGTCGGGCGTGAGCGACTCCGCATAAAGCTGGTTCAGCCGCGTGCCCTCGTAACGGGCGCCAAGGTAAAGATGATACTTGTTCGGCGCCTTGCCGACGATTCCGATCTCCGCCAGGTACGGACGCGCGCAGCCGTTCGGGCATCCCGTCATGCGGAGGCTGATGGCATCGTGGCGGAGGCCGCAGTCGTCGAGCACCGCCTCGAGTTTCTCGAGGAGTGACGGCAGCGCGCGCTCGCTTTCCGCCAGGGCCAGGCCGCAGGTGGGCAGGGCCACGCAGGACAGGGCGTTCAGGCGCAAGCCGCTCTGGCCATTCTGCGTCGCCAGACCGCAACGCGCCAGAATGCCTTCAATCGCCGGTTTGGCAGCGTCGGGGACGCCTGAAATGCTGATGTTCTGCGAGGGCGTCAGCCGAAAATCGCCACCGTGGATCCGGGCGATCTCGCGCAGTGCTGTCTTCATCTGCTGCTGCGGCGTGTCCCGAATGCGACCGCTCAGCACGAAGAGAACAAAGAACCAGGAACCATCAGCTGCCCGGTGCCAGCCGTAGTGGTCCGCGATCTCCGTGAATTCCCAGGGCTGCGTCGGCTGGAGCTGAAACCCCGCCCGGCGTTCCACTTCCGCTTTGAACCAGTCCAGTCCGCGGTCCTCGATGGTGTACTTGAGCCGGGCATGCTTGCGGTTCACCCGGTCCCCATAATCGCGCTGGGCCGCGATAACCGCTGCGCCCAATGGCTTCACCTGATCCGGCAGCACGAAGCCGACGACATCCGCCAGCCGGGGAAACGTCTCGGCGTTGCCGTGGCTCATCCCCATGCCGCCCCCCACCGCGACGTTGAAACCAGCCAGGCTCCCGTTCTCCACCACGGCAATGAACCCGAGGTCCTGGGAAAACAGGTCGACATCGTTGGACGGAGGCACGGCGAAGGCGGTCTTGAATTTCCGGGGCAGGTAGGTGGCTCCATAAAAAGGCTCAACCTCGGGTTCGCCGCCGGCCGCAAGCTGCTCGTCGAGCCAGATTTCGTGATAAGCGCGGGTGCGGGGCAGCATGGCTTCGCTAAAACCTCGCGCCAGTTCGTAGACCTGCTGATGAATCACCGACTGTTCCGGATTGGGCGGCGCCATCACATTGCGATTCACGTCCCCGCAGGCGGCGATCGAATCCAACAGCACTGTGTGCAGGTCCTGGATCACCGGTTTCACGTTGCCCTTCAGGATGCCGTGAAGTTGGAACGTCTGCCGGGTGGTGAGCCGCAGAGTGCCGCTGCCCCGCTCGTCGGCCAGCTGGTCGAGCATGAGGTATTGCCGGCTGGTGCATCGCCCGCCCGGCAACCGAACGCGCAACATGAAGGCAAACGCCTTTTCCCTTCCCTGGTTGCGGCGTTCCTGGCGCAGATCCCTGTCATCCTGCAAATACAGCCCATGGAACTTCGTGAGTTGGGAGTTCGCCTCACTGATTGCACCCGTTGAAGAATCCGTCATATCTCCGGCGATAGTACCCCGCAACAAACGGCTATTGCCCTTAATTTGTTCGTTGACGGATAATGGCTTAGCGCTGGATGGCTCCGAAATCATCTCATGTATATTAGTGTTTTAGGTCATGTAGTCAAGTATGCGGAAATGCATTTTAGCTTCGTGAACTCCGTGCTTCTTCATCCCCTGCCCTACGCCGGGCCTAATCGCATTGTCCGCGTCCTCGAGGCGCCGCCCGGCGGCGGGCGCAACGGCATCTCGACACTCAACTACCTTGACCGACAAATCCGAGGCACCGCTCGTTGGGCCGCATCGCCCTGTTGACGACACGGCCGGCGAGCCAGACCGCCTTGATCCAAACGGAAACCTGGCTGCGCACCGGCCGGGACGGGAATTGCGATTCCATCCGTGACTTCAACCGTCAATGCACTTGTGCACTCATCTCTTTGAGCCCAATCTCCAGGTTGGGCGACGCGGCTTGGCTGCGCCGCTGTAGGAGCCGGTTCCGAACGTGAGCATTGAATTCCATCGTGTTCTCCGCGAATCCCGCCGCGCCGGCGTCGGCGGTCCCGCGCCACCCGTTGTTCCCGCACCGATTGGGCGGAGTCGCAGCAAATGAACGCGGCCCTCCTTAAGCATCGGCTCTTCCGGCCCAACCGCAGTTGGCAGGGTCCCAAGGCGCTTGCCCCCGTCGACATCTGCTATGCTCTCCTGGATGTTTTGGCGTGGACCGTGTTTCTCCTCGGTACCGCGACCGCGGTGCCCATCTATCTCCTGCATCCCTCGACCGTCATAAGTCTTCCGTCGTTTTGGGTGGTCTGCTCACTCTCGGCGATCGGGGCTGGCGCCGTGGTCTGCCGCGGGCTGCCGTTCGTAGCGCGCTTCCTGCTGGTTGCGTTGCCCTTCTTGATCACGCTCTTGTTTAGCACCCTGGAGGCGGGGATGCCGCCAAACGTGCCCCTCTTTGCGATCATTCTGCTGACCGCAGTCGGTCTTTTTTTTGGCCTTAAGGCCGCATTGGCTGGATTAGGCCTGGTCCTGGGCATATTCCTGGCATCCGCATGGGGCTGGACCCATGGGTTTCTGCCCCTGACGCAGTCAGCGGTTACACCCATCGGTTGGGCGCTTGATTTTCGTCTTCCCCTGGTCTGGCTTCGGGTGCTGCCGCTCATGGCGCTCTGCATGCTCGTGCTCCTGGGCTTCATGCAGGTGGTTCTGCAGCGTCTGCGGGACACTCTCTACGAAGCCCAGACCTCGGTTCAGCTCCTTGAAAAGGAGAAGGTCGCGGTGCAGCAGAGCCGTGCCGATCTGCTCGTTCAGACGCATTTGCTCCGGGTTTCGGAGAACCGGTTCCGCACCTTGTTCGAAGCCGCCGACGACGCGATTTTTCTGTCGGGCGACCAAGGATTCCTCGACTGCAATCAAAAGACCGAGGCTATTTTCGGCTGCAAGCGGGAGGAGATCGTCGGTCATTCGCCGGTCGAATTCTCCCCGCCGCGGCAGCCGGACGGGCGGGACTCCGCCGAAAAAGCCCGTGAAAAGATCGCCGCAGCGATGGCCGGCTCGCCCCAGCGCTTTGACTGGCAGCACCGGCGCCTGGACGGGACCCTATTCGACTCCGAGGTGAGTCTTAATCGGGTCGAAGTCGACGGCAAGATGCTCCGCCATTCCATCGTGCGCGACATCACTGCGCGCAAGCGCGCGAGCGAACGGTTGCAGGAAAGCGAAGCCAGGCTTCGCGCGGTATTCGAAAGCTCCCGAGATGCCATTGGTGTCGCGAAAGAGGGCATACATATTTTTGCCAACCCTTCCTATCTCCAACTCTTTGGGTTTGAAAATAACGAGAAGATTATTGGCACATCTATAATCGAAAGCATCGCGCCAAGCCATCGCCAGCAGATGATCGAGAATGTGAGACGGCGGGCGGCCGGAGAACCGGTTGCCAGATTTTATGAAATGCGCTGCCGGAAGGTGGATGGCACCGAGTTCGACGCCGAGTTCACTGTTTCCACGTATGAACTAAATGGCGAAGTCTGCTCCATTGCGACCATCCGTGACATAACCGAGCGCAAACGGGCTGAGCATGCGCTGCGCGAGTCGCAGCGCATGCTGGCCAACGTCCTCGATACTATTCCGGTGCGCGTGTTCTGGAAGGACTGCGAAGGGAAGTACCTCGGCTGCAACGCGTCGTTCGCCCGCGACACCGGAATGTCCCGGGCAGACGAAGTGATCGGGACGGACGACTTCCAACTGGGCTCGAAGCAGGACGCCGAGCGCTATCGGGCCGACGACCGCCGCGTCATCGAGACCGGTGTCCCAAAACTGAATTACGAAGAGCCCCAGCCAACTCTGACCGGCGGCTGTTCGTGGTTGCGAACCAGCAAGATCCCGCTGCGCGACAGCGAGGACCGCATCATCGGCGTGCTCGGCACGTACGAGGACATCACGGCGCAGAAGGAGGCGGAGGTGGCGTTGCGCGAGAGCGAGCGGAGATACCGGTCTCTGTTCGAGAACTCGGTTGAGGGCATTTTCCAGCTCGATGCGGAGTTCCATTATGTCAGCGTAAACCCCGCCCTGGCGCGCCAGCGCGGTTACGAATCCCCAGAAGAGATGATGGCCGCGATCAAGGATATTGGGGCGCAGGTTTACGTCGACTATAAGGAATGGAAGTACGTGACGGAGCAACTCGCTAAGAAAGGCAGGGTAGACAATTACGAAGTGCAGGTTCGTCGCAAAGACGGAAGCTCAATCTGGATCTTGCTCAATTCTCACACCGTGCGTGATTCGTCGAACCGGATTCTCTTTTGCGAGGGCACGAATCTGGAAATTACCGAGCGCAAACAGGCTCACGACGAAATCCGCCGCCTCAATGCGGAATTGGAGCACCGCGTCCTGGAGCGAACCGCGCAACTGGCGGCCAAGAACCAGGAACTGCAGGGTTTCGCGTACACGGTGTCGCACGATTTGAAGGCCCCCCTGCGCGGCATCTCCGGCTACGCCCAGGAACTCGTCCGCCGCCATCGGCAGGGCCTTTCGGAACGCGCCCAGTTCTGTTTGGCCCAAATCATCACGGCCGCCGCGAACCTGGACGCTCTCATCGAAGACCTGCTTAGGTACTCCCACCTCGACGCCGAAACTCCCACGGTGAGCGAGGTGGATTTGCCAGGGTTGCTGGACGGGATCCTCCGCGAGCGCAGCCACACGCTCGCGGAACTCGGCGTCGAGGTGAAGATCAGCGTTCCTCCTCTGACTCTGAACACTTGGCGGCGCGGGCTGCACCAGGTGCTGGCGAATCTCATCGACAATGCTGTCAAATACAGCCGCCGTGCGAAGCCGCCGCGACTCACCATTACGGCCGAGGCGCTGCCCGGCACCTGCCTTCTGACGGTGGCCGACAATGGCATCGGCTTCGACATGAAATACCACGATCGGATTTTCGGCCTCTTCAACCGGCTGGTGCGCGCGGAGGATTTCGAGGGTACCGGTGCTGGCCTGGCGATCGTCAAAAAGGTGCTCGACCGACAAGGAGGCCGGATATGGGCCCAATCTGCACCGAACCAAGGCGCGACGTTTTTCGTGGAATTGCCCCGCCAGAGCGCGGATTGAAAACCGCACCAACCGTTCCATTCAAGGCGTCCCGGTCCCCGCGTTCTTCAAGCGCCCTTCCCCTTCCCATGAATCCATCCTCCTCCGTGCGATCCTCAGTTCTCTCGGCGCGCTCTGTCCTGGTGGTCGAGGACAACTCCATGGATCTCGACCTCATGCTCCAGGCTTTCAAAGAGCACGACGTGGCCAATCCGGTTTGCGTCTGTCGCGACGGCGAGGAGGCGCTGCAATTCATCGAGAAGCACACGTCGCCTGATGACATCGATCTTCCGCTGCTCGTGCTGTTGGATCTCCGCATGCCCAAGATTGACGGCATCGACGTTCTGCGGCGGGCCCGGCAGGATCCCGTCTGGAAACGAATCCCCTTCATCGTGATCACGACCTCGCGCGATAACTTGGATATATCCCGTGCGTATGAGTTGGGCGCCAATTCCTACATCGTCAAACCGGTGAGCTTTGATGCTTTTGCCGAGGTCGTGAAAAGCATCAAGATGTATTGGCTGCTGACCAATCAGCCGCCATTCCCGGAAACGGATCGGATATTACTATGAATCCAATCGTTCAGCTTCTCTATGCCGAAGACAACCCGCTCGACGCAGATCTGACGCGAGCTCGATTGGCCGAGCACGCCCCGGAGTTCGAACTACGGATTGTGACCACAGGGGCGGAATGTTTGGAGCAGATTCGGCAACGCCCGCCCGACCTCGTGCTGCTCGACAACCACCTGCCGGACACTGACGGTGTGGAGATTCTCAAGACGCTGTTCGCCCAGTCGCCCGGCCTGCCCGTCGTAATGGTGACCGGCGCGGGCGACGAGGAGCTGGTCGTGAGAGCGTTGCGTCTCGGCGCAGCCAATTATGTTCCCAAACAAGGCAATTACTTGGAAACCCTGCCCGGTGTTCTGCGGGACGTGCTGGCGGAGCGGCGGCGGAAACCAGACGAGGCGTCTCCCGCCCTCCCGTCCCGGCGCATCCTCTACGTCGAGCATCTGGCGATGGATATCGAGATTACCGTCCGACACTTGGGTGAAACTGCGCCCCATTTCAACGTGGAGGTCGTTCACTCCTGTGCCGAAGCGCTCGAACGACTGGCCCGGCCGCAGGCCTACGACCTGGTGCTAATCGATCTGCGGATGCCCGACCAGAGTGGACTGGATTTTTTGCGCGAAGCCAAGACCCGACGGCTTCCACTCCCCCCTGTTATCATCGTCACGGGCGGCGGCGATGACGCGACCGCGATCGCCGCATTGAAGCTGGGCGCGGCGGATTATATCCCCAAACGAGAGGGCTATCTCGACCAGCTCTCGTTGTGTATGGAGCGCTCCATCGCCCATGACCAGTTGAGCCGTCTCAACACGCAGCTGCGGGTCGAGCTGGCCGAGCGTCAGCGAACCGAGGCGGCCTTGCGCGAGAGCGAGGAGAAATTTGCCAAGGCGTTCCTCGAGTCGCCCGTGTCCATGGCCATTCGCGAGCTGGAACAAGGCCGGTATCTGGACGTTAACAACGCCTGTCTCGCCATGATGGGTTATGCGAGGGAGGAGGTCATCGGACACACCCCGCTGGAGATCGGCTGGATGGAGGAGGCGGACCGCGCGGCGAATCTCCCGGCGTTCACCGCCACGGCTGCAATGCGGGATCGCGAGCTACGATTGCGGCGGCGGGACGGATCCTTCGTGCTCTGCCTGTACAACACGCACATCGTCCAGATCGGCGGCCGGCCGTGCGTGCTGTCGATGTCGCTCGACATCACTGAACACAAGCGTTCGGAAGAGGAGCGCCAGGCGCTGCACGCTCAGCTCATCCAGGCGAGGAAAATGGAGGCCGTCGGCCAGCTCGCCGGAGGCGTCGCGCACGACTTCAACAACATTCTTACAGCCATAATACTGCAGCTCAACATCCTTCAGGACGACCCCAACCTCTTCGCGGAAACGCGCAGCGGCCTCAAAGACTTGGAGGGCGAGGCCAAACGGGCGGTGCAACTCACCCGTCAGTTGTTGATGTTCAGCCGCCGGCAGGACCTCCAGCCCCAGGTGCTGGACTTGAACGCCCTGTTGGGAAACCTGCTGAAGATGCTGCGCCGCCTCATCGGCGAAAACATCGATCTCGAGTTCAACGGGGCCCTCGGCAATCTCTGGCTCGACGCCGATCCGGGCATGCTCGAACAGGTGACGATGAATTTGGTGGTCAATGCCCGCGACGCCATGCCCGGTGGTGGGCGCATCACGCTGATGACGCGGCTGGTAAACCTCGACGCTTCTGCCAGCAAGCGCAATGTGGAGGCCTACCCAGGCCAGTTCGTCTGCCTGGCGGTTTCGGACACGGGCTGCGGCATGGATGATGCCACCCGCGGACGGATTTTCGAGCCGTTCTTCACGACCAAGGAAGTCGGCAAGGGCACTGGATTGGGGCTGGCGACCGTCTACGGCATCGTCAAACAGCACCGCGGCTGGGTTGAAGTGGAAACAGCGGTGGGGCGCGGCAGCACCTTTTCCCTTTACCTGCCCGCGCGGGAGCAGGTCGCAACCATGGTTGACCAGGTCTTCGAAGTCGGGTCGGTGCCGGGAGGACACGAGAATTTGTTGGTGGTCGAGGATGAAGACTCGGTCCGGCGCGGGTTGCTGGATATCCTGGGGAAGCTCGGTTACCGGGTCTGGGCGGCCGGCAATGGGCCGGATGCGCTGCAGCAATGGGCGCAGCGCGAGGGACAAATTGATCTCGTCATCACCGATGTTGTGATGCCCGGCGGCATCTCGGGCATCGAGCTGGCGGATCGCCTGCGGCAGCAAAAGCAGGCCCTCAAGGTGATCTTGCTGAGCGGGTACAGCCCGGACAACGTGACCCTCGGCATCACTCAGACGCGCGGAGTATATTTTCTCCAGAAGCCTTTTGAGGCCGCACTGTTGGCCCGAACGGTGCGGACTTGTTTGGATGCCAGCGAGGCGACCTCTAGCCGGATTGATGCAGTTGGGCCATGAAAATGCAGGGAAGCATCCGCACCCCACCCCCTCACTCTCACTCTCACTTCTTGTTTCCGAGTGAAGGTGGGGTCGGCCCGGGCGGCCGGACCGTTGGCGCTCGGCAAGCGGCCCGTCGACAAGCCCCTCGGCACGCCCGGGGCCTTGAGCCCGTCGAGCCCCTGGTGGATCAGCCGTTCCACCGCAACGGCAACCCTCCGCCTGATCACCGCGACGCCGGTCCGCCGATCCCGGGCGCGCCACGCAGCGCGGCGACCAGATCCTGGAAATCCTGGGGCCACGGGGCATGGAGGTCCAAAGACTGCGCCGTGACCGGATGCAGGAAGGCGATTCGCTCGGCATGCAGCATGACGCGGGTGGAGTCGGGCAGCCGGGGATTCTGCTTCCAGCCATAAGTCCGGTCGCCGAGCAGCGGGTGGCCGATCGACTTGAGGTGCACCCGGATCTGATGCGTCCGGCCGCTATGGATCTGGCATCGTACCAGCGCCGCCTGGTCTCCAAAAACCTCCACCACCTCCCAGTCGGTCCGCGCCGGGCGGCCGCCTTCCCCCACCGTCATTCGTTCGCGGTGCACCGGATGGCGGCTGATGGCGCGTTCAATCACGCCGCTGCGCAGGCGGGGCACGCCGGAAACCAGCGCGAGGTACTCCTTGCGCAGATGACGCCCGGCAAATTGTTCCGAGAGCCCGCGATGGGCCCGGTCGTTTTTCGCCACGAGCAACACGCCCGAGGTCTCCTTGTCCAGACGGTGGACAATGCCCGGTCGCTCGACGCCGCCCACGCCGCTGAGTCTGCCGGCACAATGCGCGAGCAGCGCATGCACGAGCGTGTCCTCGCCCGTGCCCACGCCCGGATGCACCACCATGCCGGCGGCTTTGTTGACCGCCAGCAGATGCTCGTCCTCATACAATACGTCGAGGGGGATCGAAACCGGCTTCAGTTCGGCCGGCACAAGTTCAGGCAGGGAAAACTCGACCCGGTCGCCCGTCTTCACCTCGTCGCTTTTGCCAATGGTCACCCCATTGCGCTGCACGAGGCCGGCCTCGAAGGCGCGCTGCAACGCCGCCCGGCTATGCGCGGGAAAGGCCTGCGCCAGCACCTTGTCGGCGCGCGCCCGGCGGATCTCCACTGGCACAATGTAAGAACTCGACTGCAATCGCGCCGACCCTGAACGGCCCGCGCCGCCCCGGCAAGCCCGCGACACGCGGTCACCCTTTGCCCAGCAGGTAGCTTGGATTCAGTTTTTGCAGCGCCGGGGGCACAAACAGGCCGTCCTTGCGGATCAGCTTGCCGTCGAACCAGATTTCGCCGCCGCCGTAGTCCGGGCGCTGAATGCACACCATGTCCCAATGAACCTGGGATTTGTTGCCGTTGCCGCAGTCATCGTAGGCCTGTCCGGGCGTGAAGTGGAACGAGCCGGCGATCTTCTCGTCGAACAGGATGTCCCGCATCGGCTCCAGGATGTGCGGGTTGAAGCCGAGGGCAAACTCCCCGACGTAGCGCGCGCCCGGATCGCTGTCGAGGATCTCATTCAGGCGCCGGGTATTGTTGGCGGTGGCCTCGACGATGCGACCCTGCTTGAAGACGAGGCGGATCTGGTCGAAGGAGGTCCCGAGGTAGACTGTGGGAGCGTTGTACTGCAGCACTCCCTCGACGCTTTCCTTGACCGGACACGAGAAGACCTCGCCGTCGGGAATATTCCGCAACCCGCCGCATTCCTTGGCGCCAATGCCCTTGATGGAGAAACTCAGATCCGTGCCCGGGCCCGTGAGGTGCACCCGGTCGGTGCGGCGCATGACGTCGCAAAGCGCTTTCATGCCCGGCGTCATGCGGCGGTAATCGAGCGTGCAGACGCGGAAATAGAAGTCCTCAAACGCCTCGGTGCTCATCCCCGCCTGTTGCGCCATGGCCGAGGTCGGCCAGCGCAGCACGACCCACTTGGTATGGTTCACCCGCTGGTCCTGCACCGGCTTCATCAGCTTGGAGACCAGTTGCACACTGGCGGCGGGAATGTCGGAGGTCTCGAAGATATTGGCCGACCCGCGCAGGGCGATGTACGCATCCATTTTCTTCATCCGGGCCAGTTCCACCCCGGTGTGCGGGGCGTACTGCTCCCTGACCGCGCCCCGCATCAATTCGCGGGTGACGCGCTCCTGGTGAACCTGGGCAAACGGCAAGGCTCCGCGCCGCCGGGCCGCCCGGATCAGCGCCACCACCATGGCCTCGGGCACGTCGAACGCATCGATCAGCACGCGCTCATTCTTCTTCAGGCTGGCCGAAAAGCCGGTGAGCAATTCCGCCAGCACGTCCAAACGGGGATCAGTGATCATGATGGAACGAAAAAAACGCGCCCGCTGCCGCGCCGCAAGCGTGAAGCAGTCCGGCAGACTGCTGCTGAATCTCGGAGAAGGAAGGGATTTGGCGGCGACAGCGCGCGCCCTCCAAATCCTGGCAGTTTCCGGGTAACCCCTGAGCCGGATTGCCGCAGTTGGGCCATGAATATGCAGGAAACATCTGTTCCCCACCCCCTCACTCTCACTTTCACTCTCACTTCCTGTTTCCGAGTGAAGGTAGGGTCGGCCTTGTGGCCAGACCGTTTGCGCTCGGCAAGCGGCCCGTCGACCCAGCCTCCGCCAAGGCTACGGCGGGCAGGCCAAGCGACGGCCCTACACTCGAATGCATAGTTCCCGTTAGGGCGTCGCCGGGGGTGCCAGGATGGGCTGACCCTGTTCGGGAAAACAGATGCGGGACACGGCTTCCCGGAAATCCGCCGCGCCCCGTATGATTTCAATCTCCAGCCGCAAATAATACAGCGGAAGCGGAAAGCGCAGATCGCCGTCCAGCCGGACGGCGTCCTTCTCGGTGGTAACTAGGAACTCCAGTCCGGCCTGCCGCGCCTGGTCAAACACCAGGTTCAGGTCCTCCTGGGTAAAGCGGTAATGATCAAGAAAGCGTTTGGTATAGATCAGATTCGCCCCGAGTTCCCGCAGAAAATGCTCAAAGCTCTCAGGCGTGGCAATGCCGCTGAACGCCCCGACGCGCCGGTTCTTGAGAAAACTGAGCGGCTGCTGTTCCTCCTGGCCGACGCGCTGCAGGTGCTGCGGGCGATGCGCACACTCGATGATGTCCACCCCCGGATTATGTTTCTGAATCAGTTCTTCCAGCTCGGGATCGCGGCGGCCGGATGACTTCGTCGAGAAAAACATAGGAGGCCCGCCGCAGGTGTTTGACCGGTTCGCGCAGGATGCCGCGCGGCAGCAGGTGCCCGTTGCCAAAAGGATTGGTCGTATCCACCAGCAACAGATTGAGCCGGCCTTTGAGGGGCAGGTACTGAAATCCATCGTCGAGCACCAGGGTGTCGCAGCCAAAACGGCGGATCGCGTAGGTTCCGGCCTTGACGCGATTCTTGTCCACGAGCACCACCACGCCGGGCAGGTTGCGCGCCAGCATGAAAGGCTCGTCGCCGGCCTCTTCCGAGTCGAGCAGCACCCGGCGACCGTCGCTCACCACGCGGGGCGGCGGTTCCTCGGCATGGGTCAGCGCGTTCCAGGCGCGGCGCCAGAATGGCGGGCGTTTGCTCTTGTAGCCGCGGCTGAGGATGGCGACCTTCCGGCCGCGCTCGGCCAGCGCCCGGGCGAATTTTTCCACCACCGGGGTCTTGCCGGTTCCCCCGACGGTGAGATTCCCGACCACGACGACGAGGCAGCCCAGCGGTTGGTCGTGCAAGATGCGCTCCCGGTAGAGCCAGAAACGGAGCTGGATCAACCCGTTGAACAGAAACGACAGGCCCTGCAAAAACGCTCCGTAGACCGCCGCCCCCGTATCCTCCCGCCGGCCCAGGATCACATCGATCGTGTATTGCTCGAAGGCGTAGTACTTTCTCTTCAGCCAAAGGGGCGACATGCGCGGGGCGGTTGATTGAGGGTTGACGAACCGGGCGGTCGTTCGCTTCGTTATGGTTTCCTACCGTCCACGCCGCGCCATGCAACTCAATCTGCTCAAGTCAAAGATCCACCGGGCCGAGGTCACCGACAGCAGCCTGAACTACGAGGGCAGCCTGGCCATCGACGCCGAGTTCATGGCCGCCGTCGGACTCCGGCCGTACGAACGGATCCTGATTGGGAACCTCAACAACGGCGAGCGGTTCGAAACCTATGCCATCGCCGCGCCGGCCGGATCGAAGTCGATCTGCCTGAACGGCGCCACCGCCTATCTCGGCAAGACGGGCGACCTGGTCACCATCATGTCATTCGCGGTGGTCGAAGAGCGCGAGGCCGCGGATTGGCATCCGAGAATCCTCGTTCTGACCGACGCCAACCGCCGGATCGTCAAGCAGACGGGCGGCTGAGCACCGCCGCCGCGTCACCCCGCCAATCCAGCCGGCCCAGGCTTTCTTTCCCGCCCCGCCCACTTTTCCTTCCTCCCATGAGCTACAAACTCTTCATCCCCGGCCCGGTGGCCGTTTCGGAAAAGACGCTGCGCGCGATGACCCAGCCCATGATCGGGCACCGCAGCTCGGACTTCGTGGCGCTCTACCAATCCATCCAGCCGGACCTGCAGGCGCTGTTTTACACGAAGGACCCGGTCTATCTGAGCACCTCCAGCGCCTGGGGCATGATGGAGGCGGCCGTGCGCAACATCGTCAAACGGAAGGTGCTGAATTGCATGAACGGCGCATTCTCCGACAAATGGAACGACGTCGCCCTGCGCTGCGGCAAGCCCGCCGGGGCGCTCAAGTTCGACTGGGGCCAGCCGGTCGACCCCGAGGCCGTGCGCCGCGAACTTTCCACCGGCCAGTACGATGCCGTCACGATCATCCACAATGAGACGTCGTGCGGCTGCATGACCGACATCGCCGCCGTCATGGCGGTGGTGCGCCAGTTTCCCGAGGTCATCTCGGTGGTCGACACGGTCAGCTCGTTCAGCGCGCTGCCGATCAAGAAGGACGAACTGGGCATCGACATCATGGTCACCGGCACGCAGAAGGCGCTCGCGCTGCCGCCGGGCCTGTCGCTCTGCTCGGTGTCGCCGCGCGCCCTCGCGCGCGCTGCCGCCGTGACGGAGCGCGGCTATTACTTCGATCTGGTCGAGTTCCAGGCCAATCACGAGAAGGGCATGACGCCGAGTACGCCATCGATCCCGCACATCTACGGCCTCCGTTCCAAGATCGAGGACATCAGGGCCGAGGGCGTGGACAACCGCTACGCCCGGCACGCCCGGTTGAACCAGCTCGTCCGCCAGTGGGCTTTCGCGAAGGGCTTCACGCTCTTCCCCAAGGAGGGCTACGGCTCGGTGACGCTCAACTGTTTTGCCAACACGCTCAATGTCGACCTGCCGGCCCTGCTCAAGGTGCTCAAGTCGAAGCACGGCTTCGTCATCGACGGCGGCTACGGCAAGCTCAAGGGCAAGGCATTCCGCATTTCCAACATGGGCGATGAGACCGACGAGACGATGGGAATGCTGCTGCGCGCCCTCGACAGCGCCCTAGCCGAAACCCCCGCGCTCGCGCCGGGCAAGCCTTAAGCGGCGATTATACAGTCGGGACAATCCTCACTCGCCGTCTTGTGGTGCTGCATTGTGGGGCGCGGTCGCCGAACCGCGCCGCGCTCGGCGAAAACGGCGGGATTGCGGATGTCGCGCCTTGTGGCGCTCGGTACGGCGATCCCGCCCTACAACCGACTGCACGAGGCGAAGCCGCACCCGAAAAGGGACGGCCCGCGTCGCGCGAACCGCCGCCGCCGGAGGTGCGTTGCCCTCGGCAGTTGCTGGGCATCTCTCGCTCAGCGGTCGGTCGCGGTGCCCCGCTGGAGTCCGGCCAGGCAATCAGCGGTGGTCACAAGCTCGATCTTCGCCCCCCTGGGCAGAAGAAACTCCCGCCAGATGTAGTTGTGATGCCGGATGATGGTCGGCGCATCCAGGTGCGGGCGGTCTCTGGTCGTGTGCGCATCGCTGACGACGGTCACGCGGAATCCATGCGCGCCGGCCGAGCGCACGGTCGTGTCGACGCAAAAATCCGTCGCGCAGCCGGTGATCACCACCTCGTCGACGCCCCGGGCGCGCAGCAGCGACTCGAGCCCCGTCTCCAGAAAAGCATCGCAGCCGGCCTTCTCCACGCGTTCGTCGGCCGCACCGAGGCAGAGCGCGGGGAGAATCTGCCATTCCTCCGAATCGCGCGCGAGGCCCTCGGTGGCATCGGTGTGCTGGATATACACCACCAGGTCCCGGACCCGGAACGCCTCGGCCAGCGCGTTGATCCGCTCCACGATCTTGTCGGCCTCGTGCCGGGGGGATCGCCCCTGAAACATCCGACCTGCATATCCACGATCAAAAGCGCCCTCATGATGGTTGTGGGTGGCGGCTGCACCTGAATCACGTCCCTGGCCGCCACGGCAAGTGCAAAAGGCATGTCGCCTTGGTGGTCCCGCGGCAGTGGGCACGGGATCGCGCTGCCGAGCGCCTCGGGCGCGGCCGGCGTTCCGGCGGCTGGCCGAACAAGGACCGCTCAGTTCTGCCACGTCGCGCCAGACCGCTCGTGAAACAGGGCGTTATTCCAGGCTTCCTGAGTCCCACGCTCGATGCCTCCCAATCCAAGTGCGCCCTCGCGCGGGCGCGGGCGGGGGTGCGCGCGCCCGCGCGCGGCTCGACGAAACCGGCCGGCGAAAACTTAGAGCTTGAAATTCGCCGGACGGTGGATAACGCCTTCCGGCCTACTCATGAAGTCCCTGATCATCGCCGAAAAACCCAGCGTGGCCGCCGACCTTGCCCGCGTGCTGGGCCGGGTTCCGAAGCACGGCGATCACTTCGAGAACGACGAATACGTGATCTCGTCGGCGGTGGGACACCTCGTGGAGCCCGAGATGCCCGAGGACATCGACAAGAAACTTTACGGCTTCTGGCGGCTTGAAACGCTGCCCATCATTCCCAAGCAGTTCGGGCTTAAACCGATCGCGTGAGTCCAAGGACCGTTTCGGCCAGCTCAAAGAAACTCCTCGCCCGGAAGGACATCTCCGAGGTCATCAACGCGTGCGACGCCGGCCGGGAGGGCGAGTTGATTTTCACCTACATCTATCAGCTCGCGAAATGCCGGCTGTCGGTCAAGCGGGCCTGGATGCAGACCATGACCAACGACGGCATCCTCGAGGCTTTCAAGCACCTCCGCGAGGGCGCGCGCATGGCGCCGCTCGCCGAGGCCGCCCGCTGCCGCAGCGAAAGCGACTGGCTCGTCGGCATCAACGGCACGCGCGCCCTCACCAAGCGCATGTTCGGCTCGCGGGCCGGGAATGTCGCCTCGGTGGGGCGCGTCCAGACGCCCACGCTCGCCATCATCTTCGCCCGCGAACTGGACATCCGGAACTTCCAGCCCCGGTCCTACTGGCGGGTCACGGCTGTCTTCCAGGTCAAGCGCGGGAGCTACGAGGGCGCCTATCAGCGTCCGAACTTCAAGAAGGTCGAGGACGACGAGCACGACCGGGCCGACCGCATCTGGGACCGGGCGCTGGCCGACGCCGTGGTGGCGGCGTGCCAGGGACAACCCCTGGCCCGGGTCGCGGAGAACAAGAAATCCTCCTCCCAGATCGCGCCGCGTCTCTACGACCTGACCACCCTGCAGCGGGAGGCCAACAACCGTTTCGGCCTGTCGGCGCGCCGCACGCTCCAGATCGCGCAGGCGCTCTATGAACGGCACAAGATGATCACCTACCCGCGCACCGATTCGCGGGCCCTGCCGGAGGATTACGTCCCGACCGTTCGCGACACGCTGGCCAATCTCCATGGCAGCCTGGCCCCGCATGCCCAGAAAGTCCTGCACGAAGGATGGGTGCGGCCCAACAAGCGCATTTTCAACAATGCGCAGGTCTCGGATCACTTCGCCATCATTCCCACGACCCACGAGGCGAAGCATCTCGACGAGTGGGAGGCGAAGATCTTTGACATGATCGCCCGGCGGTTTGTGGCGACGTTCTTTCCACCGGCGGAATTCGACATCACCACCCGCACGAGCACGGTCGCCGGCCACGATTTCAAGACCGAGGGCAAGGTGCTCACGATTCCGAGCTGGCTGGCGGTCTACGGCCGGACCACGATCGACGAGGATTCCCCGGACTCCACCGCCCTGCCCGCGCTCGATCCCGCCGACGGGCAGCCGCCCGCGGCTTGCACGACTTCCGTGGAATTGCACGGCGAGACCACGAAGCCGCCGCCGCGCTATACGGAGGCCACCCTGCTGTCGGCCATGGAAGGCGCCGGCAAGCTCGTCGACGACGAGGATCTCGCCGAGGCGATGAAGGAGCGCGGGCTCGGCACCCCGGCCACGCGGGCCGATACGATCGACGGCCTGGTCAATCAGAAATACATCGAGCGCCAGCAGCGCGAACTTGTGCCGACGGCCAAGGCGGAGTCGCTGCTGCAATTCCTCGCCGCCGTGAAGGCTGAGGGCCTCATGAAACCCGACATGACTGGCGAATGGGAATACAAGCTGCGCCAGATCGAGCACGGCAAGTTTTCGCGGGAACGATTCATGCAGGAGATTGTGGCCGAGACCCGCGGGATGATCGAGCGCGTGAAGAGCTTCGAAGAGGATGATTCGACCGCGCGAGTCACCGACATCCTGTCGCCGACGGATGGACTGCCGCTGCGGGAAACGCTGCGTGGCTACAAATCCCAGGACGGCGAGTTCATGGTCTACAAGATCATCTCCAACCGGAAGATCGAGGAGGCGGAAGTCCGTGAACTCGTCACCAAAGGGGTTGTCGGGCCGCTCGACGGATTCGTGTCGGCCAAGACCCGCAACCGCTTCGCGGCCTCGCTCCGGCTGGTCAAGGACGAGGAAACGGGTAAATTGAAGGCCGCACTGGATTTCGGCGACAAGGCTGATCTGGACTCCCTGACTCCCTTCTGGACCGATCCCCGTACCGGCGCCGAGCTCTGCGAGGCCGGCAATAATTTTGTCCTGCGGGAACGCGTCGGCGACGGCTGGAAACAGACGTTTCGGGTTGGCCGCATCATGTGTCAAAAGCCGCTGACCCGCGAACACGCCGTCCAGTTGATCGAGCACGGCAAGACCGGGCTGGTCCAGGGGTTTATTTCCCGAAAGGGCCGGCCGTTCGACGCCTTCCTGAAACGGGAAGAAGGACGGATCGCCTGGGAATTCCCCCCGCGCGCGCCTAAGCTCGATCAGGACGGCAAGCTGGTCGCGCGGAAGGCCAGGACCCCGCCGGACCTGTCGAAAGCGGTCAAAGTGGGAGACAGCAAACTTCTGGGAGGGGAGATTCTCCAAACCGGCGACGCCTATTATGTCCGCAAACCCGGCGACAACAGCGGGCGCGTCGTTTTCACGATTAAACGCCACCTCTGCCAGAAGGAGATTCCCGTTGAGGAGATCCGCCGGCTCCTGGACACGGGCCGGACCGACCTCATCGAGAACTTCATCTCCAAGCGCATGACGCCGTTCAAGGCCTTCCTGGTGCTCGCAAAAAACAAGGCCAAGGCGCAATTCGGGTTCCCTCCCCGGTAGGTGGACATCCGTTCGGGGCCAAGAAAGAACTGCCGACTGTGGCAGAAAACGCTTGTGCGGGGGTTCGGCCGCAGGGTAACGTGGACCTTCCTTCCAATCCGAAACGCCTATGATCGTTACCACGGCCCAGCTCTTCAAACACGCCTATGGCAAGTACGCCGTCGGCGCCTACAACATCAACAACGCCGAACAGGCCATGGGACTCTTTCGCGGCTGCATCCAGTCCCAGGCTCCGTTCATTATCCAGATTTCCAAGGGAGCGCGGAAATACACCGAGAAGCGCATGCTCGAGGCCATCATCCGGGCCGCCGAGGTGATTTACCCCGAGGCGATCTACGCGGTGCACCTCGACCACGGCGACGAGGAAACCTGCTACGATTGCATCAAATCCGGGTTTTATAGCTCGGTGATGATCGATGCTTCCCACGAACCCTTCGATCAGAACGTCGCCATCACCAAGCGCGTCGTCGTGGCGGCGCATGCCAAGGGCATCTCGGTCGAGGCCGAGCTCGGCATGCTGGGCGGCGTGGAAGAGGATATTAAGGTCGAGGAAGGCAATGCCTGCCTGACCAAGCCCGAGGAAGCTGAGAAATTCATCAAGCTCACCGGCTGCGACTCGCTCGCCGCCGCCATCGGCACGAGCCACGGCGCCTACAAGTTCAAGGGCAGGCAGTCCCTCCATTTCGAGGTCCTGGAAGGCATCAAGAAGCTCGTCCCAGGCTACCCGATCGTCATGCACGGCAGCTCCAGCGTGCCCAAGGAGGAGGTTGATCGCATCAACGCCGCGGGCGGCAAGCTCGGCTCCGCCGTCGGGGTGGATATCAACGAGTATCTTCCCGCCGCGAAGCTCGGGGTAACCAAGATCAATATCGACACCGACGGCCGTCTCGTCTGGACCCGCGTGCATCGCGAGTTTTTCCGCGACAAGCCCGCCGAGTTCGACTTCCGCCCCCCGGGGAAGATCTTCATGGACGAATACGCCAAGTTCATTGCGAGCCGCAACGACAAGCTGGGCTCCACTGGCCAGATTCCCGACCTGCGGAAAAGCCTCGGCCTTTGAGCCGTCCCGGCCCCCCCATTCCCAAGCCCGGTTTCGCGACCGGGCTTTTTAGTGTCTTAGCCCCGACCGTCGCCGGCCGGCTTAATCCAGCTGAGGAGAGCCCAAGAATGCGAATACGCTTCGGGCCGGTGGAGGGCGCTGCGCCGTCAGCGCCGTTCGGAAATTGGGCGGCGACAGCGCGCCGCCCTCCATATCGTGGCACGTTTCGGACGGCCTCTGGCACGCGATCCATATTGACCTGTCAAGGGCATCGCCGAGGTTATAGGACTCGACTGAAGTCATTTTTCCCATGCCTTTTCTCTCCTGCCCTCGGAAACCCGCCCGTCCGCCCGCTCTTTTCGTCCTGGCGCTGGCCAGTCTCTTCCCAGCGTTCACTAACGCAGGTCAATACCCGCCCATGTCTCCGCCTCCACGCTCCGTCAAACGCATCAATTATCAAAGATGGCCCGATTCCCTTCTGCTCAGCAATGGCCTGGTGGAAGCCGTGGTCGTGCCGGCGATCGGGCGCGTCATGCAATTGCGTCTGGTCGGTGAACTCGACGGACCATTCTGGGAAAACCCGGCGCTCGCGGCCCGGAATGCGGTGGCGGACCCAAACGACTGGTCCAACTTCGGCGGCGACAAGGCGTGGCCCTCGCCCCAGTCGGACTGGGACCGCCTTGCCGGACGGGGCTGGCCGCCACCCGCCGGCTTCGACGGCCGGCCCATGGAGGCATCGATCGACGAATCCGCAGCAGTAACGTTGGTTTCGCCGATCGACGCCGGGTATGGCATCCGCGTGCGCCGGCGCATCGAGCTTTCTCCCGACCGGCCGGTCATGACGGTCACCACCACCTACGAGAAGGTCGCCGGGGGACCGCTCGAGGTCGCCGTTTGGGTCATCACCCAGCTCAAAGACCCAGTTGTGGTGAGTGTTCCGCTCGGCAAAGGGTCCGGCCAGGGCTCCGAATTTCTGCCCCAATCGAAAGAGTTGCCTTCCGGTCTGCGGGTGGCCGGCGGGCTCCTGTCGCTCACGAGGGATCCCCGGCAGAACCACAAGATTGGGATGCGCGCCGCCACCCTGGTCTGGGTTGGCGCCGCCGAGCTTCTCCGGATCGATTCCGCCTTGGTGGCCGGCGCCAAATATCCCGATGAGGGCTGCAGCGCGGAGATCTACACCAACGCCGATCCGCTGCTTTATGTTGAACTTGAACTGCTCGGACCACTGGCCCGCCTGGAAGTTGGTGGAAAAATCGAGCGGGTTTCCGCCTACACCCTGGTGCGCCGCGCCGATCCCGATTCGAAGCTGGAGGTGGCCCGGCTGCTGGCGGGAAAGTCCGGTCTGCCCCGGTCCGCGACGGAAGACGCACCCTAGCCGCCTGTCGGGCTTCTAGCCTTTAGTCCATCCATGCCGCTCGATCCTTGCCTCAGGCTCGTCGGTTCGCTGGCGCTCGGCGTGATCCTCGCCCCGGGAGTCTCGGCGCAGACTCCGGAGATCACCGGTCGGGACATTATCCCCGACTGCCCGGCGTGGGTCCACCACGCCGTGATCTACCAGATCTATCCGCAGACGTTTTTTGACTCGAATGGCGATGGGATCGGCGACTTGCCCGGCATCATCCAGAAACTCGATTACATCAAGAGCCTCGGGGTCGATGCCATCTGGCTCAATCCGTTCTTCGATTCGCCGTTCAACGACGCCGGCTACGACATCCGCGATTACTACAAGGTGGCGCCGCGCTACGGCACCAACGACGACGCCCGCCGGCTTTTCGCCGAAGCGCACCGGCGCGGCCTGAAGGTGCTCTTTGATTACGTCATCAGCTACACCGCCATCGACAACCCCTGGTTTGTCGCGTCGGGCGAACAGGCGCCGAGCCGGTTTTCCAATTGGTACATCTGGACCGACAACGTCTGGAAATTCGAGCCGGGGGGAGGCTGGGTCCACGGCTATGGCCACCGCAACGGCAATTTCCTCAGCAACTTCTTCTGGTCCGAGCCGGCGCTCAATTACGGGTATGCCAGTCCCGATCCCAAGAAACCGTGGCAGCTTCCGACCAACCATCCCGATGTCCTCGCGCTGCGGGCGGAGATGAAGAAGGTGATGCGCTTTTGGATGGATCTCGGTGCCGACGGTTTTCGCGCCGACATGGCCAGCGCCCTGGTCAAAGGCCGCGGCGATCACCAGGCGACGAAAGATTACTGGCACGAAGTCCGCCGGATCCTGCGCACGGATTACCCGCAGGCCTTCACGGTCGCGGAATGGTCCGAGCCCAAGGAGGCGCTCGATGACGCGTTCAACGCGTGTTTCATCCACTGGATCGACAGCTTCAACGATCTCTTTCAAAAGGAGAGCTGGCGGATCCTGAACGGCATGTCGGAGGGGCACAGCTTTTTCGATCGCGAAGGCAAGGGCGATGTCACCCGTTTTCTGCGGGATTACCTGCCGTCGTACCAGGCCTCGCGGGCCCTGGGCTACATCACCCTGCCCCTGGGCAATCACGATATCGCGCGCCTCAACAACCATCGGACGACCGACGAACTCGAGATGATCATGGCGTTCGGCCTCACGATGCCCGGCGTGCCCTTCATCTATTACGGCAACGAAATCGGCATGCGCCAGCTCGACGGCCTGCCCCAGATCGAAGGCGCCTACCAACCGCGAGCCGGCGCCCGCACGCCGATGCAGTGGGCGGCGGGCCCGAACCTCGGCTTTTCCACCGCGGAGCCGGCGCATCTCTACCTGCCTGTCGATCCGGCGGCCGATGCGCCCACGGTGGCCGCGCAGGAGCATGACGCCGATTCGCTGCTGAATCGCGTGCGGCGGCTCATTGCGCTCAAGCATGCCGAGCCGGCGCTGGCGGCATACGCGGAGTTCGTGCCGCTGTACGCCGAACCAAACGCCTGCCCGTTGGTCTACGCCCGCGCCAGCGGCGACCACGCGCTGCTGGTGCTGTTCAATCCTGCGGCTACTCCTTCGGTTGCGCAATTCCCGGTGCCGCTCGTTTATCGCCATTTGGAACGACTTGCCGGAAAAGAGCTCCGGCTCACCCAGAAAGGTCCGGAACTTCAGGTCGAACTTCCTGTCGAAACCTATGCGATCTATCGCGTGGTGAAGTAGCCGTTTGTTGAACCACCTCCCCGCGGCCCCATGCCCACCGTCCACCTGATTCACGGCTATATCGGCGCCGGCAAGACCACCTTTGCGAAAAAACTCGCGGAAGAGGTCAACGGCGTGCGGTTCAACCCCGACGAGTGGATGGTCCGCCTTTATGGAGAGGACCCTCCCGCCAACCAGTTCGCCGAGCGCCTCGAACGGGTCTTCGCCTTGCTTGACGACCAATGGGTGCGCGTCGTCCGCTGCGGGGTGGACGTGGTCCTGGATTATGGATTCTGGACTCGTGGCTCCCGGGACGAAGCCCGGCAGCGGGCCGCCCTCGCTGGGGTCCCTTCCCGCCTCTACGCCCTGCAGTGCTCGGAGACCAGCGCCCGGGCACGCTGCCGCCAGCGCAACACCGACCTGCAGGGCAGTCTGTACATCGCCGACAACACCTTTGACGTCCTGAAAGCGCGGTTCGAGCCGCTCCAGCCGGACGAGCCGTACGTGGCGATCGTCACCGAGTAGGCAAGCGCCGTGTATTCTGTAGGGGCTCCGTTTCGGAGGGGCGCAGGCTTGCTGCGTCCCCTCCTTTCGTCTCATTCGGGCGCAGCTTCCTGCGCTTATTTCCAAGGGCGCAGCAAGCCTGCGCCCCTACGGTCTCAATTCGATCGCGTGGGGCCACGAAGAATGCGACTCCTATGGCAGCCAGGGGAACTTCCGGGCCGCAGGTTGGCGCTTCTCGCGCCGGGCGCGGTGAAACTCCCTGGCCTCCTCGCTCATGTAATAAAGCAGGGTCGCGTTCCCGGCGAGTTCCTGCAGGCCGGCCTGGCCGTCCACATCCGCATTGAAAGCGCTTTTCAGGCAGCGAATGGCGAGCGGGCTGTTTTGCAGAATTTCCCGGGCCCATTTCACGCCCTCCGCCTCCAGTTCTCCGACCGGCACGACCGCGTTGACCAGGCCCATCTCCAGCGCCTGCGCCGCGTTGTACTGCCGGCACAGATACCAAATCTCGCGCGCCTTTTTCTGGCCCACGATCCGGGCGAGATAGCTCGAGCCGAAACCGCCGTCAAAACTGCCCATCCGGGGCCCGACCTGTCCGAAAACGGCGTTGTCCGCGGCGATCGTCAGGTCGCACACCACGTGGAGCACGTGGCCGCCGCCGATCGCATAGCCCGCCACAAGCGCCATGACCACCTTGGGCATCGAGCGGATGAGCTTCTGCAGGTCGAGTACGTTGAGGCGCGGCACGCCGGCCTCGTCGACATAGCCCGCCGCGCCGCGCACGCTCTGGTCGCCGCCGGAGCAGAAGGCGTACTTGCCGTCGGTGTGCGGGCCGGCACCCGTCAGCAGGACGACGCCGACGGCCTGGTCTTCGCGGGCATCCGCAAACGCGTCGCACATCTCTGACACCGTTCGCGGCCGGAATGCGTTGCGCTTTCCCGGACGATTGATGGTCACCTTCGCGATGCCATCCGCCTTGTGGTAGAGAATGTCCTGTACGTCTTGGCCGTGCGCCATTTGAAGTTCATGCCCTAGGATGGTGCGTTTTTTGCGGCAATTGTCACGTCCGACAACCCGCCCGGGTATTCAACGGGCTTGCGTGGACCGAAGGATGTAGTTTTCCTTTTTTGCGAAAACTCCCGATGCTCGCGACCATCCATTCTGCGGCGCTGCAGGGCATTGATGCCGAACCCGTGCTCGTCGAGGTCAACACCGGCGAGGCCGGCGCGCCCGACCTCATTCTCGTCGGCCTGCCGGATGCCGCCGTGAAGGAATCCGAGGATCGCGTTTCCTCGGCTCTCAGCAACAGCGGTTTCCACATGCCGCGCTCCCGGACCACCATTAATCTCGCCCCGGGCGATCTCCGGAAGGAGGGCCCGATCTACGATCTGCCCATCGCGCTCGGGGTGTTGCATGCCACCGGTCAGCTGACGGTCGATCATTTCGCCGACTACTTGATCGCCGGTGAGCTGAGCCTCTCGGGCGCCACCCGGCCGATGCGGGGAGCCCTGGCCATCGCCCTGCTGGCCCGGGATCTTGGAAAACGCGGGGTGCTGCTTCCGCCGGCCGCCGCCGCGGAAGCGGCCCTCGTCGACGGTGTGGCGGTCTATCCGGTGCAATCGCTCGATGAAGCCTATCGGTTTTTCACCGGGGATCTTCCGCTGACGCCCCAGGCCGGCGGCCTCGCCGCTTATCGCGCCACGCCGGGAGGCAGTGCCGAGACCGGCGGCGATTTCTCCGAGGTCAAGGGCCAGCAGGGATTGCGCCGCGCCGTCGAGGTCGCGGTCGCCGGCTCCCATAATCTTCTCACATTATGGTCTTTTCCTCCCCAACCCTTCCCGCTAGACCGGAAGACATGCCCAAGGTCTACAGCTACATAAGATTCTCCACGCCGGAACAGTCAAAGGGCCAATCGTACCCGCGCCAGTTGGCGAAGGTGAAGAAGTACTGCCAGGAGCACAAGCTGGCCTTCCAAGAGCACCTCACCATCGATGACCTCGGCAAATCGGCGTACACAGGAGCAAACATCGAGTCCGGCCGCCTCGGCAAGTTCCTTCAGGCGGTCAAGGAGGGCCGGGTTGAGAAAGGCTCAATCCTGTTTGTGGAAAACTTCGACCGGATCTCCAGAAAGGATGTGCTCACGTCCATGGGCGTGCTCGGAGAGATGCTCAACCATGGGATCACCGTGGTGGCCAACGACCGCAAGTACACGCAGAAGTCGGTCGCAAAGGACCAGTTCTCCCTGCTGGAGCCGATCTTCACCTTTATCCGGGCAAACGAGGAAAGCCGGACCAAGGGCGTCCGTGTCAGGGACGCGTGGAACGCCAAGCGGAAATCAGGCCTTCCCCTGACCCACCAAACGCCGGCATGGTGCAGGCTGGACGGCGGCAAGATCACGCTGGATGAGCCGAAGGCGGCGACCGTCAGGCGCATCTTCACGATGGCCCGGACAATGGGGCCAAAACGGATCGCCCGCGTTTTCAACCAAGACAAGACGCCCGAAATCTCCCATCGGGTTAGAAAGGACCGCCGGATGGATGCCCAGCTACATCGCCAAAATCCTGTCAAACCCAGCCGTGATCGGGCACTTTCAGCCCCACATAAAGGACGGCAAGAAGCGCGTCCAAGAGGGCGAGCTCAGGGAGGGTTACTATCCGCCGGCAATCACCCCGGAGGAGTATTATGCGGTCAGGCGCATCATGGCATCCAGGACCAAGGCGGGTGGCCGGGTCGGAACCATCCGCCGGAACCTGTTCACAGGGCTTGCCTACGCGGGAGAACGCAGACCATGCACTTCGTTGACAAAGGCACGGACGCCAGCAAGGGCGGCCGGTATCTGGTTTCAGACCGCAGCATACGAAACTACGGGGAGGCATGGTGGGCGTGGCGATACGACCACTTTGAGCAGGCGTTCCTCCGCTGGGTCGTCGGCGTGGATTTCAGCCATGTGATAGTGCCGACCCAGCAGCGACAGGACGTTGGAGCCGACCTGGAGGCGACCGGCGCCAGGCTGGCCGAGGTCGAAGCCAAGGTAGGCCGCTTGATCCAGCTTGCGGAGGGCGGCGGCGACATCCCACAGCTGAAGGACAGGCTCGATTCCCTGCGCCAGGAAGCCGACACGCTCAAGAAGTGCCGGCAGGACCTGCAGGAGCAGCTGTACGTGGCCGCCAGCGGTGCAATCGCCCTCCATGAGACCCAGAACGACCTTAAAAGGGTGCTGGCAAGGCTCCAAAAGCCGGACGGCCGCGACGCCATCAGGGCGGTCCTGCAGCGGTTCATCTCCCGCATTTCGCTTTGGCCATTCGGACTGGGCCAGACGAAACGCCCCAGCAAGGCCGACCGGACCAGCTCTCTGGCCACCCTCCCGTGCTTCGAAGTCCAGTTCAAGCAGACGGACATGCGCCAGATCGTGGTTATCCATCCTGACGACCCCGCAAAACTCCTTTCATCCGACTATTTCAACGACGCCACCAATGCGACCCAGGCCTTTGAGAACAAGACCGAGGAAATCCTTGCATTGATGTTC
>CAVRNM010000308.1:0-4666 GCA_963722225.1 uncultured Verrucomicrobiae bacterium
CCCCCCCCCCCCCCCCCCCCCCCCCCCCCCCCCCCCCCCAAAAAAAAAAAAAAAAAAAAAAAAAAAAAAAAAAAAAAAAAAAAAAAAAAAAAAAAAAAAAAAAAAAAAAAAAAAAAAAAAAAAAAAAAAAAAAAAAAAAAAAAAAAAAAAAAAAAAAAAAAAAAAAAAAAAAAAAAAAAAAAAAAAAAAAAAAAAAAAAAAAAAAAAAAAAAAAAAAAAAAAAAAAAAAAAAACAGCGTCACAGCTCGGTATCGGCTATCGGGCGGAACTGGAAAGCCTCGCCCGCCTGCGGCCGAACCTGACCTACATCCCCTCGATCACGCGTCCAGATGAGGACGTCCATTTTCGCGGCTATGCCGGGCGAATTCAAACGCTGCTCGACCAGGGAATCGTCGAAACCCTCAGCGGCGTGCTGCTCGATCCCACCCAGGTCGAAGTTTTCCTCTGCGGCAATCCGGAGATGATCCGCATCGTCCGGGAGCGGCTCGCCCTTCGCGGCTTCACGGCACCGCGCGGCAAGGAGCCCGGCACCCTCCATGTAGAAGAGTATTGGTGAGCCCGCGTCACGCCGCGCCGATCGCCGCCGGTCCGCCGCCTGAACCGCCTGCCGCTTTTCCGGAGTCCGATGCCGATACTCGAATCAGGGGCGCGGAGGTTTTTCCTCGCCTAATAAGTGTGGGATGCCAGCCTCTTGCGCGATTTTCCGGTGGGCCCGGCCCTCCGGATTCCGGCCGTCTCGGTTCGCCAGTCCTCTGGGGATGTCCGTCAGCTTCCTTAAGTATCCATCAACCAACCACGAATAGGAAAAGGAGAAAACATCATGGCAATCATTGACTTCGGCGGTGTGAAAGAAGAAGTCGTCACGCGGGACGAATTCCCGATGGCGAAGGCCCGCAAGGTGCTCAAGAATGAAGTCATCGCGGTCATCGGGTATGGCGTGCAGGGGCCGGCCCAGGGGTTGAACATGAGGGACAATGGATTCAAGGTCATCGTCGGCCAGTCCCGGAAATTTGAGAGAGACTGGAACCGGGCGGTCGAAGACGGCTGGGTCCCGGGCAAAACGCTGTTCGACATGGAAGAAGCCGCCCAGCGCGGGACGATCATTCAGATGCTGGTTTCCGATGCGGCCCAGCGCGCCATCTGGCCGTTGATCAAGAAATGTCTCAAGCCGGGCAAGGCGCTTTATTTCTCCCACGGCTTCTCCATCGCCTACCGGGAACAGACCGGAGTGGTCCCGCCGAAGAATGTCGATGTCATCATGGTCGCGCCGAAAGGCTCGGGCACCTCGGTGCGGCGCAATTTCCTTTCCGGGGCCGGCATCAATTCCAGCTTTGCCGTGGAACAGGATTTCACGGGGCACGCCCAGGACCGTTGCATGGCGCTAGGCATCGCGATCGGTTCGGGTTACCTGTTCCCGACCACATTCCAGCAGGAGGTGTTCAGCGACCTGACGGGCGAGCGCGGCGTGCTGATGGGAGCCCTGGCCGGAGTCATGGAAGCCCAGTATGAAGTGCTGCGGAAGCACGGCCATTCCCCGAGCGAAGCTTTCAACGAGACCGTCGAGGAACTGACGGAAAGCCTGATCCGGCTGGTCGGGGAGAACGGCATGGATTGGATGTATTCGAATTGCTCTGCCACCGCCCAGCGGGGCGCGCTGGATTGGAAGCCCAAGTTCAAGGCCGCGGTCCTCCCCGTCTTCCACGACCTCTACAAGCGGGTGGCCACGGGCAAGGAATGCGCCCGCGTCCTCTCGGCCTGCGGCGCCCCGAACTACCAGGAGGTGCTGGGCAAGGAATTGCACGCCCTCGGCAATTCGGAGATGTGGCTGGCCGGCAAGGCCACCCGCGCGCTCCGCCCGAAGCTGGCCACCAAGGAGATTCCCAGCGCGACCAAGGGCGTCAAAGGCCGCGGGGAGAACTGACCGTTCCCGTCCCGCAGAATCCGTTTCACGCCGGAGGGTCCGGAGGGGCGCAGGCTTGCCCCGACAGAAGGAAACCGGACGCTCCCGGCGCGAACGAATCAGCCCGGCGATCAGCGGAACAGCCCATCCAGGGCCCGGGCGGCTGCCGGCGCGGCCGCAGACGCGGCGGCGGAACCGACGATCTTCCACAACTGGCTGGAATCAGGATGGGCAGGCGTACCGCCGACCACGAAAGGCGAGCCCATTGGGGAATAGCCTTTTTCGTCCGTCTGGCCTTTGAGCAGATTGAGCTTGCCGAGCAGAACCGCCATGTGCTCCTTGCCGGCCAGCTGCAAGTCGACGTGCAGCGGCTGGTCCGCCATCCTCACACCCTTCTGGTACTTGATGGTGCCGCTCCCGGTCAGACGGATTGAGGGCGAGATGAACTCCAGGGAAGTCAGCCTCAGATTCAAGTCTGCCCCCGGTCGACGTGCATCGTCAGGCGATCGAACGGCATTCCCTGCGATTCCCCGGCCAACTGTCCCGCCGCCACCGAGGTATCGGAACCCGTGATGGCGCCCAACAGGCCCAAGACCGCGGAGGCCGCCTCGGCAACCTGGCCCTTTTTCCCCAGCGCCCGCAAGATCCCCTTGGAACCCGTGACATCAAACTGCCCGTGCGCGTTCTGCGCGAGATCGGGCCCCGTCGCTCCCCTGCCGTTCAATCTGGCCTGAATGGCGACCTTGGTCTCAAGCGCGGGCGCCTCGTTCGGGTTCGCCGCGCGAAGGAATGCGCCCACATCAAACCCCGGAATGTCGATCGCACCCGTCAGCAAGTACGGTTCCGGATCCTTCGCGGCATAGGTGACGCCCGCCGTGACCTTGAACGCGTCGTCCTGGAACTTTCCCTCGAGGTTGTCGATCGCCAGCCGCGTTTCCGTAATCACGGCGGCGCAATGAATGCCGCTGATCGGGTAATCTCGGCCGTACTTCACCGATTTCAGGTCGGCATCGATCCGTCCCGTCACCCCCTTCCAGAATGGATCGGCGTCGCGGGTCGGGATCGCCGGCGCCGCCCGTGCGACCGCGCCTTGAACCGGCGCGGAACCCGATGTCCCGGCATTCCCGCCCAGCAGCCTCGAGGGCGGCCCATTCCCGCCGGCCGTCTTCGGCCCCGCCGGCACATTGGGCACAGGGCTTGGCGGAACGAGCACCGCCAGCGCCCTGCAGTCGTCGGCAAAGATCTGGTTGCTCCCGATTTTCCCGTTGATTGACCACGCGGATGCCAAACGCGCGAAGCTCCCGTCGAGCGTAAGATCGGAACGGCGGCCGCCCACCGCCAGCGACAACGGAATCTGCACGGTGCCGGCGCTGCCATCCGCCTTCAGCGCGCCCTCAAGCTGACCATCGAGATCACCCAACCGCTGATTGCCCTCGCGCGCCACGAGGTTGCGCAATGCGACCGTGGCCTTGGCCTGCACGGGGTCGCCCGACACGATTTCAAAGTCTGCCGTGAGGCTCCCTCGAGACAGCAGGGATGACGACGCCAGCGCCGGCTGTTGCATCACCGCCGCCAGGTCCATCTCGAGCCGGCCTTTGCCCGAAGCATTCAGCTTGGCCCCCGGCGTGGCCTCGCCGGCCGCGACAAGCCGGGCCAGCAACGTCGAACCCTGCTTCACATCAATTCGACGCACGTCCGCCGACAGCGTCTCGCCGCGCTTCGCCGCGGAGAATTCGAGATCGAGATCAAGGCCTTTCGCCATCGACTGATCGCCGATCGCCACATCCATCCCGCGCACACTCACCGGCGCGGTCGTCCGCACGACGACTTGATCGACGGCGGGCAGGCTGATTTCCAACGTCGCGCCGTTCAGGGTCCCGGAGAGCTTGGAGTTCGGCACCAACAGCTGGGCCAGAGCCAGCGGCAGTTCCCCCAGGCTAAGCCGCGCAGCGGCCGCCGCCGCGTTGGTTGCGGCGACGCGCTCGGTGGAGAAATCGACCGTCAAGGGCTGGAGCGTCTCGACCGACTCCACCAGCGTGCCATCCGGGAGTTTCATGGCCGAGGCAAACCGGGCCAACTGCAGCGACTGGCCTCGAAGCTTCCCCTCGGTCGCGGACTCGACCAGCACCGGACCCGGGTCGAACGGCAGGAAAGGCCGGATGACGCTCACCAGCCGCTCCTGGAACTTCGCGGAAAACCCGATCACTGGCGACGACGCCAGGTTGGTCGCTTCCACCTTGAAGTTTCCCGCCGCCGCATCACCCGCCGGCAGCGACAGGTCCAAGTCGGGCACACTCGCCGTCACCTTCGCCGCCGAGTAATCGATCGCCGGATTGCACGTAAGGCTCAGGTCGTCCACCAGCTTCCGCTCGCCGTCACGCAGGGTCACCCCGGCAAAGGTGACGGACTGAACCGACCGCAAATGCACCTGGCTGCCATCCGCCTCCGCCGTGATCGAGAAATCCGCGGAGAGCTCGCCGCCGTCGATGGTCAGCGGCTTCGCCACGGACTGCGCCCAGGCCAGCGGCAGACCCTGGAGGGTGATCCGCGCGAGTTCGACGTCGGGCTTGCTGAAGGCGAACCGCTTCGTGGCAACATTGAACGAAACGGGCTGCGCCGTCCGAACCTGGAGCAGCTTCCGGCCCGTCGCGGCATCGAGCTCGATTTCCAGTCGGTTCAGGCTGGCCACGTTGTCGGCGAAAGCGCCGTCAAACGCCGCATGCAGCTCCAACCGTTCGACCGCGGAAAATTGCGCGCCGAGTCTTT
>CAVRNM010000309.1:0-14322 GCA_963722225.1 uncultured Verrucomicrobiae bacterium
TCGTTCAGACAGTGCCTCAGCGACAACCTCCCGACGATCATCTCGCCGACCACGCCGACGTAGTAAGTGCTCGGAACAAAGCCCCGAGGGGAGGCTCCAAGCCTCGCGACCATCCATCCAGCTCGCTTGACGCAGGGGGGGAAGCCGATGATTCCGTCGAATCCCAACGCAAACTGCCAGGGTGGATATCTCACGCGCAAACTCTTCCACCGCTCCCATAAAGGAGCTTTCGCTCCTCCACTCGGAGCGGCCGACTTTCCAGATCGGCTTTCATTATTTCGCCGAAGGTTCAGCGGTCGGCAGCGCCGGACCGCGGCGCGCCGGGTGCGTCAGCAGCCGGCGCGAAGCCGCCCGACATCTGCAGCGGCAACGGTTTCGATGTTTTTCGAGATCAAGCTGAGATCGCTGCGGGGCGTCCAGCCCACCGACTTCCAGAATGCCATCCCATCCTGATCTGGTTGTAGACGAAGATGTGACACTTGCGAATGCCCTCCCGTTGCAGAGCACTGAGGCACTGGTCCACCAGCCGGCGACCAACGGAACGCCGGCGCGACTGCGGTTGTACGGCTCAAGATGGCTGTAACCACGCCTCCCGTCATGGCCGCAAAGGACCGCACCAATCACGGCACCATCGGCTGTTGGACGAAACTCATTCCAGGATTCCGGTTCAGGTAGGCTTGGATGGTCGCGTCATAATCTGTCGTTACACCAATGCCTTCGCTCTGCTGCCATAAGGCAAACACGTGGTCGTAGGCTTCCATCATGAAAGGACGAATCTCGATTTTCATCGTGCCGCTGATCAATCGGCCAGCGTTTCCCTACTTATTGAGCATTCAGTATAGAACGGATACCGTTTTCGAGCAAAATCCGCATCCATTCCTTTCTGAAAGATCAATAGTCCGCCGATGAGCACCAATCCAGCTATAACAAACCATGCTAGGAATGCTCCATCGTTATCACTACTTTGCCTCTGGCGTGTCCTTCTTCCAAATACCGGATCGCCTGCGGGACAGCACTCAATGGGTAGCTCCGATCGATCACCGGAGCAACCTTCCCGGTTTCGAGGAGCTCGCGGATGACCAGCAAGTCGTCTTGGTTCAAATGTGCCAGAAACGGGAGCAGCTTCTGACTCCGGAACCGTGACATCACGACCGCCTTGAGCATGCCCGTCAGAGATCCAGCCAGCGCCCCTTGCCCAGTCCTCCGACCAGCACGAGATCCCCTCGGGTCAGCGCGCGCCGGCAATCGGACAAGGAATGGATCCCCACGGAATCGATTATCAGGTCAAACCGCTGCCCGCTCTTGGTCAAATCCTCCTGGTGTAATCCACGACCGGTTGGCGCCAATCGACCGGACCAGGCCCATATTCCTCTCGCTGCACACGCCGGTCACGTCCCGCCCCAACACTCTGGAATCTGCAGGGCGAACGTCCCCACTCCTCCCGACGCGCCATTGATCAAGACCTTCTCCCCCGGTGAATCGGTCCTTTGTCGCGAAGGCTCTGCAAGGCGCTCAAGGCCGCCACCGGACGCCGCCGCCTGCTCGAAAGTCACGTTGCCCGGCTTCAGCACCAGGGCGCCTTCCGCCGCACACCCATACTCGGCCAAGGCCCCTTGGCAGGCGCCGAAGACCTCGTCACCGGTCGGAACCGCGTCACGTTCTTGCCGACCGCCTCCACCTGCCCGGCCGCGTCAACTCCGAGCCGGGTGACCTTTGGCTTGCGCCACCCGGCTTGGAGGCGCACGGCGTAGGGCGTGCCCCTCAGGCAGCCCCAATCGAGCGGATTGACGGAGGCCGCCCGAATTCGAATCAGGACCTCGTCGTCCTTCGGGACAGGGGTTGCCACCTCCGTGAACTGGAGAACCCCCGGGGGGCCGTATTCCACGTAGACCATCGCTCTCATAAGTCCTCGCAAGGATTGTCTTGACCGGGTCGTTGGCGTCAGCCATGGTCTCCCGATCGATCAGTTTCAAACGTTGCCGGCCATCCGCGACCTACGGTTGGTGGGCCTCCGGCCCCACCCGGGGCCGACTGCCGGGGTCGTCGGCAGCGCCGGTGATACGGATCCATGCAGTTGACCTTTATTTCGCTCTGCGTCGTTGCCGACCAATAGCTGGAGCGCGTTGGCCCAAACGCGAGGGGAGCGTCTTGGGGAGAAGCCCCCCACCTCGGCTGCATAAGTCCGGCCGAGCATTCATTCGATAAAGAAGTTGATTGTCGTGACGACGCGCACGATCTCAGCTCAGGCGAGGTACCATCCCGGTCCTCCACCTCAACGACGCCTTGTGTCGCCCTCCGGATCCTCCCCACGGTCGCCTTTGAACTTGCGCGAACTTCTGAGCGGCGGCGCGGGCGTTGGCCGTCGCCTCTTCGATCATCTCCGGCTTGATCGAGTTGATGCCGTCGTACAGGAACTCGATCTTGTGCCCATAGTCATCGCTGATCAAGGGGATGCCCTTCGCCACCAGGGCACTCCGATCTCTGGATCGCAGCCTTGACTATGTCCACCTTCTTGCTCCGCACGACCGGACCTCACGACGGCGTTGAATCGCTGAAGGATCCTCCTCCTCCCGCTCGCGACGCCATCGCGCTATCGAAGTAACTGGGAAGGCCGAGAACCGTCTTCGATGGAGAGATCATTCTCCTTCAAGAATTCCATCACGACCGACCGGTCCTTCTTCATCTCTCCCCCCAAGGACGGCAGATCGTTTGAATCGGACAGAGAACCGTATCGGCGAAATGACCAGGCTGGCTTTCACCTCGCGTTCTGAGAGCCAATAGCGGTCGAACGCCTTTTTTACTGCGGCTCCAATCTCGATGCCGAATATGCCAAGGCCCAGGGCAAGGAGAGCGCCGAGAACGGCAAATGAACGTGTGGTGATCATGTTTGGAGATGCTAACGTGTAGCTCGTGGCCTGTGGGGGCGGCCGAGGCAGTTCCGCAGCCAAAGTGCCAGACGCGGTCGCTGAGTCCGCCAACCTGTTCGGCGGGTCCAGCATCTCATGGCCAATCGTTCGCGCGTTCATTCAGGAGTCCTCCACTCACTTGACTGTATCGGCGGGAACGAATTCCCCACCGCAGGAGCAACAATCATTCCCGTCGTCAAACTTGCTGGCTTCGCATTTCATACAAACTATTGCGCGGCGTTTCGATGCCGATGACGCGAAAAATCGTCTTCCAGAAAAGGGAAGCGCAGCAAACCCGCGACCCCCTTTAATACGCCGACTATCTTCAACACCTGTGAGAATCCATGAATTTGGCCCACGTCAAGCAGTGCGGGGCGGAAGCCGAATCTCCTAGAGGACCTCGGCACCGAACAGAAAAAGACCGCACAGTCAACACCGCCACCGAGACATGTAATGAAAAATGAAAGGTGATTTTTCTCTGTCTTTCGCTTCGCTGTTATTCGCTACGAACTCATCTGGCGTGCATTTGACCACACCGGGAGCTGTGCCTCCTGAGGCACAGCTCCATGTGGGTGAAATACACGCCAGATGAGTTCGTAGCGATAACAGCGAAGCGAAAGACTGACTCCGATCGCCTTTCATTTTTCGTACGTGTCTCGGTGGCGGTGTTATTGTGCGGTCTTTTTCTGTTCGTGCCGAGGTCCTCTAGGAGATTCGGCTTCCGCCCCGCATTGCTTGACGTGGGCCAAATTCATGGATTCTCACAGGTGTTGAAGATAGTCGGCGTATTCCTGGCGGTCGCGGGTATTGCTGCGCTTCCTTTCTGGAAGACAATTTTCGCGTCATCGGCATCGAAACGCCGCGCGATGGTTTGTATGAAATGCGAAGCCAGCAAGTTTGACGACGGGAATGATTGTTGCTCCTGCGGTGGGGAATTCGTTCCGGCCGATACAGTCAAGTGAGTGGAGGACTCCTGAATGAACGCGCGAACGATTGGCCATGAGATGCTGGACCCGCCGAACAGGTTGGCGGACTCAGCGACCGCGTCTGGCACTTTGGCTGCGGAACTGCCTCGGCGGCCAGCATAGGCCGCGAGTTACCTATCTAACGTTAGCATCTCCAAACATGATCACCACACGTTCATTTGCCGTTCTCGGCGCTCTCCTTGCCCTGGGCCTTGGCATATTCGGCATCGAGATTGGAGCCGCAGTAAAAAAGGGCCGTGAGTTCGACCGCTATTTTACGGTCCGAGGACTCTCAGAACGCGAGGTGAAAGCCACCCTGGTCATTTGGCCGATACGGTTCTCTGTCGATTCAAACGATCTGCCATCCCTGCAAGGAGAGATGAAGAAGGCCCGGTCGGTCGTGATGGAATTCTTGAAGGAAAATAATATCTCCATCGAAGACTGTGTTCTCGGCCTTCCCAGTATCTTGGATCGCGCGGATGAGCGTCGCGAGCGGGAGGAGAAGATATTGCCGCGATTCAACGCCGTGATGACGTTGGTCGTGCGGAGCAAGAAGGTGGACATAGTCAAGGCTGCGATCCAGAGATCGGAGGTCCTGGTGGCGAAGGGCATCCCTTTGATCAGCGATGACTATGGGCACAAGATCGAGTTCCTGTACGACGGCATCAACTCGATCAAGCCGGAGATGATCGAAGAGGCGACGGCCAACGCCCGCGCCGCCGCTCAGAAGTTCGCGCAAGATTCAAAGGCGACCGTCGGGAGGATCCGGAGGGCGACACAAGGCGTCGTTGAGGTGGAGGACCGGGACGTTGCCTCGCCTGAGCTGAAGATCGTGCGCGTCGTCACGACGATCGACTTCTTTATCGAATGAATGCTCGGCCGGACTTATGCAGCCGAGGTGGGGCGGCTTGTCCCCAAGACGCTCCCCTCGCGTTTGGGCCAACGCGCTCCAGCTATTGGTCGGCAACAACGCAGAGCGAAATAAAGGTCAACTGCATGGATCCGTATCACCGGCGCTGCCGACGACCCCGGCAGTCACGCCCCGGGTGGGGCCGGAGGCCCACCAACCGTAGGTCGCGAATGGCCGGCAACGTTTGAAACTGATCGATCGGGAGACCATGCACTGCCGACGCCAACGACCCGGTCGAGACAATCCTTGCGAGGACTTATGAGAGCGATCGTCTACGTGGAATACGGCCCCCCGGGGGTTCTCCAGTTCACGGAGGTGGCAACCCCTGTCCCGAAGGACGACGAGGTCCTGATTCGAATTCGGGCGGCCTCCGTCAATCCACTCGATTGGCACTACCTGAGGGGCACGCCCTACGCCGTGCGCCTCCAAGCCGGGTGGCGCAAGCCAAAGGTCACCCGGCTCGGAGTTGACGCGGCCGGGCAGGTGGAGGCGGTCGGCAAGAACGTGACGCGGTTCCGACCAGGTGACGAGGTCTTCGGCGCCTGCAAAGGGGCCTTGGCCGAGTATGGGTGTGCGGCGGAAGGCGCCCTGGTGCTGAAGCCGGGCAACGTGACTTTCGAGCAGGCGGCGGCCGTGCCGGTGGCGGCCTTGAGCGCCTTGCAGAGCCTTCGCGACAAAGGACGGATTCAGCCGGGGCAGAAGGTCTTGATCAATGGCGCGTCGGGAGGAGTGGGGACGTTCGCCGTGCAGATTGCCAGAGTGTTCGGGGCGGACGTGACCGGCGTGTGCAGCGAGAGGAATATGGGCCTGGTCCGGTCGATTGGCGCCAACCAGGTCGTGGATTACACCCAGGAGGATTTCACCAAGAGCGGGCAGCGGTATGACCTGATAATCGATTCCGTGGGGAACCATTCCTTGTCCGATTGCCGGCGCGCGCTGACGCCCGAGGGGACGCTCGTGCTGGTCGGAGGACTGGGCAAGGGGCGCTGGCTGGGACCTCTGACGGGCATGCTCAAGGCGGTCGTGATGTCACGGTTCGTGAGTCAGAAGCTGCTCCCGTTTCTGGCACATTTGAACCAAGACGACTTGCTGGTCATCCGCGAGCTCCTCGAAACCGGGAAGGTTGCTCCGGTGATCGATCGGAGCTACCCATTGAGTGCTGTCCCGCAGGCGATCCGGTATTTGGAAGAAGGACACGCCAGAGGCAAAGTAGTGATAACGATGGAGCATTCCTAGCATGGTTTGTTATAGCTGGATTGGTGCTCATCGGCGGACTATTGATCTTTCAGAAAGGAATGGATGCGGATTTTCGCTCTGAAAACGGTATCCGTTCTATACTGAATGCTCAATAAGTAGGGAAACGCTGGCCGATTGATCAGCCGCACGATGAAAATCGAGATTCGTCCTTTCCTGATGGAAGCCTACGACCACGTGTTTGCCTTATGGCAGCAGAGCGAAGGCATTGGTCTGAGCGAGGCAGATTCTGCCGCGAGCATCCAAGCCTACCTGAACCGGAATCCTGGAATGAGTTTCGTCGCAACAGCCGATGGTGCCGTGATTGGTGCGGTCCTTTGCGGCCATGACGGGAGGCGTGGTTACATCCATCATTTAGCCGTACAACCGCAGTCGCGCCGGCGTTCCGTTGGTCGCCAGCTGGTGGACCAGTGCCTCAGTGCTCTGCAACGGGAGGGCATTCGCAAGTGTCACATCTTCGTCTACAACCAGAATCAGGATGGGATGGCATTCTGGAAGTCGGTGGGCTGGACGCCCCGCAGCGATCTCAGCTTGATCTCGAAAAACATCGAAACCGTTGCCGCTGCGGATGCCGGGCGGCTTCGCGCCGGCTGCTGACGCACCCGGCGCGCCGCGGTCCGGCGCTGCCGACCGCTGAACTTTCGGCGAAATAATGAAGACCAATCTGGAACTTCGGCCGCTCCGAGTGGAGGACGAAAGCTCCTTTATGGGAGCGGTGGAAGAGTTTGCGCGTGAGAATCCACCCTGGCAGTTTGCGTTGGGATTCGACGGAATCATCGGCTTCGCGGTCTACGTCAAGCGACTGGATGGATGGTCGCGAGGCTTGGACCTGCCCTCGGGCTTTGTTCCGAGCACTTACTACGTCGGCGTGGTCGGCGAGATGATCGTCGGGAGGTTGTCGCTGAGGCACTGTCTGAACGAGTATCTTAGGCGGATCGGCGGGCATATCGGGTATGGGGTAAGGCCGAGCCAGCGCCGGCGCGGTTACGCCGCCGAGATGCTGCGCCAGGCGTTGCCGATGGCGGCGAAATTCGGGATCGACCGGGCACTGATCACGTGCGATGTCGACAACGTGGGATCGCGGAAAGTGATAGAAGGATGCGGTGGAGTGCTCGAAGGGGTGACGCGTTATTCAGAGCTGCGGGTCCAAAAGCTCCGATATTGGGTCAACACCGCACCACGGTGAAGAAGCTGAACCAGATATGTCGTCCCAGCCGTAAACCGCCGCTGGCAAGCCCGCCCCGGGGCAGGAGGCGTGCCGACGGTAAGTCACGAATGGCCTTCAAACCCAGGCGATCCAGCGCATGCATATCCGCGGCACCGATTTTGTGATGTTTCTGGTCTCGGATCTTTCGCGCGCGGTGGATTTCTACCGCGACGTGCTGGGCTTGCGGTGTGAAATCCAAAGTGCCGAGTATCAGTGGGCCGAGTTTGATGGCGGCGACGTGACCTTGGCATTGAAGGGAAACGCCGTCAAAATCGGAGGGAAGGCGGCCGGTCAGATCGCATTCGCCGTGGATGACGTCGCCCAGGCTTATCAAGAGCTGACGGGGAAAGGGATTCAGGTTGAAGGGCCACCGATTGACAGCGGATTCTGCATCGCGATCAAAGTCTACGATCCGGACGGCAACCTGGTGATCCTGCACCAGCGAGAGGACGGCAGTTATGGAAACAAAGCAACCAGCGCCTGACCGGTCGACGCTGCGAACGCCAGCCCGCCGGATCGCCCGACGTTTGCCGCGGGCCGGCAACGGGAACGTTGCGGAGGCGGGCCCGATTCGCTAAGCGACCTGCCGTATGGAGAATATGGATAACGCCGCCTTTGCGGCCATCGCCGCTTACAGCACGACTCTGGCACCAGAGGCCGCCTATTATTGGGAGCGCCATGCAGTGCGTTATCGGTACATGGTGAAACTATTGACGGGTCTGGCAGTGGCCGACGCTCCCACGAGCATTCTGGATGTCGGAATGGGTTTCGAGACGCTGCTATTGAAGGCGCTGTTCCCAGAGGCGCGCCTTGACTGCCTGGGCATGGAGCAGGATGAGCGCTTCACTCCTCCGGGCGGGGCAACGTTTCACCGCTATGACCTCAATGATGCCGCAGTGCCGGGTGTTCCGGTTCCGCCGATTGAGGTCAAGTATGACCTGATTGTATTCATGGAGGTGTTGGAGCACCTGATCACCCCTCCTGCCAGTGCCTTGAGATTCTTATCAAGCCTGCTTTCGCCGAGGGGCCACTTGTTGATTACCACGCCGAATGCCGCCTGGTTGAAGAATCGCTGGAAAATGGTCCGGGGCCGCAATCCCTTTGAAAGGCTCAAGCCCGATCGGAATAATCCGGGCCATATCCGGGAGTATACGAAAGACGAGCTGATTTCCGCCATCGCGGAGTCGGGGATGCAGCTGGTGGCGTTTGAGCGCCGGGGCCTGTATCACTTCGATAATCTCAAAGACAATGTGTACAGCCGCATGGCGGATCTGATCCATCCGTCGTTGCGGCGAACCCTGGTCGCCGTCGCGCGGCGCGGCTAGAGCGGTTCCAGAAAAAGTGTAGCCGCGAGCGCCAGCGAATGGACGAACCATCCGCTCGCTGGTGCTCGCAGCTACGTTCGCGTTCTCGGCCACATATCAATTTAAGCCGCTCTAGGATACGCGAGACGCGTTGCGGCACTGCTGCGTCCGGCGCTTGCGCCCGCGCGCCTCGTGACGTTACTTGCCGGGCATCCACCCATGTCCCTTCCCACCTCTGCGCCCCGCGATTTTGGGCTGCTCTTTGCCGCGCGCGTGGGTCGCCTCTTCGCCTACGGATTTCTCGCGGTCGTGCTGGTGCTCTATCTGCGGGCGCTCGGCTATTCCGAAGCGCGGGTGGGCGTGCTGCTGGCGTTCACCCTGCTCGGTGACGCGGCCATCTCGCTCACGCTGACCACCCGCGCGGACCGGCTGGGCCGGCGGCGCATGCTGCGGCTCGGCGCGGTGCTGATGGTCTTTGGCGGTGCCGGCATGGCGGGATTCGCCGGTTTCTGGCCGCTGCTGGCGGCCGCCATCATCGGGGTGTTGAGTCCCAGCGGCAATGAACTCGGACCGTTCCTCGCCATTGAGCAGGCCGGTCTGGCCGAGGTGATTCGCGATGAGGACCGCACGCGGGTCTTTGCCTGGTCGCATGTGCTGGGCTTTTCGGCAAATGCGCTCGGCGCCCTCGCTGGCGGGTGGCTGGCGGACCGCCTGCAGCAGGAGGGCTGGACGGCGGTGGCGAGTTATCGCGCGCTGCTGTGGCTTTACGCGGCGTTCGGCGGGGGTTTGTTCGTCCTATTTTCCCTGGTGGGACGCGAGATCGAGGCGCCGGGGGCGAAGGAAACCTCGGGCCCCGGCCTCATTCCGCGTTCGTGGCATGGGCTGCACGAGGCCAGGGACCATGTCGCCCGGCTCAGCGCGTTGTTCACGCTCGATGCCTTCGGCGGCGGTTTCATCGTCCAGAGCTTCGTGGCCTATTGGTTTCACCGGAAATTCGGGGTCGATCTCGCCACCCTCGGCGGGATCTTCTTCGGCACGACGCTGCTGTCCGGGCTGTCGGCGCTGGCGGCGGTGCCGCTGGCCCGGCGGTTCGGCCTTTTGAACACGATGGTCTTCACGCATCTGCCCTCCAACGTGCTGCTGATGCTCGTGCCGCTGATGCCCACGGTCGGATCCGCGGTCGCGGTGCTGCTCGCGCGCCACCTCATCTCGCAGATGGACGTGCCGACGCGCCAGAGCTACGTGAATGCCATCGTGCCGGCGGGGGAGCGCTCGGCCGCGAATGGGATCACCACGACGATCCGCCAGGTGGGCACGGCGCTGGGTCCGCTCGTGGCCGGTCCGCTCATGGGAATCCCGGCGCTGGCCGGCTGGTGTTTTGTCATCAGTGGCGGCCTGAAGAGCATCTACGACGTGATCATCTGGCGCGCCTTCAGTCACGTGAAGCCGCCGGAGGAGAAGCGCCGTGGCTTGCCAGTTTGAAGGCACGCCCTAGTCTGGCGCCGTGGAACGGGTACTCGCAGATGCGCTTGGACAGGACCTGACGAAACTGGCGGCGGAAGAAAAGCAGCGGCTGCTTTCGCGCCTGCTCGCGCGCCTGGCCCACGAAATCCGGAATCCGCTGAGCTCACTGGCGATCCACGTGCAGCTGCTCGAGGAGGACACAGCGCAGGCCTCCCCGCCGCTGCTGGCCAAGTCCGCCGGCCGCTTTGAGATCATCCGGAGCGAGCTGCTGCGGCTCGAGAACCTCATGCGGCAGTTCCTGAGCCTCGCGGCGCCCTCCGCCGTCGACCTGCACACCGTCGATGTCGCCGAGATTGTCGGCTATGTCTGCGAACTGCTGCGCCCCGAGGCGGCGACGCGGGGGATTGAAGTCGTCTTGAGCGTGCCGGAGGGGCTCCCGCCCCTTATCGCCGATCCCGGCCAGCTCAAGCAGGCGCTGATTAATCTGGTGATCAACGCCATCCAGGCGATCGAGCGCAACGGGCGGATCGAGGTGGACGCGCGCGCTGATCCGTCCGCCGGGGTGTTCTTCCTGCGGGTGAGCGACAACGGGCCGGGGGTGTCCGACGAGAGACGGTCGGCCATTTTCGAACCGTTCTTCACCACGAAATCAGAGGGCAGCGGTCTCGGTCTGTGGATTGTGCAGCAGATCGCGACCGCGCATCGGGGGCAGGTTACCGTGGAAAACCGGCCCGGCGGCGGGGCGGCGTTCACCCTGCAGTTGCCATGTGCGCCCGGGCGCGCGGCGGATCCTGAATTCCATGGATAGATCAAAGATCAACATCCTCGTGGTCGACGACGAGCGGGGCCTTTGCGCGGGCGTGCAGGAGGCGTTGCGGCGCGAAGGCTACGTGGTCGATGCGGCCAACGACGCCCGCCGCGCGCTCGAAATGCTCGGCGGGCGGCTCTACAACCTCGTCCTCAGCGATGTGCGCATGCCGGAAATGAGCGGCCTGGAATTGCTCCGGCAGGCGCGGCAGAAGAGTCGCGACACCCTGTTCATCCTGATGACCGCCTACGGCACGGTGCCCAACGCGGTCGAGGCGATGAAGGAAGGCGCCTACGACTACCTGACCAAGCCGCTCGACATGCAGCGCCTGCGCGCGCTGGTGCTGAAGGCGCTGGAGTTCCAATCCGTGGTGTCGGAAAACACCGAGCTCCGCCAGCGGCTGCGCAAACGTTCCGAGCCCAGCCTGCTGGTGGGCGACAGCGAGGCCATCCGTCAGGTGATCCGCATGGGGGAGGAGGTGGCGCGCAGCGAAGTCACCGTGCTGATCGAGGGGGAGAGCGGCACCGGCAAGGAACTCGTGGCGCGGATGATCCACGCGCAGAGCGCCCGGGCGGACAAACCGTTCATCTTCGTCAACTGCGCCGCCCTGTCGGAACAACTGCTGGAGGCGGAGCTGTTTGGCCACATGAAAGGGGCGTTTACCGGCGCGGTGGCCAGCAAGCCGGGTCGGTTTCAGCTGGCCGATGGCGGCACGCTGTTCCTCGATGAGATCGGCGATCTGCCGGCCAAAGGGCAGGGCGACCTGCTCCGCGTCCTGGAGGACGGCTGTTTTCGCATGGTGGGCGGCACCGAGCTGATCCGGGTGGACGTGCGGGTCGTCGCGGCGACCAACAAACAGCTTCAGGACGCCGTAACCGCCGGGAGATTTCGGGAGGACCTCTACTACCGCCTGCATATCGTGCCGATCGTCGTCCCGCCCCTGCGCGACCACGCCGACGACATCCCGCTGCTGGTCGAAACGTTTTTGGAGCATTTCCGGGGGAAGCACAAGCGCCGGCGGCTGCAGTTCTCGGCCGAGGCGATGCAGCTCTGCCAGCGATTTCCCTGGCCGGGCAACGTCCGGCAGTTGCGCAACGCGGTCGAATGCCTTGTCCTGACCTGCCACCAGCCGGTCGTCGGCGTGGAGGACCTGCCGGAATTTTTGCGCACGCACGACCGCCATGCGGCGAGTTTCCCGATCCGGCCGGGCATGACGCTGGCCGAGGTGGAGAAACTGCTGATCCGGCAGACGCTGACCAAGGAGACCGCGAATCGGGAGGCGGCGGCGCGGATGCTCGGCATCAGCCGGCGCACATTGCAGTACAAACTGAAACAGTACGGCCTGCTCGACCCGCCCAAATCCGACCCGCAGGGCTGATTCATCCCCGGGTGGAACGTCCGGTTTCCTCCCGCGGATTATCCATTAGGATCGTGGAGGTCAGCGACGATTTCGATCCCCTGATTATCGGTTCAGGTTGATCGCGGCGCGTTCTTCGTATCAAAGTGCCGTCGTGGCCCAGCGTCGATCGACCAGCCGGAAACAAGGATGGTGGCTCCGCCGAGCGGGGTGGTGGAGTCTGGCGCTGGCTGCCGGCGCGGTCGGCGGCCTGGCCGCCTGCGACCTTTGGGTGGGCCTGGCCACCGAGGCCCGCGTGCATGACCGGCTCGCGGAACTGAAGCCGGCGCCGGTGGCGCTGCTGTTGGGCACCAGTCCGCGTTATGCCGGGCAGCCCAATCCGTTCTATCGGGCCCGCATCAAGGCGGCTCAGGAGCTGTTTGCGGCCGGGAAAGTGGCCGGAATCCTGGTCAGCGGTGACAACCGGCGGGCCAATTACAACGAACCGGTGAGAATGCGGGCGGATCTGGTGCGGGCCGGCGTGCCGGCGGAATTCATCACCATGGACTTCGCGGGATTCCGCACCCTGGACTCAATCGTGCGGGCGAAATCGGTCTTCCAGCAGAGCCGGGTCATCGTGGTGTCGCAGCGCTTTCATGCCCAGCGGGCGCTCTTCCTGGCCCAGCACGTGGGGCTGGACGCGGAGGCGTATGTGGCGGAGGAGCCGCCGTTGAATTGGTGGATCCGGGCGCGGACCCGGGAAGTCTTCGCGCGCGCGCTGGCCTGCCTGGACGTCTGGATCTTGAATCGGCAGCCTCATTTCCTGGGTCCGGTCGAGCCGGTGAAGCTGCAGCAGAGATGAGCGGCGGCCGCGGCTGAAGAATCTCCGGCCTCAGTTTCAGGGACCGCCGCAGATTCAAACCAGCCTTCCTGATTCCCCCCAGCGGAATTCGGCGCGGCCTGGCCTTTGCCGGTGGCGCGCCGCGGGCCGTCGATCAGTACACGAGGGTGATGATCGAATGGGCCGGGCTGTTGGTTGTTGCCGCCTGGCCGTTGGTCCAGAGTTTGAAATCAATGGCTTCGTCCTTGAGATTCAGCACGACGACGGCGACACGGCCGTCGGCGTTCAGAAATGCGGTTGCGAGCAGGCGGTCGTCGTTGAGTGTCGTGGCGATCCGGCGGGCGCCGGGCCGGATGAACTTCGAAAACTGACCGATGTAGTAGAAGGAATTCAAGTACGTCAGCGTGCCGGCCTGCGTGTCGGCATGCACGGGCGCGAAGCAGAAATTGCCGACATGGTTCGGTCCGCCGTGTTCGTCGAGCAGGACGTTCCAATCCGTCCAGCCCACCGCCCAATTGTTGAGGTCGTGGATCAATGAATTGCCGTAGGCTTCACCGAGGCTCCAGTCCTGGAGGCGGCCCGGGTCAAAGGGACCGAGACAGGCCTCGGTCGTCAGCAGGTTCTTCTCGGGCCACGCTTCGTGGACGAGGCGCACGTTGTCGAAGTGATCGCCGACATACCAGTGGAAGGCGGTGCCCCAGACGTATTTCGCGGCCGCGGCGTCGTCATAGACCGCCTTGGCGCGCTGGTACATGATGCCGCGGTTATGGTCCCAGATCATGAGCTTCACGCCGGCCAGTCCGGCCCGGGCGAGCGCGGGGCCGAGGTGGTCGCGGACGAACGCGCGCTCTTCGTCGCCGGTGAACACGCAGGATTCCCAGGTCTGGGTGGCCATCGGCTCCCGCGTTCTCCAATTCAAGGCCGAGCGTCGCCTTCTGCAGCGGCACCTCGAAAGCTTGAATGCCGTTGACGAGCGTGGGATCGGTCATCAGCACGGAGGCGGGAAGATCGTTGAGGACGATCGACTGCACGTCGTATTCGTAGTTGACGGTGAAATGCGGCGACATCCGTGCCTGACCGTGAGCTCGATGCCGCGGAGACGCGCGTCGCGGCGTTGAACGACCGGTTGAGCGTGAACGTCACGGCGCCGGGATCCGGCGACAAACCGCAGAACTCGCCGATTCGCGCCAACAGCGGCGGAACCGCTGAAGACGCAAGCAGCGAACCAGCGGCGAACTCGCCGGTGACGATGCGATTCGTGACGTTCGTGTCGTAGATCGTCAGGCCGAGGGTCGACTCGCTCCCAAAGTGATGGTCGTAGCCGAGC
>CAVRNM010000310.1:0-9139 GCA_963722225.1 uncultured Verrucomicrobiae bacterium
ATGCCTGGGTGGACGAGCTGCGTCCATTGAGACGGACAGGCGTACTGAACCTCGTCGTCCTCCTGAACCGCCCTCGCGCGCTCGCCCGGCGGGCGCTGCACCGCTGGCTGCTGGCGCAGCCTCTGGCCGGGGAGATCTCCCGGCAGGGATTTGAAGATTTGCTAACCGCAATCCTCGCAGGTCGGAGGACCCGGAGAAGTCTGGGGTGCAATGGGTTTGCTGTGATTCAGAATGGCACATTGCGGTTTGATCGCCATCGCCCGCGCCGGCAGCGAGTGCCTTCGGTCGCCTGCAACAAGAGCTGAAGCATTGATACAGGCGCGGTTAAGCCGGATTGCCTGCGCTTCAATTGACTTCTCCCGCTGGAACCACCACGCTGTGCGAGGTGTCATAATCCTCGAATGTCTGACGACGACAACAAATCCAAACGGCGTCCGCTCAAGAACCTGCCTCCTGACCGGTTTCAGCCGAAAGTGTGGCTGATCTGGCTGGCGATCGCCGGCATCCTGGCCCTGGTGCTGAGGTTCAATCCCGGGCGGATGAATTCGCCGGCCAGCCTCAAGATCCAGGAGGTTGTTGACTATGCGTCGGCCGACAAGATCGCCGAAGGCAAGATCCGCCCGGATCCGTCCGGGGGGCGCGATTGGGAGGAGATCACCGGCGACCTGAAGGAAGCGACCCTCACGAGCGACAGCGGCAAGACCAAGTCCTTCCATGCGGCCGGCCGGCTGACCGACGCCAACATGGAGATCCTGCAGAAATCCAAGGTCTTCACGGAAGTCTCCGCGACCAATTTTGCGCAGCAGGTTCTGACCCAGATTCTGCCTTTCGTCATTGTCATCGGGCTGCTCTATTTCCTGTTTGTGCGGCAACTTAAGCAGGCGGGCCGCGGCGCGCTCAGCTTTGGCAAGAGCCGCGCCAAACTCCTCACCCGCGACCGCGACCGGGTGACCTTTGCGGACGTCGCGGGTTGTGATGAGGCCAAGGAGGAGGTTTCGGAGGTCGTGGAGTTTCTCAAGGACCCCAAGCGGTTCCAGAAAATCGGCGGTCGCATTCCCAAGGGCGTCTTGATGGTCGGGCCTCCCGGCACGGGAAAGACGCTGCTGGCCAAGGCCATCGCCGGCGAGGCCGAGGTGCCGTTTTTCTCCATCAGCGGCTCTGATTTCGTGGAAATGTTTGTCGGCGTCGGCGCCAGCCGCGTGCGGGACATGTTCGAGCAGGGGCGCAAGAACGCACCCTGCCTGATCTTCATCGATGAAATCGACGCGGTGGGCCGCCAGCGCGGCGCTGGGCTGGGCGGTGGCAACGACGAGCGCGAGCAGACGCTGAACTCGATGCTGGCCGAGATGGACGGCTTCGACACGACGGAGGGCGTGATCATCATTGCGGCGACGAACCGCCCCGATGTCCTCGACAGCGCGTTGCTGCGGCCGGGCCGCTTCGACCGCCAGGTTTTCATTGATCTGCCGGATCTCGTGGGCCGCGAGCAGATCCTCCGGGTCCATTCCCGCAAGCTTGCCATTGCCGAGGATGTGGACTTGAGCGTGGTCGCGCGCGGCACCCCCGGGCTGTCCGGCGCCGAACTGGCCAATCTGCTCAATGAGTCGGCCTTGCTGGCGGCGCGGCGGAACAAGAAGCGCGTCGACATGCATGACATTGAGGACGCGCGGGAGAAGGTCCAGTTCGGCCGCGAGCGCCGCCGGATCATGGACGACGAGGACAAGAAGATCGTGGCCTATCACGAGGCGGGCCACGCCCTGGTCGGCGCGGTGGTCGATGATGGCGATCTGCCGGTGCACAAGGTCACCATCATCCCCCGGGGCCGCTCGCTGGGAAGCACGATGTACATTCCGAAAAAGGACGTCTACAATTACGCGAAGCGCCGGATGCTCGCCCGGCTGGCGACACTCTATGGCGGGCGCATTTCCGAGGAAGTGGTGCTGGGGGATATCACTAGCGGCGCGTCGAGCGACATCCTCCAGGCGACGAAACTGGCCCGGAGCATGGTGTGCGACTGGGGCATGAGTCCGCTCGGCCCGATTGCCTACGGGGAGAACCACGACACGGTTTTCCTGGGGCGCGAGATTTCGCGCAGCGAGAACTTCAGCGAGGATACGGCGCGACTGATCGATGCCGAGATCCACAAGCTGGTCAACGAGCAGTACGCCCGGGCCAAGAGCATTATTATCGAGAAGCGGCCGATGCTCGACAAGATCGCCGAGGCGCTGCTGCAGTACGAGACTATCGACGGCAAGCATGTGCTCGAAATCCTCGAGTTCGGCGAGATCCGCTCGCCGGTGGCGCCGCCAGTGATCACGAAGCCGGCCGACCTGCCGCCGGGACGGAAGGCGGCCGAGAAGGCCGCCCCCGAAGGTCTGGCGGGTGACGCGCGGGCACCGGCTCCCTCTCCGGCCTGAGCGGCGACGGGCGCGGCGAGCTCGCCCCGGCGCTTGGTGGCGGGTTCAGTCGCGGCGGAAGACTCCAGCCCGGATGTTTCACACTTTACTCGACAGCCTGCATGCAGGCTGTAGACGATCTGCGGACCGAGCACACTGGCCGGCACATCCGGGCTAGGGCTGGAGCGAATCCTCGGTCCATTGCGTCGCGAACCGGCCCGCCTCATCGAGGCCCCGGCCGGTCCGGCGAAATTCCGTCTTGGATTCTGGCGGGCAAGCCGCCAGCTTCGTCCGGAGAATTCCCCATCATGAATATCTGTTGTATCGGAGCGGGTTACGTTGGCGGAACGACCATGGCGACGATCGCCCAGCGCTGCCCGGAGGCGATCGCCACGGTTGTCGACATGAACGCGGCCCGCATCGCCGCCTGGAATTCCGAGAACTTGCCCGTCTACGAACCGGGGCTGGATGAGATCGTCCGCGCGGTGCGCGGACGCAATCTCACGTTCTCGACGGATGTCGCCGGCGCCATCCGCCGCGCCGACATGATCTTTGTTTGTGTCAATACTCCGACGAAGAACTACGGCGTGGGCGCAGGCCGGGCGGCCGATCTCAGCTACATTGAATCCGTGGCGCGGACCATCGCGGATCATGCCAACGGGCCGAAGATCATTGTGGAAAAGTCGACCATCCCGGTCAGGACCGCGGAGTCGATCCTGGCGATTCTGGCGGCCAATGCGCGCGGGTTTCGCTTCCAGGTGCTGTCCAATCCGGAGTTTCTCGCCGAGGGCACCGCGATGACGGACCTGCAGAAACCCGATCGCGTTTTGATTGGCGGGGAGCGCTCACCCGAGGGCGATGCGGCGGTCAAGGCGCTGGTTGACATCTATGCCTGCTGGGTTCCGCGCGACCGGATCATCACGACCAGCCTCTGGTCGTCCGAGTTGTCGAAGCTGGTGGCCAACGCCTTCCTCGCCCAGCGCATTTCGTCGATCAATTCGATCTCCGCCGTCTGCGAGGCCACGGGGGCGGACGTCGATGAGGTCGCGCATGTCATCGGCCGGGACAGCCGGATCGGGTCGAAGTTTCTGCAGGCCTCGGTCGGCTTCGGAGGCTCCTGCTTCCAAAAGGACATCCTGAACCTCGTCTATCTGTGCGGTCATTTCGGGCTGAAGGAAGTGGCGGCCTATTGGGAATCCGTCATCCAGATGAACGACTACCAGAAGAAGCGGTTCACGTCGCAGATCGTCCGGGCGCTGTTCAACACCGTGGCCGAGAAGAAAATCGCGGTGCTCGGGTTCGCCTTCAAGAAAAACACCAACGATACCCGCGAGTCGGCGGCCATCGCCGTGTGTCGCGATCTGCTCGCTGAGCATGCGCGCCTCTCGGTCTACGATCCCAAGGTGGATCCGGCGGAGATCCGGCGGGAGCTTCCGGGGCCTGACGGCGCGGCGGATGCCCGGTTGTCCATCGCGGCGGATGCCTACGCGGCCTGCGACAAGGCGCATGCCGTGGTGCTGTTGACCGAGTGGGATGAATTCAAGGGCCTGGATTTTGCGCGGGTCTATGCGGCGATGCAGAAGCCGGCATTTTTCTTCGATGGGCGCAATCTCCTCGATCTGGCGCAACTGCGGGCGGCCGGCTTCCAGGCGTTTGGCATCGGCAAGGGAACTTAGCCGGGATCGATGTAGTTGAGCCGTCGTTTCGCTCGCGATTCCCGAAACTGATTGGTGTAGGGCGGGGTCGCCGGATCCCGCCAGTTCTCGGGAGGCGAGGCGGGGTCCGGCGACCCCGCCCTACATTTCCAACTGCACGAATCCGGCTTAGAGGCTGTCCGGAAACTCCGGTATGCTTTGCGATGGAGGGCGCTGCGCCGTCAGCGCCGCTCGGGAATCAGGCGGCGACAGCGCGCCGCCCTCCAGATCCTGGCAGTTTCCGGATATCCTCTAGCTGGCGGTGCTGGCCGGCGCCCACTGGGGCTGCAGGCGCAGGATGCGCCGCTGGCGGCGCAGTGTCGGGGGGCCGTTGCGGCGGCCCGTGACAAGGCCAGCCCGGGCCCGGGCGCAATTCCCGCGGCACAGATCGCAGAAAGTCTGGAGTTCGTACTGGGCCAGATAATGAAAGTGCAGCTGCACGTCGGAGAGGATCTGTTCCTCCTCCTCCGGCCCCGCCGCCACCTCGGTCAGCGCCTGGCCCGCGATGGCCAGCAGGGCCTGTTCGCCGGAAACGAAATAGTGGAGCAGCGGATTGCGCTGACACGGGCAGCTGTCGTTGAGGGAACGGCAGAGCAGCGGGTGGCGCGCGAGCCAGCGGCGCGGGGCGGGGGAATGGACCGTCGTGAAGAACGTGTCGAGCGTCCGATCCATCATGAACACCAGGGTATCCGGATTGCCCAACGGGGACGTGGCGGGTTCGGCCCGGAGCAGCACTTCCCAGCAGGTCTTGATCATCGGCCGCAGCTCGCCGAGCGCCTGGAGGAATTGCCGTCTCATAGGCTACACTATGCCACACTGCCTTCCCGGTCGCACTGCATGTCTTGTCGAAGCGTGCGCATCTCTTGGCGCGCGGGGCGGCGCGGTCCGCCCGTCCGGGAACACAAGATCTGCACAGCCGGTTTGACGGCGGGGACCTTTTGCCAAGTCATAGTCGATGAGGCCGTTCCGCGCCAAATTTTGAGTCGTCTTGTGCAAGAAATGCGGAGAGTTTGCCGCCGACCGCGATATAATCAATGCGCGCAATCCCCCCGCCTCATGGATGTCATTCCGCTCACGCTCACCATCAGCCTCTGCCTGGTCTTCACCTTTGTCGTCTTTTTTCTCCGCGAACATTCCCGCCATCCTTTCAGCAGCGCGGAGCGGGAATCGTTGCTGCCTTTGGCTGACGAAACGCCCCGGCCCGAGGGTATGATCCGACGGGGAGAGTCGGACGACCCCGACGGCTCCGTCTCCGGTTGAGGCCCGGTCCGGGGTGCGGCCGCCCGGTTCCGGCCGGCGGACGCCTCCTTTTCCCCGTCCATGAGCGAGCGCAAGATCACGATCGAGTACAATGACCGCATCGTGCGCCAGTTCATGCTGGCGTCGATCAGCTGGGGCGTCGTCGGCATGCTGGTGGGGGTGCTGATCGCCTCGCAGCTGAATTTCTGGCAGATGAATTTCAATCTGCCCTGGCTGACGTTCGGCCGGCTGCGGCCGCTGCATACCAACGCCGCCATCTTCGCCTTGGTGGGCAACATGATGTTCGCGGGCGTGTATTACTCGACCCAGCGGCTGGTGAAGGCCCGCCTCGCGAGCGACTTCCTCTCGTCGCATTCCATTTCTGGGGCTGGCAGGCGATCATTGTGGCCGCGGCGGTCACGCTCCCGCTCGGGCTGACCCGCGGAAAGGAGTACGCCGAGCTCATCTGGCCGATCAACATCGCGGTGGTCGTCGATCTGGGTCGTGTTTGCGGTCAATTTCTTCTGGACGCTCGCGCGGCGGAACGAACCGAGCCTGTACGTCGCGATCTGGTTTTACATCGCGACGATCATCACCGTGGCGATGCTCTACATCGTCAACCACCTGTCGCTCCCCACCAGCCTGATTGCACAGCTATCCGGTGTTCGGCGGGGTGCAGGACGCGCTGGTCCAGTGGTGGTACGGGCACAACGCCGTGGCGTTCTTTCTGACCACGCCGATCCTGGGAATCATGTATTATTTTGTCCCGAAGGCGGCCGAGCGCCCCGTCTATAGCTACCGCCTGTCGGTGATCCATTTCTGGTCCCTGGTCTTTGTCTACATCTGGGCCGGTCCGCATCACCTGCTGAACACGGCGCTGCCCGGATGGCTCCAGGCGCTCGGCATGACCTTCTCGCTCATGCTCTGGGCGCCCTCGTGGGGCGGCATGCTAAACGGTCTGCTCACGCTGCGCGGCGCCTGGCACCGGCTCCGCACCGATCCGGTGCTCAAGTTCTTTGCCGCCGGGGTCACCTTCTATGGCATGGCCACCTTCGAGGGGCCGCTGCTCTCGATCAAGTCCGTCAACGCGCTCGCCCACTACACGGACTGGATCATCGGCCACGTGCACGGTGGCACGCTAGGGTGGAACGGATTCATGGCCGCGGGCATGTTCTATTGGCTGGCGCCGCGCCTCTGGCGGCGGCCGCTGTATTCGCCGGCGCTGGCGAATCTGCATTTCTGGCTCGGGCTCGTTGGCATCCTCCTCTACCTGTCTGCGATGTGGACGAGCGGCATCACCCAGGGGTTGATGCTCAACGCGACGAGCGAGGGCGGGACGGTGCTGGTTTACCCCAACTTCCTCGACACGCTAAACACCGTCAAACCCATGATGCTCATGCGCGTCGTCGGCGGCGGGCTTTACCTCGCCGGCTTCCTCCTGCTCGTTTACAATATCTGGCGCACGATCGATGGCGCGCAGCCCGTCAACGGCACGGTGGAAGTCTTTGTCGAGGAAGTGGTCCCGTCGCCCCGCCTGGGCGTGCGTGCCACCATCGCCAGTCCGCCGTTCATTTTCAGTGCCCTGGGCGTGTTCTTTGTCTGCGTCTGGCTGTTTGGCCACGGCCTGCTCAACCTGATCGGCCTGTTTGCCACGATCGTGTGCGCGATTCTCGCCATCGCGCATTACCAGGCCCGCGCCCGGAAGTGGGGTGATTGGTACGATCGCCTGCTGGTGAATTCGGCTCCGTTTACGGTGCTGACCTTCCTGGCGGTCGCGGTGGGTGGTTTGATCCAGATCATCCCCACCATCACGGTCAACAAGGCCGCCAACATTGAGGACCGCCGCGAGCTTCCCTGGACACCGCTGGAACTCGCCGGGCGCGACCTGTATGTGCGCGAGGGCTGTTATCTCTGCCATTCGCAGATGATCCGCACGCTCGTGCCGGACGTGCTCCGCTACGGCGATTACTCGCGGCTCGGAGAGTCGATCTACGACCATCCCTTCCAGTGGGGATCGAAGCGCAACGGGCCCGACCTGGCCCGCGAGGGCGGCAAATACCCGCATGCGTGGCATTTCGACCATCTGTCCGACCCGCGCTCGATCTCGACGGGCTCGATCATGCCGGCTTATCCGTGGCTGTTCCGCCAGGACACCGACATCGGCGCGCTGAAGAACAAGATCGATGTGCTCCGGACCCTGGGCGTGCCTTATCCGGTTTGGACCGCGGCCGAGATCAATACGGCGGCCATGGATCAGGCGAAACAGATTGTCCGCGACCTCCGCGTGCAGCAGCGGCTGGTCGCGCCAGAGCGGGAAGTCGTGGCCTTGATTGCCTACCTCCAGAAGCTCGGCCAGGCCGAACCGGCAACCGTCCGGGTCCCGGCGGCGCCGGCAGGCCCCAGCGGGAGCCATTGAATCGGAATCGCGAATTCCGCGACCCGCCTCCCTTCACTTTCACTCTCACTTTCACTTCCCATGTTCCAACGCGTTATCTACGAAGATTGGCAGCTGGTCTTTCCGATTGTCGCCTTCGCGGCGGCGGTCGCCATCTGCGGTGCCGTGGTCTGGCGCGCGGTGCGCATGCCGCGGGGACAGCTCGACCGGCTGGCGCAGATGCCGCTGGAGGACGAGGTCCCGATTCCCGACCGCCATGAGTGATCCTGTCCAACCTGCCCCCTCGGGGGACGATCTTCGCCCCCACAACTACGACGGCATCCAGGAATACGACAAACGCCTGCCGAACTGGTGGCTCTGGACGCTTTACCTGACCATCATCTTCGCGACGGTCTACTGGTTCTATTATTTTACCACGCGCGTCGGTCCGGATGATCAGACCGTGATCAACCGGGCGATGGGGAAGATCGAGGCCGCCAAGCTCGCGGCGGTGGCCAATCTGAACGATGACACGCTCTGGCAGATGAGCCGGAACGGGGCCTTCGTCAGCGCCGGCCAGGCGACGTTCACGGCGAACTGCGTCACCTGCCATCTGGCCAGCCTGCGCGGCAAGGCCGAGAATCCGGCCGCGGTCGGGGCGAGCCTGATCGGCACTCGATGGATCTATGGCGGACGGCCGGTCGATCTGATCAACACCGTTTCGAAAGGGACGGCGCGCGGCATGCCGTCGTGGGGACCGGTGCTCGGCACCAAGCGGATCACGGAGGTCGTGGCGTATGTGCTCAGTCACCACACGCCGGGAGAACCGATTGAGATCGTGTCTTCTCCCTCTCCCGGAGTGAAATAGGATTTCGCTCTTAGGTTTTTGATTTTCGAGTGCCGATTGATGAGACTCGAGCACGATGACTGATGACACCCCTCGCCACGAATCGGATGTCGCTCGCGCTCCGGGCTCCCCCGGTTCGCCATCGAAAATCAAGAGTCAAAAATCGACAATTCCCACGCCCTCGCTTGACTCCGTTACCACCATCCGGGCCGACGGCTCCCACGTGGTCCTGCATCCCGCCGATGTATCCGGGCGCTTTACGCGGCGGCGGCGGATGGCCGGCTGGGCGCTGATCGGCCTCTACGCCGCGCTGCCGTGGATCAAGGTCGGCGGGTATCCGGCGGTCTTTCTCGATGTCGCGGCCCGCCGCTTTCACCTTTTCGGCTGGACCCTCGCCGCCCAGGATCTCTGGCTGCTTTTTTTCTGCTCAGCGGGGCGGGGTTTTCGCTGTTTGTGCTGACGGCGCTGCTCGGTCGGGTCTGGTGCGGCTGGGCGTGTCCGCAGACGGTTTTCCTCGATCACGTTTACCGGCGGATTGAACGCTGGATCGAGGGCGATGCCAAGCAAGACCGCAACCGTACCAGGCGCC
>CAVRNM010000311.1:0-14218 GCA_963722225.1 uncultured Verrucomicrobiae bacterium
TGGCCATCGAATCCCCACCGGTCGGTGGGCCCCATGTATTTCGGCGTCGCCCGAAAGACCCCGATCCCACGCGCATCAAACTCGCGCCCAATGGTGATGAAACGGGTGACGCCGTATTCCCGCGAATAGACGCGTAGAAAAGTGCTGAACAGTTGAAGGAACGCCGCAGCTCCCACCAGGATGAAAATCCAGATGCCCGGACGCGCCAATCCTTGCCTGAACGTTCTCAAGTGAAGAAAACGAATGAATGGCGACTGCCGAACGCGAGCCAATAAAAAACGCCACCGGGAGCGCGCGGCATTCGCCGTCCTCCCCGTCGCGGTTGTGTTTGCCAACGTCCGACGGCTTTTCGTTAATCGCGGCAATGCGAAAGTGCTTTCAAAACGGGGAGCGTGCATCTGGACCCATGATCACCTCTGCAACCCCGCCCGCTGATTCCCACCTCCCCTGGTGGCGGCGCCCAGGCATCCAGATGGCGATCCTGGCACTGGCCGCCTATAGCTTCTTCCTCGCACAATATGTCGGAACGAGCGCGGCGGGTTCGGACGCCTCCGGCTACATGAATCACGCCCGGTTGGTTGCCGCCGGCCACTGGCACGCGACGCCCCGCGTCCTGCCCGGTCTGGCCCCAAAAGAACAACAAAGCGGGCTCTTCATTCCTCTCGGGTTCAGGGCCGCCGACGACGGAGACGGCATGGTCCCAACTTATCCCGTGGGACTGCCCCTGCTCGTTGCAGGGGCGGCATCCGTGTTCGGCTGGGAGCACGCTGGAGACGTGGTGCTGTGCTTGCACGCGCTACTCGGCGTCTTGCTCACGTACGCGCTGGCCCTGGCGATGGGACTTTCCCGCCGCGGCGGTGTCGTCGCTGCCACCATCGTCGCCGCCAGTCCGCTATACCTGAACTATTCGCTCCAGATGATGAGCGACGTGCCGGCGCTCGTCTGGACATCAGGGGCGATCCTGGCTGCATGGCGCAGCCGGGAGCGCGCGCCTTGGGCCCTGGCCGCCGGCGCGGCCACCGCCATGGCGGTCCTGATCCGTCCCACCAACGCGCTGGTCTTCGCCCCCGTCGCCGTGGCCCTCGGCCTGTCTCCGCGCCGTTGGCTTCTGCTGATCGCCGGCGGGCTGCCGGGCGGAATTTTCTTCGGCGTCCACAGTCATTCCCTCTACGGCCACATCTTCACCACGGGCTACGGCAATTTCTCGTACGCCTTCGGCCGCGAATGGATCGGCGTCACGCTGTGGCACTACGCGCGCTGGCTCCCGGCCCTGTTGACCCCAGTGGTCTTGCTGGCCGCAGGCTTGCCCTGGCTCGCACGCACGGAGCCGCGCCAGGCCGTGCTGCTTGGCACATGGGCCTTCGGCTTTGCAGCGTTCTATTCGACGTACAATTGCACCCACGAAGCCTGGTGGTATCTGCGCTTTTTGCTGCCGGCCGTTCCACCACTCGTCGTGGGCGGCTTGCTGGTGGCCAGGCAACTGCGACTGGGCCGGCGGTGGCCCTTGCATCGGCCCGGGATCTTCGCCGCGACGCTATTCCTAATCGTCGCGAATTCGCAGATATGGTGCGTCCAGTTGCCGGTGTTGAATATCGGCCGTGACAACGAAATCTACCCCGAGGCCGCCGCATGGATGCAGGCTCATCTGCCCAGCTACGCCGTGATTCTGTGCATGCAAACCAGCGGCGCCGCCTGGTACTACACCGGTTTCACGTTCGTGCGCTGGGACGCCTGCGATGCGCAGAACCGCAGACCCCTCCTCGCCGCATTGCAGCAGGCCCACCGTCCACTTTACGCCGTCCTGTTCCCGTTTGAGACCGAAGCCGCGCTCCGGCACCGCCTGCCAGCGCGGTGGACGCGCATCGCCAGCATCCGCTCCGATCTGGCCATCTGGCGCTATGAGTCGGACAGCGCGACGGCTGTCCTTTCGACCCCTCCCCTGGAATCCGAACAGGTTCTGTGGCGCCTGCCGATCAACGAGGCGCCGTTGATCCAGCATCTTTTCCTGGCGGGTAACCTTCTGGCGTGGGCGGCTCTCGCCGCGATGTTGGGGCGGCTGATTCCGGGTCATTCCTGGCAAGACTGGCTCGCACGGGGTGGCGTCCTCCTTTCCGCCGGCGCTCTCAGCAGCATTCAGAACTCTCTCACCGATCTGATCTCTCTGGCCTTTCTGGGCGGCGCCATTCTGGCGGCCGAACAGCTGCGTTACAGCTGGGCCGGCAGTCTGCTCGGGTTGGCCGGAGCCGGCCGCGAAGTCGAAATGCTCACGCTCCCCGCGCTGAGCGATACTCCGTGGCTTTCGGCGCAGAATCGCCAGCGCGCACTGCCCGCAATCGCCATCTTCATCGCTGCCCTGGCAGCGGTTCGCTGGCGCCTTGGGCAGGGCGCTCCGGTGCCATCGCATTTCGGGCTGCCGTTTGCCAGCATCATAGTCAGATGGCCAAATATCGTGACCGCCGTGTGCCATGATCCGAATAGCGGGCTCGCGTGGATTAGTCTCGCCGCTCTCGTCGGCTTGATCATCCAGGCGGCTTTCTTTTTGCGGAATTGGCGTCGCGGCGACCTCTGGTGGAGACTCGGCATCGTCTACGTTGTTCTGATGTGTTGCCTGAATGAGGCCATGTGGACGGGCGCGGCCGGTGGGGCACGACGCTTGCTGCTTCCCCTTACCCTCGCCTTCAACGTGTCCGCTCGGCATTGCCGCACATCGTTGCTCTGGTTGCTGGCGGGAAACGTAGCGCTCGTGGCCGGCGCACTCAGCTTCTTCTACCCTCCAGACCCGCTCCTGGACATCGCGCCAATTCGCGCCGCCGGTTTCGCGCGCGTGGTCGACTCCGGCAACAACTGGTACCTTGCAGAGCAGAGTCAACGGCACTCCTGGTCGTGGAGTAAAGGATCCGCCCGGCTGGACATTGATGCATGGCCCCGATCCGCGCGGTTGCTCCGCGCAGAATTCGATCTGCGCAGTCTGGCCGCGCGGACCGTGATTGTCCGCCAGGCTGGCCGGGAACTGTGGCGTGGTCCGGTTGGTGAACGCCCTGTTCACGTCCGGATTTCCTGCCAGCTTGAACAAGGGCGCGCGGTGCTGGACTTCGCCACCGATTCACCCGCCGTCACGGCCGATGCCGCACCCAAGGACCGCCTGCTGGCTTTCGCCGTCTATGATCTGCGTCTCACCGCCTGCCAGCCCTGAATTCCGCCTGACCGCCGGAGCCCCTCGCAGCTGTGCCAATACCTATGACTCAGCCTTCCCTAACCATAGCCGACACCAACCGACGACGAACTTCGAGACGCCGTTCCCCTGATCGATGAAACAGCCGCTGCGATTTGCCCACCCGCTGTCGCTCGCCGCCACGTTCGCGGTTGTACTGTTTCTTTGGGTGGTCGCCCGCTTCTGGAATCCGGTTTACGGCTTTACCGCGTTTCTCCAATTCGATGAGGCGCACGAAGCCACCGCGATCGCCGCCTTTCGGGAGTACCCCGTTTTTCCCTACCGGGGACTGGCCCCCTACGACGGCATGCAGTACTCGCAGCTGGCCTATCATCCACTGCTGGAGGCCGCCGAGTTGCGACCCGCGGTCGATTCCCTCTCCTACCGGGCCCGCCGCATCCTGCTTCCGGCCGCCGCCTGGCTCCTCGCTGCCGGTCAGCCGGCCTGGATCGCGCGGGTTTACGCGATCCTGAATGTCGTCTGCTGGCTGTTGCTGGCCGCGGTTTTCTGGAGGAAACTGCCCGTGACGGACACCCGGGGAGCCCTCGCCTGGATCGGATTGCTCTTCTCGGCCGGCGCGCTGAGCAGCGTGCGCCTCGCACTCATCGACCTGCCGGCGCTGCTCCTGCTCGCTTTGGCCCTGTGGGACGCGGAGCGGGAGCGCAACTGCCGTTCGGCCGGTTGGCTTGCCGCGGCGGCCTTGACGCGCGAAACATCTCTGCTGGCTTCAGTGGCGTGCTTCAGCTATCCGCCGAAATCCCGCCGCGAACTGCGGTGCGGTTTGCTCCGGGCTTTGCTGGCCGCCGCACCGTTGTTTCTCTGGCTGGCCTACATTCGCTGGCAAGTCGGAGCAGCCGAGGCAGCCGGCTCGCACAATTTCACCTGGCCGATCGTCGGTCTCCTCGACAAATGGGACGACTGCCTCTACGCGATGACCGAACCCCAAACCCAGCCGTTCGCCTGGAGGACTGTGCTGGCCACGGCCGGCCTCACTTTCCAGGCCGCCTTCATCCTGATCCGGCGCCGGCCGGCGGATCCCTGGTGGCGCCTGGGCGCCGCATTTACCGCGTTGCTCCTCTGCCTCGGCCCCGCCGTTTGGGAGGGTTTTCCGGGAGCCGCGGTCCGCGTGCTGCTGCCGCTCAATCTCGCCTGCAACGTACTGGCGGTGCGCACGCGCGCCCCGCTCGCCTGGCTGCTGGCATGCAATCTCACGATCTTCTGCGGCTTGTTCGTGTTCCACGACGTCCCGATCTTTCGCGACCTGGCCATTGCCCGCCAGGGCCGGGCGGAGGCCCTCGTCGAGCCCGGAGCCGGCTTTTTCAACGGAGAGTACAATTCCCGGCATCGCTGGGTCTGGGCCGAATCTCACGGCCGGCTGGACATCCATACCTGGCCCCAGCCCGCCAGCATTGAGGTGCGGTTGACCTTGAAGCTACTGGGAATGACGCCGCGCACCCTCAGTGCGCGGGTGGACGGACGCGAAATCTGGAGCGGACCCGTCACCCAAACCCTGACCAAGGTCAATCTGCCGCCGCTGGTTGTGACGAACGGACACGCGGAATTGGAACTGTCGACGGACGCCCCGCCGGTCCTGGAGAATTCCCAGCCCAATGCGCGGCGGCTCGGCTTTATGATCTTCGACCCGTCAATGGTGGTGTCGGAGAAACCGTCTCTTGTGCCGTGACCCAGATCCTGATCGATCTCACGCACACCAGCCACACGCGGGCGCACACGGGCATCCAGCGCGTATGCCGGGCGCTGCACCGGGCGCTGCGCGAGCGGCCGGATGAAGTCCTGCCGGTCTGTTACGATCCGTATGAATCCACGTGGCGCCGGCTGCGCCGCTGGGAGCAGGGCAATCTCGCGCCCCCTCAGGCCAGGGCGGCGGGAACCCGCGGCAGCCGCTGGCCGCTGCCGGCCAGAATCAGCGGCCGCATCCGGCGATGGCTCGGCCGCCGCGGCCAGAGCCGGCTTCCCCGGATGCCGCCGGGGGATTGGCTGATCGAGCCTGAGGTTTTCTCCCCCCTGGTCGGACGCGCACTGCCCGGGCTCCTCGCCGGGATCTCGGGTCCGCGCGTGGCGCTGTTTCATGATGCCATCGCCCTTCGCCTTCCGGAGTTGTCTCCACCGAAGACCGTGGACCGTTATCCCGGGTACTTGCAGGAATTGCTGCTCTTCGACGGCATCGCCGCGAATTCCGCTGATTCGCAGGCCGTCCTGGTCGAATACTGGCGCTGGCTCGGTGTCGCCGACCCACCGCCCGTCATCGGTCTGCCCCTCGGCATTGACCAGCCCGCTCCGGCGCCATTCGGCCACACGACCGCGGCCAATGCCGCGCCCGTGGTGCTTTGCGTCGGTTCCATCGAGGGACGCAAGAACCACCTGGCGCTGCTCGAAGCCTGCGAGATGCTCTGGCGGCGCGGACTTCGTTTTGAGCTCCAGCTGATCGGCCTTGTGCACCGTGAGACCGGCCGCCCCGCGCTCGACCGGCTCCGTGCCCTCCAGGCCGCCGGCCGCCCCCTGCGCTACGACGGCCCGGCATCGGAAACGGCCCTCGAGCGCGCTTATCGGGCCTGCGCCTTCACCGTCTATCCCTCGCTGATGGAGGGCTTCGGTCTGCCGGTGCTGGAAAGCCTGAGCTACGGCAAGCCGTGCATCAGTTCCGCGCAGGGCGCGTTGGGCGAATCAGCCCGCGGCGGCGGCTGCCTGGCACTCGCCAGCCTGGAGGCGAGGCCGCTCGCGGAGGCCATCGCGCTCCTGCTCTCCGACCCGGAGCGCCTCGATTATCTGACGGCGGCGGCGCAAGGCCGGACCTGCAAAACCTGGTCCACTTACGCCGGAGAACTCGCCGAATGGATTCGGACGCTGACGCGACGGGATCCCTGACTCACAGCGGCCGGACTTGGGCGGTGTCCCCTCGGGGGAGATCCAACACGCTCGTTCCGGCTTTCGATTTGCTAAGCCATGGTCCGTGACTCACCGTTGATCCCTGACCCATGGCATTCACCCTCTTGAATTGGAAGAAAAAGGCGATTCTGGAGCGTTGTCACGACGACTACGCGACCAAGATGCTTCTCAAATACAAGCCCTTCTATCACGCGATGGAGGCCCAGCAGGGAGCGCATGTTCGACTTGACGGCCAGGATATGATCATGCTGGCCAGCAATGACTACCTTGGCCTGTCCTTTCATCCCAGGGTGATTGAGGCGGGGCGTGCCGCCATGCTGCAGTGGGGGACCAGCACCACCGGGGCGCGCATTTCGAACGGGTCGCGGACCTACCACGTCGCGCTGGAGGAGAAGCTCGCGGCGTTCATTAATCGCGAAGCCTCCTTGGTGAGTGCGGCCGGCTACATTTCCTGCATGTCAGGCGTCGCCGCGTTTGCCCAGAAGGGCGACGTGGTTTTCGCCGACAAGAACATCCATTCCTGCATCTGGGATGGCATCCGGCTGTCGATGGCAACCGTCGAGCGCTTCTCCCACAATAATCCCGAGGACCTGCGCTCCCTCATCAAGACCGTCCCCCATGGCGCGCCCAAGCTGATCGTGGTGGAAGGCGTCTACTCCATGGAAGGACACGTCGTGCCCCTGGCGGAGATCGCCGCCATCGCTGACGAGTTCGGCGCATTTCTCGTCGTGGACGATGCGCACGGCTTCGGCGTGCTTGGGCGCCAGGGGCGCGGCACCGTCGATCATCTCCACGTCAATGATCAGGTCGACGTGCTGTGTGGCAGCCTGTCCAAGTCGCTCGGCAGCACCGGGGGATTCGTGGCGGCCTCCCGCAAGGTCATCGACTTTCTTCGCTTCAACTCGAAGCAGACCATCTTCAGCGCCGCCATCAGTCCGAGCCAGGCGGGGTGCGCGTCGGCGGCACTCGACGTCATCCAGCAGGAGCCGCAACACCTGGAGCGGCTGTGGCGGAATGTGCGCCGCTATCGCGCCGTGCTCAAGGGGCTCGGCCTCGACACGTGGGAAAGCGAGACGCCGGCCATTCCCATCGTGCTGGGTTCAAAGGAACTCGTCTACCGGTTCTGGCAGGCGCTGCTCGAGAAAGGTGTGTTCACCGTCATGTCGATCGCGCCCGCCGTTCCACCGGGCAAGGACCTCGTCCGCACTGCCGTCTCCGCCTTGCATAGCGACGACGACCTGAACCGGATCGCCGAGGCCATGGCTTACGCGGTCAAGCAGCTCTAGTTCGAGGAGCCGCGCGGCAATTCCGGGCGGGGTCAGCCGGCGGACTCGCCCGCGCGCCAGAGTTCGTCAGCCGTGAACGGCCTCGGCTGCTCCAGGTGCCGCCACACTTCGTCGACGGAATTCACCGTGGTGAACAGATCATGCAGCCCGGCTGACTTGAAATGCTCGCGCGTCATACGCTCGAAGAAGCGCAGCAGATCGTCGTAAAAGCCGTCCTGGTTCACCAGGATCACGGGCTTGTGCAGAAGATTGAGGTAGCGGAGGGTCAACACCTCGGTGAACTCCTCCAGGGTCCCGATTCCCCCGGGCAGGGTGACAAACCCATCCGCCCGATCCTCCATCCGCTGTTTGCGTTCCCGCATCGTTGCGACCGTGATGAGTTCGCTCGCAGATTCCAGGGCCAGCTCGCGCGTTTTCATGAACTCGGGGATGATTCCCACCACCCGTCCCCCCGCCGCCTTCACGGTGCGGCCCACGACGCCCATCACGCCGCGATTCCCGCCGCCGTAGACCAGGTCCCAGCCGTGCTCGACCAACTGACGGCCGAAACGCTCCGCCTCCTGGCAGTACTTTGCATCGATCTCGTCGCTGGAAGAACAATAAACCCCGATCAGCCTGGCCATAATTTCCCTCCACCGATGACAGGGTCGGGCCGGGATTAAAGCAGAAACCATCGGAAACAGGCGAGCAGGCATGGCCCTTGGTTTTGCCGTGGGAACTTGGTGGAGCCCACGTGTGACGTGCCATATTTTTGGTACGATCGTACCAAAAAAATGGCAACGGTTTGGCCCGCCATGGCAAAAGACCATGGCCGGCCGCCCACGCAATTCCACCTTGGCGCTCCAGCCCGGCTGCCACGTCCGTGGTCCGATCGGACCATCGGTGCGGCATCGAGCGGTGTCTCCGTCCGGCGCCTGCGCCATGACAAAAGACCCGGTGGGTAGGCCGAGACCGGACGCCAATTCAGGCTGTGAATTCCTCGGGCCGGGCTTATGTAATTGTCCGCAGCCATGTTTTCCCCTTATCGAGGGCGGCTTGCGCCCTCCCCTACCGGTTATCCTCATCTTGGCCACGCCCGCACCTTCTGGACGGCGCAGCAGCGCGCCCAGGCGGCCGGCGGAGCGTTGGTGTTGCGCAACGAGGATCTTGATGCCGCGCGCATCCGGGCGGATTTCACGGCAGCGATGATGGAAGATCTGCGCTGGTTCGGTCTGAACTGGCAGGAAGGACCTGACGTCGGCGGACCCTACGGGCCCTACAACCAGAGCGAGCGGCAGGCCCATTACGTCGCAGCGATCGAGCAACTTCGCGCCTGCGGGGCCGTGTATCCCTGCCGGTGTTCGCGTCGCGATGTGCACGAGGCCGCCGGCGCGCCGCATGAAGCGCCGCCCGGCGAAGCCTGGGCGCCCGACGAGCCCCTCTATCCCGGCACCTGCCGCCCTCCCCTGCGCGCTGGATTGGCGCCCCGGCCCTCCCTGGAATCACGGCGAGGCACGAACTGGCGTTTTCGCGCGCCCGACGGGACGGTGTTCGCCTTTACGGATGGTCGCTACGGTCTCCAGACCGCGACCGCCGGCGTGCATTTTGGGGATTTCATCGTGTGGCGCAAAGACGACCTGCCGGCCTACCAGCTGGCCTGCGTGGTCGACGATGCCGCAATGCGCATCACGGAGGTGGTGCGCGGTGCCGATCTCCTGCTGTCCACCTTCCGCCAACTCCTGCTCTATCAGGCGCTCGGGCTGACGCCGCCGGCATTCTATCATTGCCCGCTGGTGACCGATGATCACGGCGTCCGGCTCGCCAAGCGTCACGACCCCCTGAGCCTGCGCGCGCTGCGCGCGCAAGGCATGCGCCCCGAGGAGATCCGAGTCGCCTGGCGCTGATTTCACCACGAAAATCGCGAAAGGGCGCGAAGCCCCGGGCCGCGTGCGGAAGAAATCTCTTCGTGCGCTTTGCGGCCTTCGCGGTTAATCTATCTGCCATGATCAAGCTCGGCGTCATCAATGTTTCCGACCGCGCCAGCACCGGTGTGTATGAGGATATTCCCGGCCAGGTCGTCGTCGGGCTGTTGCGCGAGTGGCTTACCTCGCCGTTCGACGTGGATTACAGAGTCGTCCCCGACGAGCAGTCGGTGATCGAAGCGGAACTGCGTCGGATGGCCGATCAGGCGGGCTGCAGCCTCGTGATCACAACCGGGGGCACCGGACCGGCGCCGCGCGACGTGACGCCCGAAGCCACCGTCGCGGTCTGTCAGAAGCTGTTGCCCGGGTTTGGTGAGCAAATGCGCGCGGCTTCACTCCGCCACGTGCCCACGGCCATCCTCTCGCGCCAGACCGCCGGCATCCGGGGAGGGACGCTCATCCTGAACCTGCCCGGCCGGCCCAAGGCAATCCGCGAGAATCTTGAAGCCGTGTTTCCCGCCATTCCCTACTGCATCGATCTCATCGGCGGGCCGCGCCTCGAAACGAACGAGGCGCTCATGCCGGCCTTCCGGCCAAAGGCGTGAGCAGGCTAGTTCCTCCAGGCGGGTGGCACAATGGACACCGCCCCGTGGAAGCTCAGCCGGTAGTACAGCCAGAAGACAACTCCTCCCAAGACCAGAAAGAACAGGATCTCGCCCAGCTCACCGGCGCCCCGGCGGCTCGACTGGTGCAGCAGATGGACGGCGGCGGTCAGGGCCGGCGCAACCACGAACGCGGTCAGCGAACTGCCAAAGAGCACCAGCAAGATCACCACCGCCGTCCGCAAGAATGGATCGGCAATGACCCCGGCTTTGTAGCTCACGATGCTGTTCACGAGGTTCAACAGCAGCAAACAGCACGGCAGGACGTAGAGATTCCGGACAACCTTGCTCTTGGTGATTGCCATGGCAGTGAAGGCGCTGATTCAACCAGCCGGGCACCGCGCCGCAAGCGCACAGCGGCCGGCGGGCTTTCGATTCGACAGCCGGCGGCGAACCAGTCATGCTTGCGCCTGTCAGGGGCAGCACTGCGAGTCAGATGAACCACCCAACGGAGGACCACCATGCCGTATCTCAAGATCCAAACCAATCTACCTCTCGCAAAGCAGGCCAAGCGCGCTGTGCTGAAACATGCCTCGGAGCTCGTCGCCCGGGAACTCGGCAAACCCGAGGAGTTTGTGATGATCGCGTTGCAAGCTGACACTCCGATGTTATTCGCCGGCACCGATGACCCAGTGGCTTTTCTGGAGCTAAAGAGCATCGGACTGCCCGCCGAGAAAACGAAGCGGCTCAGCAAAACCCTGTGCGGATTGATCAACGAGCATCTCGGCATCAGGCCGGAGCGCGTCTACGTGAAATTCATTGACGTGCTCCACGGCATGTGGGGATGGAAGGGGGATACGTTTTAGAGAAGTAACAGGAAACAAGTAACAAGGAGTAGGTAACAGGCACCCAAACCGATTGATCGGCTTGCCATTGAGTTTCCTTTTCACTTGCTGCTTGTAACTTGTTCCCTGCTCCTCGCTCCCTGCTCCCTGGCACTTGGCTCCTGGTACTTTTTCACGAATGGCTACCTACGTCTACGAAACGATCCCACAGCAGCCGGATGAGCTGCCGGTCCGGTTTGAAATCGTCCAGAGCATGAAGGACAGTCCGCTCCGGCGGCATCCGCATACCGGGGAACCCGTTCGCCGCGTGATTTCCGGCGGCTTTGGTTTCATGGGGTTGGGCGGAAAAAGCCCGGCCCTCCCTCAGGTCACGAGCGGCGGGGGGTGTGGCTGCGGCGGCGCCTGCATGTGCGGCCGAGCCAGGTAGCAGCCGGCAGAGCGGAAAATCCAGCCAGCCGTCAAGGCCACTCGGCTCCCCTCAGAGCTCCGTGTACTTTTCTGACCGGCCCCGGGCTTTTTCCACTGGGTATTTTTGCGCATTCGCGGCCAGCTTGGCTTCAATGGCCGCAGCCAGGTCGATGCCCGTGATATTCGCAAATTCAAGGGAGTAAATCACGACGTCGGCGATTTCCTCCTCGATTTTCCTCCGCCGATCGGGCTCCCGGCAGCGCTCCCGCGAGGCGGCGCCATCCGCCCAGAGGAAATGCTCCATCAGCTCCCCGGTCTCCGCAGCCAGCGCCATGCTGAGGTTTTTCGGAGAGTGAAACTGCTCCCACTCGCGCTCGCGGGCAAAGGCGAGCACCCGGGTTTTTAGTTCGGCGATGGTGGCGGTGGAGTCAACAAGTGGTGGCATCATGGGATTGGTCGAATAAATAACCACAATCCCCCCCGGTTCCAGCCCGGCGTTGCCGTACAGCGGCGGGGTCAAAGCCTGGGCACGGCAGAAAAAACTTGGCGCACGACCTGCTTTGTGCATCTTGACCACGCTTCATTCCAATGACCCGGATGCCACAGTCCATCAGCCGCCAGGCCCGCGCTTCGTCCACGAAGGCGGTCCAGCAGGATCGTTGCGGCCAGATGCATCCGGTCGTCGCTCGCTGGAGCAAATTCACCGACGCCGGCTGCCTGGCCTGAACGACACCGTTTCCCGGTCGTTCGTTTTTCCCAGGAGATCCGGCGGTGAAAACCGACGAAAGGAGCCATCCCCATGCATCAAATGATCCGTTCCCACAAACTCAATCAGCCCTCCCCGGCCTTCGCGCGCCACGGCGCATTCCGCCAACCGCATTACGACTGCCGGGAGCAGATGGATGCGCTGAAACTCGTCCTCTATGTCCCCGGCGTGGATGCGTCCGGCGTCGACCTTGAAATACGGGGACCTGACCTGATCGTCACGGCGCCGAGAGCCCATCTGGTGCGCGCCAACTGGCGGGCGCTGCATCTCGAGGCGGTGCAGCGCGATTACCGACTCCATTTGCGGCTGGGCTTCAGCCTCGATTACAATGCGCTCCACGCTGAACTCCAGGAAGGTGTGCTTACCATCACCATCCCGAAGAAGTCGGCGGTGGCCGCGGCCGGTGTGGCCGCCTGACCAACGACGTAGCCCCATCCTCAGCCAGGGTTTTGCGCCGGACGGCATGAATCCGGCTGCCCGGAGGAGGAGGCCCGCGGCGCAGCACCTTTTCCGGCGACGGCGTCCCTGGGCGGTCCAGTTCCGTGCCAACCGCAATAACGTCACTCCGATTTATTATGAATTTTCCACTACATTTCTTCTTTTGATGGCCGATAGGAGTCCCTAATCCCCCACCCCAATGCCTGCACTCATGGAGGCTCGCGCAGTCCGTCGTAGACTGCTCATCAGAGCACCCGCTGCATCCGCGGCGCCCCGCCGCGATGCCGAGGAGGAACAACCGATATTTTGCCGGCCTCGATATCATTTTCATGAGCAACCAGATGCGCTGAAGTTGGTCGTGCATATCCCGGGCGCCGATCCGACTGGAATCGATCTGGAGGTAGATGCCCCTGATTTGACGATCACTGCGGCGCGCCATCAATCCACGCGCCTTCCGCAGGAATCTTCTCCACTGGCCGAGGCCGGACAGGAGCACGATTACCAACTCCGCCTGCGGCTCGGCCTCCACCTCGCCTACCAGTCGTTACAGGCGGAATTGCACGGAAGCACGCTGACGGTCACGATCCCGAAGACCGCAACGACGGTGGCTCTCGCCCAGTAACAAGAGAGACGAAGTGCATGCCAGTCCGGGCGATTCCGCCGCGCGGTTTGCGTTCGCCGATTTCGTGCGACAAAATTCGGGAACAAGGCGCGCCGCCGCGTTTCTTATCTTGTGTCGGCACGATCTTGGCTCACCCGGGCTTAAAATCTGGCCGTTCGGACCGATTAAGAACCTGACCGATATTCCCATGAACTGGCTCCCGCGAACAATTGCACCTGGGCGTCCTGCCGCAACTGGCGGGTTCGTCTCCCATGTCGTGCCCGTTCGCGACGTCCAGTGGGGCCGGCCGGTGTTTCGCCCGCCCGCGCTGCCAGCCTATCCGCGCCTATTCAACACCGTGCCCTTCACCGCCATGCGGCCGCTTCGGCCCACGAGCCGGGAAAAGCACGAGACCAGCTACTAGGGCGCCGGCACGACCCATTCCCAGCGCGAGGCTGCGCCCAGCCGCTCGGTCAACGCTGGAAGCAACGCTTGCACCTCGTCTGCGAAGCCCCAGGGCGGGTTGATCACCAGGAGGCCGCACCCCTTCATCCGCACCTGGGGATCGGCGGTCACAGCTAGTTCGGCCCCCAGCACCGCTTGTCGCACCCGGGCTCTCAATGCGCGGCAGAATCTCTCCGTCTGCGCCCGCTCGGTCATCGGGTACCAGATGGCATACACGCCGCTCGGGAACCGCCCCAGTCCCTCGTCCAGCGCGGCCAGAATTGCCTCGAACTCGCCTTGCTCCTCAAACGGCGGGTCCACGAGCACCAGCGCCCGGCGCTCCCGCGGGGGCAGCGCGGCGCGCAGCGCCCCATAGCCATCGCCACACTCCACCGCCGTTCCGCGCCACCGGTCGAACTCGGCGCGCAGCACGCGGGCTTCCCCGGCCTGCCGCTCCCAAAATGCCAGCCGATCCGGCGCTCGCTGCACCAGCGCCGCGATCCAGGGTGATCCGGGATAAAAGCGCGGCCGGGCGCCCGCCCCGCCGCGACGTTCATTGAATTCTCGCACGAGCGCCACGTAATCGCCCAGCGCCGGCGGCAGGTGCGCGTCCTGCCACAACCGGCCGATGCCCGCCGGCCATTCGGGCGTCCGCGCCGGGCCGGCCGCGGCTGCCGCGAGATCATAAGCGCCCCGGCCCGCGTGCGTATCAAGATACAGGAAGCCCTTCGGCTTTCGCTGCAACGCCCGCAGCAGCCTCAGCAACAAGACATGCTTGAATACGTCAGCGTAATTCCCGGCGTGAAAAG
>CAVRNM010000312.1:0-9723 GCA_963722225.1 uncultured Verrucomicrobiae bacterium
GACCGAGACATCGCTGTTCCCGGATTCGGCGGGCTTCACGGTCGGCGTGTTTCCCGCGTGGAGGGGCGAGGTCGCGGGCTTTCGCGACGCCGGAACCGACGGTGTTTTCCGCCAGTTCGTGGCCACGGTGAAAGAGGCCAAGGCGACACTGCGCGTGCAGCAGACCAAGGCGGCGGCGCCGTCGTTGCCGGCCCGGATCAACGCCGATCCGTTGCGGCCGGTCGCCATGGGACCGGAGGAGGCCGATTTTGACCGGGCGGCGGTGTGGTCGATCCAGGTGCCGGCCAATATTCTCTCAACGGCCGCCCGACCCGTGCTCTGCCTAAGTTATGAAGGCGACGCCGCGCGGCTCTATGCCGGCGGCCGTTTCGTGGATGACAACTTCTACAAGAACACGCCTTTCGAGTTCGGCTTGTGGCGGCTCATGCCGCCGGAGCTTTCGCAGGGAGTCGAACTGAAGATCCTGCCCTTGCGGAAGGATACGCCACTGTATTTGCCGGCGGGCGCGACACCCGCCTTCGACCAGAAGGGCGAGGCCCTGCGGCTCCAGGACGTGTCCCTCGCGTGGGACTACGAAGTCGTGCTCGACGCGGCCCGTTGAGACTGCCTTTTCCGACCCCTCCAGACCATGGCCACAACCGTTTCTTTCCGCCGCGAGCCCGTCGTGCTGCCGACGTACGAACCGCAGGATCCGGACCGGAACCCGATGTTCCTCGAAAAGCGCGTCTACCAGGGGTCGAGCGGCCGGGTCTATCCGCTTCCGTTCATCGACCGCATCGCGGAGAAGGCGACGCCGCACACCTGGGAGGCGCTGTTTCTCGAGAACGAGTTTCTGCGCGTGATGATCCTGCCGGAACTCGGCGGGCGCGTCCACGGGCTGCGACAAGACCAACGGCTACGATCTCATCTACCACCAGCCGGTGATCAAACCCGCGCTCGTGGGCCTGGCCGGGCCGTGGGTCAGCGGCGGCATCGAGTTCAACTGGCCCCAGCACCACCGGCCGGCGACGTACCGGCCGGTCGACACCCGCGTGGAGCGGCATCCGGACGGCGCGGTCACCGTCTGGCTGTCGGAACACGATCCGATGGCGCGGATGAAGGGCATGCACGGCGTCTGCCTGTATCCGGAGCGTGCATACATGGAACTCAAGGTGCGCGCCTACAACCGGACGGATGACGTGCAGACGTTTCTCTGGTGGGCCAACGCGGCGACGCGGGTCCACGAGCAGTACCAGTCGTTCTTCCCGCCGGATGTCGGTTATGTGGCCGACCACGCCCGGCGGGCCCTGAGCACCTACCCGCTCTGCTCAGGCCGTTACTATGGCGTCGACTACGCCGCGCGCCGCCGGCGGGCCGACTTCCGGCGGCCAAACCCCGACTCCAAATCCCAAAGCCCAAGGCCCGGCGAGGTGCCGCGGCCTGGCGCGCCCCGCGGATCCATTCTGGAACTTGTAACTGGTTCGCGGAACCTCGGATGGTCCGGCCTACGCGGCCGACGATCTTTCCTGGTACGCCAACATTCCGGTGCCGACCTCCTATATGTGCCTGGGTTCGCGCGAGGATTTCTTCGGCGGCTACGACCACGCGGCCCAGGCCGGTATCGTCCACATCGCCGACCACCACATCGCGCCGGGCAAGAAGCAGTGGACCTGGGGCAACCACGAATTCGGCTACGCGTGGGACCGCAACCTCACCGAGCCCGACGAGCAGGGCGTCTGCCGGCCGTACATCGAGCTGATGGCCGGCGTGTATACCGACAATCAGCCGGACTTTTCCTTTCTCCAGCCAGGCGAGACGAAAGCGTGGAGCCAGTACTGGTATCCCATCCGTGCGATCGGTCCGGCGCAACACGCCAATCTGCAGGGCGCGGTGAGCCTGCACGTCAACGGTGCGTCGGTGCGCGTGGGCGTGGCGGTCTCCGCGCCGCATCCGCAGGCCGGCGTGCGGCTGGAATCCACGGCCGTTTGCTGGCGCAATGGACGCCGGATTTGCACCCGGGCCAGCCGCTCGTGGCGGTGGTGCAGCTCCCCCGCCGGGCGGCGCCCACCGACCTGACGGTCCGCGTGACGTCGTCCGACGGCCGCGAGCTTATCGCCTACACACCGAAACCACCGCCGGTGCCCCTGCCGCCGAAGTCCTCGCCAGCCTGGCGGCGAGCGAACCGCCGCCACCGGCGGAAATGACCGGCGCGGACGAGCTCTTCCTCACCGGCCTGCACCTCGAACAGTACCGCCATGCCACCCGGATGCCGGAGGCGTACTGGGCCGAAGCGCTGCGCCGAGATCCCGGCGACGCGCGCTGCAATCTGGCGCTGGGCCGCTGGCATCTCCGCCGGGGTGAGTTTGCGGCCGCCGAACGGCATCTGCGGGCGAGCATCGCCCGGCTCACGCACCGCAATGCCAACCCGGCGGACGGCGAACCCTTCTACCAGCTGGGCCGGTGTCTGCGCCATCAGGGCCGCGACGCCGAGGCCTACGATGCCTTCTACAAGGCGACATGGAATCACGCGTGGCAGGCGGCTGGCTTCCACGCGCTGGCGGAGATCGCCGGTGCGCGTCACGACTGGGACGCCGCGCTGGCCCACCTCGACGGCGCGCTTCGGGTCAACACCGACAACCTGCGAGCCCGGAACCTCAAGGTGATCGTGCTGCGCCATCTCCAGCGCGATGCTGAGGCCACCGCGTTGCTGCAGGCGACCTCGCGCTCGATCCGCTCGACTGGTGGGCTCATCACCTGAACAGCAGCGAGCTGGATTGCAACACGCAGACGCGACTCGACCTGGCGCTCGATTACATCCGGGCCGGATGCTTCTCGGACGCGCTGGATGTCCTGGGCGACGCACTGCCGGAGGTGCACAGCGGCACGGCGCCGCTGGTGGAGTACTACCGCGGTTGGTTGCACGCGCGGCTGGGCGACCGTACGGCCGCGCGCCACGCCTATGCGGCTGCCGCGGCGGCTCCGCCGGCCTGCTGCTTTCCGGCGCGGCTCGAGGAGATCGGAATCCTGGAGGCGGCGATTGCGGCGAATCCGCACGATGCCCGGGCGCCGTTCTACCTGGGCAATCTGCTCTACGACCGCCGGCGCCACCGCGAGGCCATCTCCCGCTGGGAGCAGGCCGGCCGGCTTGAGCCGGCGAACGCGGTGGCCTGGCGCAATCTGGGTATCGGCTATTTCAACATCTTCCGGCGGCCGGCCGAGGCTCGCGCCGCGTACGATCGGGCCTTCCGGGCAAATCCAGCCGACGCCCGCCTGCTGTTCGAACGCGACCAGCTTTGGCAACGCCTGGGCGTGTTGCCGCGCCGGCGGCTCCGCGAACTCAGGCGACATCCGCGTCTGGTCCAGGCCCGCGACGATCTCGCCGTCGAACCGCGGCGCTCTCCAACGAGACCGGCCGGCCCGACCGGGCGCTGGCGATTATGGCCGGCCGGAGATTCCAGCCGTGGGAGGGCGGGGAAGGACAGACGCTGGGCCAGCATGTCCGCACCCATCTCCTCCTCGGCCGCGCGGCGCTCGCGGGCGGCGATCCGGCCGCCGCGCGTCGGGAGTTCGAACGGGCGCTGACCGCGCCGGAGAACCTCGGTGAGGCCAAGCACCTGCTCGCCAACCAGAGCGACCTCCACTACCGGCTCGGGGAGGCGTGTGCGGCGGACGGGGACGCGGCGGCGGCCCGGATCCACTGGAAGGTGGCCGCCACCTTTCAAGGCGACTTCCAGGCGATGAGCGTGCGGACGTTCTCCGAGATGACGTACTATTCTGCGCTGGCCTGGCGGCGGCTCGGCCACCCGGCCCGCGCCCGGCGCCTGTTGCGCGGCTTGCGGGCCCACGCCCGGGCGCTGGCGCGAAGCCGCGCGGGAATCGACTACTTCGCGACGTCGCTGCCGACGATGCTGCTGTTCGAGGATGACCTGCAGGTCCGGCAGGACCAGGCGGCCCGCTTCCTTGAGGCTCAGGCGTGCCTGGGTCTCGGTGATCGGGCGACGGCGCGGCGGCTATTGCGCGCGGTGCTGCGCCGTGATCCCAGTCACGGACTGGCCGCTGATCTCCTGGCATCGATCCCTCGGACGGTCGCTGCCGATCCCGAACCAGGCAATTTAGCCCGTACACAGATGAACGCGACCAGCCGAGTGATGGTGGGGCGGCATCGCCCGATGCCGCGGTGATTCATCGGGGAAGGCGGGGTTTGGTGACCCCGCCCTACATTTTCAATCGCCTGAATCCGGCTGATTCCAATTCCCCTTCCCGCTGAAACGATTACCAAGGTTGAAAGTCCAACCGTGAAACCACTTCACTTCACCATGATCGTGTCCGCCATCGTCGTGAATTCCTTCAGTGGGGCGGGCGCGACCGAATCTCTGTCACTAGCCGGTCCATGGCGCTTTGAACTCGACCGACAGAAGACCGGCGTCGCGCAGCGCTGGTTCGCCCGCGATCTCACCGGCACGGTCGCTCTGCCCGGCGGTTTGACCGAGCAGGGCATCGGCGACGAGGTCACGGTGGACACGAAGTGGACGGGGGACATTGTCGACGCCTCCTATTTTACCGCGCCGGAGTACGCGCCGTACCGCCAGCCTGGAAACATCAAGGTGCCCTTCTGGCTGCAGCCCGACAAATACTATGCCGGCGCCGCCTGGTACCAGCGCGACATCGAGATTCCCGCCCGCTGGCAGGGACGGCAGGTCATGCTCCTGCTCGAACGGGCGCACTGGAAAACCACGGTCTGGCTCGACGACCGGGAAGTGGGCTCCAACGACAGCCTGTCCGTGCCGCATGAATTTGCCCTCGGATCCGGGCTGGCCCCGGGGCGGCACCGGCTTTCGATCCGGGTCGACAATTCCCTCGTCGTCGACATCGGCGTGAATTCACACAGCCTCACCGACCACACCCAGGGAAACTGGAACGGGATCGTCGGACGCATCGAACTCGTGGCGACGGCCCCAGTGTGGATCGCGGACCTGCAAGTGTACCCGCACGTCGCGCGCCACTCGGTCACGGTGAAAGGACGCATTGGCAGGGCCGGGAATCTGCCGAAGGGGGCCACGGTGGATCTGGCGGCCGACGGGGCCGGGGGACTCGCTGCCATCGTCGCGGCCGATGGATCATTCGAGGCGGAGTATGCACTGGGCGACCGCGCGCAATTGTGGGACGAATATCATCCCGCGCTCCACCGATTGGACGCGACGCTGCCGGGCGGCGAGCATCGGTCCGTGGCGTTCGGCCTGCGCGAAATCGCAACCTTGGGCACGCAGTTCGTGTTGAACGGGCGCCCGGTTTTTCTCCGCGGCACGCTCGAGTGCTGCATCTTCCCGGGCACCGGGCATCCCCCCACCGACGTCGAATCGTGGAAGCACATCATTGGCGTGGCGAAATCGTATGGCCTGAACCTGTTCCGGTTTCATTCGTGGTGCCCGCCGGAGGCGGCGTTCGTCGCCGGCGACGAGCTCGGCTTCTATTGCCAGGTCGAGGCGGCCTCCTGGCCCAACCAGTCCACCACGCTCGGTGACGGCCAGCCCGTCGACGCCTGGCTTGAGGCGGAGACGGACCGCATCCTCCGCGCCTATGGCAATCATCCGTCGTTTCTGCTGATGGCGGCGTGCAACGAACCCGGAGGGCCGCACCCGGAGTCTTATCTCGCGAGCTGGGTGGCCCGCCACAAGGCCGCCGATCCGCGGCGGCTCTTTACCAGCGGCTCCGGCTGGCCGCAGCTCGCGGAAAACCAGTTTCATGTCACCGCTGACCCGCGCATCCAGCATTGGGGGGAGGGCCTGCAGTCGCGGATCAACGCGCGGCCGCCCGAAACGCAGACCGACTACCGGGACTACATCGCGGCCCGCCGGGTCCCGGTGGTGAGCCACGAGATCGGCCAGTGGTGCGCGTATCCCGATTTGGCGGAGTTGCCCCAATACACCGGGTACCTCCGGCCGCGGAACTTCGAGATCTTTCGCGACCACCTCCGGGCGCACCGCCTGGAGGACCAGGCGCACGACTTTCTGATCGCATCCGGGAAGCTCCAGACGCTGTGCTACAAGGAGGACATCGAGTCGGCGCTCCGCACGCCCGGCATGGGCGGCTTCGAGCTGCTGGACCTGCATGACTTTCCCGGGCAGGGCACCGCGCTGGTCGGTGTCTTGAATCCGTTCTGGGCGTCGAAGGGATATGTGACGGCAGAACAATACCGCCGGTTCTGCAGCGCCACGGTCCCGCTGGCGCGGCTCGCAAAACGGGTCTTCACCACGGACGAGAGCTTGGAAGCGAGCCTGGAAGTCTCGCATTACGGTCCGGCCCCGCTGCACGATGCCGTTCCGGTCTGGCGGTTGGTGGGAGATGACGGCCGGGTGATGGCGGCCGGCCGCCTGCCGGCGCGGGACATCCCCTTCGGTTGCGCCACGATGCTCGGCCGGGTGACCATTGCGCTGCAGACCGTGCCGGCGCCGGCCCGGTACAAACTCGCGCTGGGACTCGAGGGCACCGGCTTCGAAAACGACTGGGAGGTGTGGGTTTATCGAGCGGTGATGGATGCCGCCGTGCCACCTGGAATTACGATGGCGCACGATCTCACGGCCGATGCCATCGCCACGCTGAACGCTGGCGGGCGGGTGCTGCTGCTGGTTCCGCCGGAACGCGTGCGGAACGCCACCCGCCAGCCGGTGGTGCTCGGGTTTTCCAGCATCTTCTGGAACACGGCGTGGACCAACCGGCAGCCACCCACCACGCTGGGCGTTTTGTGCGATCCGCAACACCCCGCGCTGGCGGAGTTTCCGACGGACCCGTTCAGCAACTGGCAGTGGTGGTACGCGGTGAGCCGCGCCGGCGCGATGATCCTCGACGCCTTGCCGCCGGAGCTGCGCCCGATCGTGCAGGTGATCGACGATTGGACCACCAACCGCCGTCTCGGGCTCGTCATCGAGGCGCGCGTTGGTCGCGGCCGGCTGCTGATCTGCAGCATTGATCTGAGCAGGCACGACAATCCGGTGACCCGCCAGCTGAATGCCAGCCTGCTTCACTATGCGGCGGGGCCGAGATTCGAGCCGGCGGTGGAATTGTCTTTGGCGCAAGTGCGAGGACTGTTCACCCGCTGAGGATCCCGGCTGCGGCGCGCCACCGTCCTCGCCATTTTCCAGTTCCGAACGCCTTCCATGACCACCAACCCGGCTTCTCCCACCAACGGCGCCCCAGCTCCGGTGGCGAACATTCGTCTCGGATACATCTGGCTCATTTCTGTCGTGGCGGCACTCGGGGGCCTGCTCTTCGGCTATGACTGGGTGGTGATTGGCGGCGCCAAGCCTTTTTTCGAGCGTTACTTTGAGCTGAACAATCCGGCGCTCTCCGGCTGGGCGAACAGCTGCGCGCTGATCGGCTGCCTCGTCGGTTCACTGGCGGCGGGGGCGCTGAGCGACAGATTCGGGCGCAAGCGGCTGCTGATCTTCTCGGCGCTGCTGTTTGCCGGGACCTCGCTGGGCAACGCGCTGGCAACGGGTTTCTCCGTGTTCGTCGCCTGGCGCATGCTGGGCGGCGTGGCCATCGGCCTGGCCTCGGCGCTCTCGCCGATGTACATCGCGGAGGTGGCGCCGGCGGCGCTGCGAGGGAAACTCGTCTCGGTCAACCAGCTCACCATCGTGGTCGGCATCCTGCTGGCGCAGTTCGTCAACTGGTTCCTCGTGCGAAACCTGCCGGCGGGTGCGACGGACGAGTTTATCCGGAATTCCTGGTACGGGCAGGAGGGCTGGCGGTGGATGTTCGCGCTCACCGCGGCGCCGTCGCTGCTGTTTTTCCTGGGGATGTTCTTCGTTCCTGAAAGCCCGCGCTGGCTGGTGAAAAACGGCCGCGGGGACCGGGCGCAGGCGATCCTGGCCCGCATCGGCGGGGCCGCCCACGCGGAGGCGGAGGTGCGCGAGGTGCAGGCCACGCTGGCGAGCGGGGAGATCCAGCACGTGCGCTTCCGGGATCTCCTCGAACCCCGGATGCGGCGGGTGCTGGTGCTCGGAGTGATCCTGGCGGTGTTCCAGCAGTGGTGCGGAATCAACGTCATCTTCAATTACGCCGAGGAAATCTTCCGGGCGGCGGGCTACGACATCTCGAGCGTGCTCAAGAACATTGCGTGGACCGGCTCGGTGAACCTGCTCTTCACCTTCGTGGCGCTGGGCACGGTCGACCGTTTTGGCCGCCGACCACTGATGATCGGCGGCGCCGCGGGGCTGGCCGTGGTCTACGTGGCGATGGGCGCCTGCTATCATGGCGGGGTGCAGGGACCACCGATGCTGTTGCTGGTGCTGGCCGCGATTGGCTGTTATGCGATGTCGCTCGCGCCGGTCACCTGGGTGGTGATCTCGGAGATCTTCCCGAACCGGATCCGGGGCGCGGCGATGTCAGTGGCGGTGACGTCGCTGTGGATCGCGTGCTTCATCCTGACGTACACGTTTCCGCTGCTCAACCGCACGCTGGGCGCAGCGGGCACCTTCTGGATCTATGCGGCGATCTGCGTCGCCGGCGGCCTCTTCATCGTGCGCCGCCTGCCGGAGACAAAGCAGAAGTCGCTCGAGCAGATCGAGCAGGATTTGGTGGGGTCCTAATCGGCCCGGAGTCTTCAGTTTTGACGCCGCGCCGCTCTTAGCAGCCTGAAGGGCGGGAAGCCCGACCGGCTGCCAAATCAGTGGTACGGTCGTATCATTTCTTTGGCACCACGCAGCGGTGTCATCCCGAAGCGGGGATCATGCAGGGGAATCGGTCCGCCGACGAGCGGCGACCCTACGTCAACTGCAAGAGGCAGGCTATGTTCCCTCGCCAAAGAAAAACGCCGGCGGAGCGGGGCGGGGGAATCGTCCGGTTGCCGTTGACATCGCCACCGGAAGACCGTTTTCCATAACGCGATGCCAGGATCCCGGCCTTCGAGCGTCTGTGTCCGCGATCTGACCAAACGCTATGGTCCGGTCGTGGCGCTCGGCGGGATCACCTTTGATGTTGTCGAGGGGGAGATCTTTGGTCTGCTGGGGCCCAATGGCGCCGGCAAGTCAACGGCGCTGGAGTGCATCCTTGGTCTGCGCCGGCCGGATTCCGGCAGGATTGCGATCGGTGGAATTGACGCACTGGCGTTTCCCGAGCAAGCGAAGGAACTCGTGGGGGCGCAGATCCAGGCGTCCGCGCTGCAGGAAAAGATCACTTCGCGGCAGGCACTGACCCTGATCGCGTCGTTTTATCACACGCCGGCGCGGATTGATGAGTTGCTGGATCGGTTCGCCCTGCAGGGGAAGGCCGACGCGACTTATGACTCGCTCTCCCAGGGCCAGAAGCAGCGATTGCTCCTGGCGCTGGCCTTAGTCAACCAACCGCGCCTGCTGGTTCTCGACGAGCCGACGGTCGGGCTCGATCCCCATTCCCGCCGGGGCTTGCACGAGATCATCGCCGGACTGCGGGCCTCGGGCCACACGGTATTGCTGAGCACGCAGAACCTGGAAGAAGCCCACCAACTGTGCGACCACGTGGCGATTCTCGATCAAGGGCGAATTGTGGCCACGGCCCCGCCGGATGAATTGATCGCGCGGGCTGGCGGCAGCTCGTACATCGCGATCTCGACGCGCCGTCCGCTCGAGGCCGGCTCGGTGAAAGCGTTGCCCGGAGTGGTCGCGGTCCGGCCGCGAGAAAATGGATGGTTGCTCGGCACCACGGAAGTGAACCGAACCATGGTCGGCCTGGTGAAGTATCTCGAGGCAGGGGAGAATTCCCTGGTCG